>DATABR010000039.1:0-13187 GCA_036259435.1 Glycomyces sp.
GACAGCTTTCGGAGTTGCCTTGTCGGCTCCAAGCGAGCCGACTACCAGTCGAACACGTTCACGGTGATTGGCTGCCCGCTGCAAGGTCTTGGTCTGGATCATCAGGCATCGACCCCGAAGTATCGGGAAGCAACCGCTTGGGCCAAGGCTTCCGCCTGCTTGGCACGGGCAACGAACTTCATTGCCAGTTCGTAGCTGGTTAGCTTGGCTGCCGTCTCGCGGTGGAGCGCTGCGGCTGCCCTGAGTTCTTGGCAGATGGCTACGTATTCGTCATACGTGAGCTTGATATGCTTGGGCTTCAAAGGTAGGTCCTCTCTCTGGGGGATGTTGGGGTCCGGCGGCAACCGGACCCTTTTTCGTGTTCAGTTGTGGGACTTGAGAGTCCAAGTGCTGACGTGCTCTTCGCGTTCGAAGTCGAGTTGGAGTCGTCCGGCGAGGCTGCCGACGTGCGGGATGAGGATGTTTTCAACATCGGCGCGGGCTGCGAGGATTTCGGCGCGGGTAGCGTCCCAGTTCTGCCGCAGCTCAACGCTCCCGAGCTGGCCGGTAGCGAAGTAGGTAGCTGTGATGACGGCACCGCCGGCGTTGGCGGGCTGGGTGGTCTTGGCGGTCGTGGTGGTGTTCATGTGAATCGGCTCCCGTTGTGCGTAGGTAGATGGCCCGGGGTGCCGGTCCGGGCTGATGTCTTCGATTCAGTAGCTTTCCCGCTCTGGTCACGCGGTGCGCTGACTGCTCGCCCGTGGTGTGCGGTTGGCCTGTATGCTGTGAAACAGCAGCTCACAACCCGTACGTTCCAAGTTGTGAAACTCCCCCAACTGACGAAGCGCCCGAATGGAAACGGTCGGTCCTCGACTCGCTGCGCCAACCACTGGAGAGCGGCGAAGTGCGGATCCGGCGAGCGAACACGTCGATCTGCTACCCGGCCAAAGTGATTCTGGTGCTGGCCGCGAACCCATGCCCGTGTGCGCCGAACAAGCCCCAAGACTGCACCTGCACTCCCCAAGTCAAACGCGGATACCTGCCGCGGATCTCGCGGCCGCTGATGGACCGGATCGATCTCCGATTGAACCTGCCCGCGGTGCCGCCGTCGGCGATCTTGGCGGAGCTGTCGGAGACCGAGTCCTCTGAGCCGGTGGCGAAGCGGGTCGCCAGGGCGAGGGAGGCCGCCGCGGCGAGATGGGCCGAAGCCGGGGAGCGGTGGCAGTGCAACAGCGAGGTGCCGGGTCCGGCGCTCCGGTCCGAACGATGGCGGCTGCCGGAGTCGGTGCGAGGAAGCGTGGACGACCTGCTCATGAAGGAACGCATTACGGCCAGGGGCTACGACCGGGTGCTGAAGCTCGCATGGACGATCGCGGACCTGCGGGAGCACGACACCCCGTCGGAAGCAGACGTGACTGCCGCAAGCGAACTCCGACTGGGCTATTCCCTCAGCTGAAAAACCTCACGAGGGATCCAACCGAACCGACCGATCCCCTTGGCACGGCCCACCGCTCGAACTGCACGCATCACCGCTCGAGGAGGAACCATGACCCATCTGCCAGACGATCCCCGCCTCGCCCTCATGCTTTTGTCCTCGATGGTCGAGCCGGGCGACGCCGAACTCGACGACCTTCTCGGCGATGTCGGTCCGATCGAGGCGGTCAAACGCATCTGGGAGGGCGACGTGCCCGAGCGCTTGCGGCACCTCACCAGCGCGACCGTCGCCTGCACCTACGACGCCGCCGACCGCGCCGAGCAGATCGCCACGGCCACCGAGGCGTGCGGAGCACGCGTCCTGATTCCGGGCGATCCGGACTGGCCCGACCAATTGCGCGACCTCCTGCTGGTCTGCGACGCCGATGAACCGCATGTGCGACCGCCGCGCTGTCTGTGGGTGCGGGGCCAGCAGGATCTGGCCCGCTTGTGCCGCCGCTCGGTGGCGATCGTCGGGTCAAGGGCCGCAAGTGAATACGGCCAGCATCTCGCGGACGACCTCGCGGCCGATCTGACCGAGGCGGGTTGGACGATCGTGTCCGGCGGCGCTTTCGGGATCGACAGGGCGGCACATCTGGGGGCGCTGGCGCGGGGCGGGTCCACGGTCTCGGTGCTGGCCTGTGGAGTGGAGCTGCCGTACCCGAAGGCGAACCACTCGATGTTCGACCTCATCGTCGAGAAGGGCCTCCTGGTGAGCGAATGGCCGCCGAGTTCGTCCGCGATGAAGCACCGGTTCCTTACTCGAAACAGAGTCATCGCCGCTCTCACGGCCGGCACGGTCGTCATCGAGGCCGCACACCGGTCAGGGGCTCGCAATACGGCCCGCCACGCGGCCGAGCTGGGTCGGGTATTGATGTTCACGCCGGGACCGGTGACGTCGTCGCAGTCGGCGGGAGTCCACCAGCTCGCGCGGGAGCCGTGGGAGGCACGGCTGGTGACCAGGGCGGAAGAGGTGATCGAGGACTTGACCGGCATCGGCGGTCCACTCGCGACCGCCCCGCCGCCGCAGCAGCGGGCCTTCGACCGGCTGACGGAGATCGAGGCTCGCCTGGTCGAGGCGCTTCCAAGGGGCTACGTGGTCGACACCGCCCGCCTGGCGGCGGCCGCCGGAGTCCCCGCGGATACCGCGACAGCGACCTTGGAGCACTTGCGACGAGTCGGCTGGGTCGACCGCATCGACAACCGCTGGCGCCTATCTAGAGGAGGTCAATCCTGACCAAGCTCAGAGCCCGGGCGAGAGCACCGCCCACACCACGCTGAGCCGGCCACGCCGAAGACGTCGCGCACCGCAGCTCACACCGCTCGAACGAGACACCGCGGACCACTCACACACCGCTCGGACGAGAGGCCGCAGACCGTCGCGGGCACCGCTCGAACGAAAGGAGTCCGAACCTGGTCGACACCCGCGCCCCGCCTGCGGCGGGCGCGCCTAGGCGACATGTCCAGTAATGCGGTGCGCACCGCATCCGAAATCGAGGGGTGGGCGGGGTGGGGGGGGAGGGGCCCCCGAGTCAGCAAGGGGACGTGTTGGGGCCGGTCGGGTAGTCGATCGTCACCATGTGGTGGCGCTCCAGTTCGGCGCGCGGGGCCCAGCATTCGTAGACGCCGCGTTCCACGCAGGTCGCGTCGGTGGCCATGACCGCCTCGATGTCCGGCTGGCTCAGGCGTAGCCGCACCCAGTCCTCGTTGCGGCCCAGCGCGAGCACCTCCACGTCTCGCCAGCGCGCCCGTGTGAAGTAGCGCTGCGGGCGGGTCACCGGGTTGCGGCTCGTGGCGCCGCGGGCGTAGACGCTGAATCCGTGGCCCGGGTCGGCGGTGACCGGAACGCGTTCGCCTTCGTGGTCGCCCATCAGTCCAGCATGGGCGGAGGGGTTGGTGCGAAAGAGCGCGCGGCCGTTCTCGAGGCCCGGGATGCGGTTGACCAGGTCGCGGTGGCGGGCGCCGGCCATGCGGTTCCACACCTTCGTCTGCGGCTGGTATTGGAACAGCGCTACCTCGGCGCCGTCCGGCGTGTACGCGAGGATTTCGGCGCGGGCGGTGAGCGGCACGTCGGCGAGGGCCGCGGTCGCGAATTCGGGGATGAGGTGCGTGCCGCTCGGCAGGAATCCGGTTCCCAGGATCATCGAGCCGCGCCGCTCGCGGCCGGGGATGCCGACTAGGCCGGGTTGGTTCGCGGCCTCGGTGCTGGTGTAGTCGCAGGCGCAGATGGCCTTCCAGCGCAGCGCGAATGCGGTGTCGCGGGCGTCGTCGGGGTCGCCGGAGAGCACCACTCGGTCGTCGGGGGTGCGCAGGTGGGCGACGTCGAATTCGCGGAAGCACACGCCGCTGACCACCGGCGGGGAGGTGAGCTGCCGGGCGACCTGGTGGGAGCTGAGCGGTTTGATCATGCGCGTGCCGCCGGTGATGAACGCGGTGGCCCGCACGGCGGAGACGAGGGCGCGTTCGGCGGGGCCGATGCGCGGGTTCTGGCTGTAGCGGTGGACGGTGGCGGCGTCGATCCCGGGCATGAGAGGGATCGCCAGTGGTGCGACTCCGGCCAGCAGGAGTTCTCCGGCGGCGCTGCTCACTTCGGAGGCGTGCACGTACCGGTGGTAGGTCCTGCCGCTGGGCTGGAATCCGTCTTCGCGGGTGTCCGAATAGAGCTCGAATGCGGCGCCTCCGGCGATCGAACGCGCCCGGTATCGCCTGTCGTGCCAGACGATCTCGGTGGTGCCGGCATGCGCGGCTGGTGGGGCCTGCATGACTGAGAGTTTACGGAGGCGGGGGAACGACTCGGTGAATTGAAGGTGAACAGCGCCTGATGCGGGGCCGCCTAGCTGGGCTCACATCGTCTCGGTGACCTTCTTGAGGCCGCGGGGGGCGTCGGGGTTCTCGCCGCGCTCGATCGCCAGATGGAGGGCGAGTTGTTGCAGCGGAAGGATGTCGAGGAGGGCGGCGTGCCGTTCGTCGACGGCGGGTGTGGCGAGTCGGGTGGTCTGGCCGGGGACGTCGGCGGCGCCGACGATCACGACGTCGGCGCGCTGCTTGCCCAGTTGTGTGAGGACGTTCCACATTGCATGGCCGCCGGGGCCGGAGCCGACGACGGCGAGGACCGGTACGCCGGGGTCGGTCATGGCGAGGGGCCCGTGGAGGAGGTCGGCGCCGGAGAAGGCGAGCGAGGGCAGGTAGGAGGTCTCCATGAGTTTGAGCGCGGTCTCGCGCGCGGTGGGGTAGGCGTAGCCGCGGCCGGTGGTGACGAAGCGGGAGGCAAAGCGGTAGCGGCCGGCGAGTTCGGCGGCGTCGGTGTTCGCGAGCACGTCTTGGGCGAGTTCGGGGAGCTTGGCGATCGCGGCGGCCTCGGCGGCTTCGAGGCGGCCGGTGCCGGTGCGGATGCCTTCGATGAGGAGCAGGAGGGTGAGCAGTTCGGACGTGTAGGTCTTGGTGGCGGCGACGGCGCGTTCGTGTCCGGCGCGGACGTCGAGGTGGAGTTCGGCTTCGGCGGCGAGGCGCGAGTCGGGGTTGTTGGTCACGGCGAGGGTGAGGGCGCCTGAGGCGCGGGCGGCGGCCACGACTTGGGCGAGGTCGGGTGAGCCGCCGGATTGGGAGACGGCGATGACGAGGGAGTCGGACCAGTCTGGGCGGGCGTCGTAGACGGTGACGACCGAGGGGCTGGCGAGGCCGGCGGGCAGGCCGAGGCGGATCTCTGTGAGATAGGCCGCGTAGAGCGCGGCGTGGTCGGAGGTGCCCCGGGCGGTGAAGACGACCGAGCGCGGGCGCCGTTCGGCGACGATCGCGGCGATGCGGGCGATCTCGGCCGAGCCGTGGTCGAGCACGTCGGTGTACACGGCGGGCTGCTCGGCGATGTCGGCGGCCATGCCGATTCCGGGCTGCTCGTCGGCGCCGGTTCCGTCAATGCCGGTCTTCTCGGCGCTGGTCTGGTCGTTGGCGCCGACCTGGGGCTGGTTCACTTGACGCTCCTTGCGCAACGGGTACCACTAAATATTAAACAACCTTTATAATGAAGCGTAGTCGACCGTGACCGCGCTCGTCCACCGCCGTCGACCGTTGCCGCGACGCCCCGCCGGCGGTCTCAACCCTGCTCCGACTTTCGCGGGTCGTCAACGCACTGTATGCGCCGCCCTGCGGGGGCACCCGCGCAGGTGCCGGTAAGGTTGACCTCTGCATTGTCCACCGATCCTAGGAGGAGCCATGGCGAAAGCATCTCGCAAGCGCAAGTCCCGCAAGAAGAAGTCCGCGAACCACGGGAAGCGGCCGAACAGCTAGTGCTTTGCGGGGCAGGCGGCCCGTGGCCGCGACTGCCCCGCGACCGCACTAGTGCACCCGGACGAGAACGAGACTTGCCCAGATGACCGAAGCGCCGCGCGATGCGCGCGAGCAGGAACAGCCGAGCACCCGCGAGCGGATCCAGCGGACCGCGATCGCGCTCTTCAGCGAGCACGGCTACGAGCACACCTCTCTACGGGAGATCGCCGAGCAGCTCGGCGTCACCAAGGCCGCCTTGTACTACCACTTCAAGACCAAGGAAGACATCGCGGCGAGCTTCTTCGAGTCCTATGCGGTCGATCTGGACCGCATCTGCGAATGGGGCGACACCCAGCCGCAGCATCTGGCGACCCGCACCGAACTGCTCCGCCGCTACGCGGAGGTCATTCGCTCGCACGTGCCGGTGCTCAAGTTCATGCAGAACAACCAGGCCGCCCTCACGCGCCTGGACCGCATGTCGGTCTTCCGCATGCGCCAGCGGCGTCTCCACGCGCTGCTGGTCGAGTCCGACGGTCCGCTCATCCACCGCCTGCGGGCGTGGGACGCGATCACGACGCTCTACAGCAACTGGATCACGTTTCCGCGGATCGACGACTCCGAGCAGGAGATCCGGGACGCCTCGCTGCAGATCTCGATCGGCATGATCGAGGCCAACGACAGTGAGCAGTCCGGTTCTTGAACGGGAATGCTCGCTGCGTTCGTAGGCCGGTCGGGCACGCCAGGGCGGACTCGATCGGCGCTCCTTCAACGGACGGCGCATGGCCGTTCGGCGTCAGCGGTCGCGTTCGGCCACTTCGCTGAAGAGCTCGCTGACCTGCTCGATCGCGCTGAGCTTCTGGCGGAGGCGCTCTTTGACCTCGTCGGGCGCCTTCTCCTGGCTGCAGCAGCGGTGCACGATGGTGCGCACCTCCTTCTCGATGCCGTACTCCGAGAGGCACGGCGAGCATTCGTCGAGATGGTCGCGGATCACCTCGCGGCGGACATCGGAGCACTCGGCGTCGAGGTAGAGGTAGACCTCTTCGAGAACCTCCCGACAGTCGAGTCTGGGCTTCTCCGACTCTTCGCTGGTCACTGCTGTACCTCCCGTGCGGGCGACAGACCGCGGTCGGCGGCGTACGAGCTCAGCAGCTGGCGCAGCTGCCGCCGGCCCCGGTGCAGGCGGGACATGACCGTGCCGATGGGCGTGCCCATGATGTCGGCGATCTCCTTGTAGGAGAAGCCCTCGACGTCGGCGAGGTAGACCGTCAGGCGGAAGTCCTCGCCCAGCCGCTGGAGGGCGTCCTTGACGTCCGAGTCCGGCAGGTGGTCGAGCGCCTCGGTCTCGGCCGAGCGCAGCCCCGTGGCGGAGTGCGATTCGGCGTCCGCGAGCTGCCAGTCGGTGATCTCGTCGGTCGGCGAGGTCAGCGGCTGGCGCTTCTTCTTGCGGTAGGAGTTGATGTACGTGTTGGTGAGGATCCGGTAGAGCCACGCCTTGAGGTTGGTGCCCTCGCGGAACTGGTGGAACTTCGAATAAGCCTTGAGGAAGGTCTCCTGCACCAGGTCTTCGGCGTCGGCGGGGTTGCGCGTCATGCGCAGCGCGGCACCGTAGAGCTGGTCGAGCAGGGGCATCGCGTCGCGCTCGAACCGCTCGCGCCGCTCCTGGGTGTTCTCGCTGCCTGCCTCGGTCACCGTCTCCCTCTCGTAGCCGACCATGTCCGAGCCTACGGCAGCGGTGTCAGCGGGGACGGAGGAAATACCGGTGGTCGTGACGCGGCCGACCGAGGCGTCCTCGCCGTAGGACGGGGACCAGTCCGGACCGCTCAGCAGAGCGGCCAAGCGCTCGTCTTCGCGTCCGCGGAGAGTGGTGGTCATGCGATGGGCTCCTTGCTAGACAGACTTCGTGGCCCGTGAGCCCCGTCCCCGCCGGGTGGGGCGGGAGGCTCGCATCGAACAACAGCGATGGCCGCGGGTTCATTCCGCCCACGGCGAAACGCCCCGAGTCGTATCCGACACATCGCGTCGCGGCATCGGAACAGGGGTTGGAATGGGGACGGAAAGCGCGGGAAATTCGGGTAAATACTCCGAATTACGGTGGATGGGTCAAAACGGCAACTTTCGGTGCGCGCAGTCGTTATCGTGTGTGGGCCCGGAAGGGCCCTGATCGCATCGGGCAACCGATGCGTGAACTCCCAGTACCTGCCCCGGGCCGACGGACCTGACACCGCCGCCGGTCCGGGGAGGTCCCACTCCCCCACTGCGGCCATGAACGGCGAAAAGCCGCGAACGCGCCGGGCGGGCGGTCGCGGCTCTCGGTGTGACGGGCTCGGCTAGGCGCCGACGGCCAGGGGGTTGATGTCCTTCCAGACCTCGATCATCGCGCGGCGCTCGCGGGGCGCGGTGGCCCCCCAGACGCCGTGGCGGTCGCGGGCCTCCAGCGCGCGCACCAGGCAGGGCGTGCGCACGGGGCAGGAGGCGCACATGGCGAGCGCCTGGTCGATGGGCTCTCGGGGTTCGGGGTACATCACGTCGGGCTCGGCCTCGGCGCAGTTGCCTTGGCGGAGCCAGTCGTCGCCGCTCATCCGGTAGGCGCCTCTGATGATCTCGTCGCGGTATTCGGCGGCGTCGAGCAGCCGGGGGTCTCTCCGGGCACGAGCCACCTCCTCGGGGCGGATTCGCCGCATTTGCTGCCTCCCTCTCTCCTTCCGCCGCAGACTCCTCCGGCGCCTCGGCGGAGTTTGCGAGCCGTAAATCGGCCCTGTGCCTCGACGCGGGAAGCGATTCCCTTCAGTCGGCGGCGGCTTGTACACGAAAGACCGGCGACTTGGGGTACAGATACCTTCGAGCGATAGTGATTGAGTTCACAATCCGGGGAGGGTGGCGGGGCTGTCCGCGCCGTCGACCGGCTCGATCAGTTCAGGGCCCTCGTTGTCGGCGCGGCCAACGGCGCGGCCGACCTTGCGGATCTCGAGATCCTGCCCGAGCGTGGGGGCGGGACCGGCGAGCAGCTCGCCCTCGTCGGCGTCCTCCTCGCCCAGCCAGGCCGAGAACCGTTCGGGCGGAAGGACGTATGGCATTCGGTCGTGGACGGTCTCCATCGCCTCGTCGATGGCCGGGCAGGTGAGGACGGTGAAGCTCAAGAGGTTGAGGTCGCCGTCCTTCCAGGTCTCCCAGAGCCCGGCGAAGACGACCCCGCCCGGGCGGGTGAAGAAATAGGGCTGCTTCCCGCCACCGGGGAGCTTCCGCCACTCGTACCAGCCGTCGGCCGGGACGAGCGCGCGGCGGGACGCGAAGGGGCGCTTATAGGCCTTGGAGGTCGCGACGGTCTCGACGCGCGCGTTGAACATGCGCGTGCCGATGCCCGGGTCCGAGGCCCACGGCGGGACGAGGCCCCACCGGGCCAGTTCGACCACGCGTTCATCGCGGGACTTCGAGCGTCGGACAACCGGGGCCGTCGCCGTGGGCGCGATGTTGTACCTCGGGTCCCAGGCACCGGCGATGAGGTCCTCGGCATCGAAGAGCGCGGCCATGTTGGGGCTCGACTTGGTGTTGGCGTACCTTCCGCACATGCCCACACCGTAACCCCCGCCCCCGACACTCCGGCTCCTCGATTTCGGTCGCGACGCACGGCTGGTGGGCGCGACAGCGGGCCGTCCGGTGCGCCGACCTTCCGGTGAGCGGCTCGCGGGCCTCTAGAATGGCGGCGTGAACGCAACCGCAGCACCCAAGAAGCGCCGCTGGGAAGCCCCGTACGCGGAGGCCGAGCTCGACGCGGTCGTCCGCGTGCCCGGCTCGAAGTCGATGACCGCCCGCGCCCTGATCCTCGCCGCACTCGCGTCCGGCCCCTCCACGATCCGCCGGCCCCTCATCGCCCGCGACACGCTGCTCATGGTCGAAGGGCTCCGGTCCATCGGGGTCGCGGTGGACACGAATGACGACGACGTGTGGACGGTGACGCCCGGAACGTTCAAAGGCCACGCCGAGGTCGACTGCGGGCTCGCCGGGACCGTCATGCGGTTCCTGCCGCCCGTGGCCGCGCTCGCCGACGGCCCGGTCGCCTTCGACGGCGACCCGCACGCCCGCAAGCGCCCCAACGACGGCGTCATCAAGGCCTTGCGGGATCTCGGCGTGGCGATCGAGGACGGCGGGCGTCTCGCGCTGCCGTTCACCGTGAACGGTGCCGGCGCCGTCAAGGGCGGCGAGCTCACGGTCGACTCCTCGAAGACCTCGCAGCTCGTGAGCGCGCTGCTCCTGGCCGCGCCCCGCTTCGAGCAGGGTCTGGACCTGCGCCACGTCGGCGACCGGCCGGTGCCGAGCCCGCCCTATCTCGACATGGTCGTTCACATGCTCCGCGAGGCCGGGGCCGAAGTCGACGACTCCGAGCCGAACCACTGGCGGGTCGCGCCCGGCGAGCTCCGGGGCCGCGAGTGGGTCATCGAACCCGACCTTCAGAACGCCGCGCCGTTCCTCATCGCCGCCGTCACCGTGGGCGGGCGGATCACCGTCGAAGGCTGGCCGACCGAGACCACGCAGGCCGGGGACAAGATCCGCGACGTGCTCACCCAGCTCGGCTCCCGAGTCGAGTGGAGTCGCGGCGGCCTCACCGTCATCGGTTCGCCGAGCCTGATCCCGGCCGAACTCGACCTCGCCGACGCCTCGGAGCTGACGCCGTCGCTCGCGGCCCTGTTCGGGGTCAACCGGGGCCCCTTCGCGATCCGCGGCGTGGCCCACATCCGCGGCCACGAGACCGACCGCATCTCGGCCCTGGTCACGGAACTGCGCAAGATCGGCGCCGACGTCGACGAGTTCGAGGACGGCCTGCGCGTCAACAAGGGCGGGCACACCACCGGCACCTGGAAGACCTACGCCGACCACCGCATGGCCCACGCAGGCGCCGTCGCCGGACTCGTGATCCCGCGGCTGAAGCTCGACGACGTGGCGTGCGTGTCCAAGACCTGGCCCGACTTCGCCGGAGTCTGGGAGCGGACGGTCCACGGCCGCGGCAACGGCTCCGTGCCGGACGAAGGAGCCGAGGCCTAGTGCCGCAGCCTGACTGGGACGCCGAAGCAGAGGAAGACTGGGACGAGGACGACATCCGGGTCCGGCCGACCCGCCGATCGCGACCGCGCACCAAGATCCGCCCCAAGCACGAGCACGCGCAAGAGGGCTTCGTCACCGCCGTCGACCGCGGCCGGTACACCTGCCAGGTCGAAGGCGTCACCGTCACCGCCATGAAGGCCCGCGAACTCGGCAAGCAGTCCATCGTGGTCGGCGACCGCGCCGCTCTCGTCGGCGATCTCACCGGCGGCCCCGGGACCCTCGCGAGGATCGTCAGGATCGAACCGCGCCACGGCGAACTGCGCCGCTCGGCCGACGACGAGAACGCCACCGAACGCGTCGTCGTCGCCAATGTGGACCAGCTCGTGATCGTCGCGAGCGTGGTCGACCCGCCGTTGCGCTACGGGTTCGTGGACCGGTGCCTCGTGGCCGCCTTCGACGCGGCCGTCGCGCCCGTGCTCTGCCTGACCAAGAACGACCTCGCGCCCGAGGTCGTCGACGAGGCCCGCGCCTACTACTCGCAACTGGACCTCACCATCGTCGCCACCGAACCCGACGCGCCGCTCGACGAACTCATGGACCTCCTGCGCGACAAGGAGAACGTGTTCTTCGGGCACTCCGGGGTCGGCAAGTCCACCCTCGTCAACCGGCTCGTCCCCGGCGCCGGGCGCGCCGTCCGCGAAGTCCGCGCCATCGGCAAGGGCTCCCACACCTCCACCAGCACCGTGTCCTTCCAGCTGCCCGCAGGCGGCTGGGCCATCGACACGCCCGGCGTCCGCTCGTTCGGGCTCGCCCACGTCACCGCCGACTCGATCCTCAAGGCCTTCCCCGAACTCGAGGAGGTCGCGCAGGACTGCCCGCGCGGCTGCACTCACACCCCCGAGATCGGCGACTGCGCCCTCGACGCCGCGATCGGCCCCGACGACCCGCGGGCGGGCCGCCTCGCCTCGTTCCGACGCGTCCTCGCCTCCCTGCACGAGGCCGACTCCAAGAACTAACGGGACACGACAGCCCTCCTGCCTGCGACATCAAGTCCTAGGACTCCAACACACAAGTGTTCGCCATCAGGCAAAATGGATTGAAGTCAGCATTGTTGTCGTACCCGGCTTCTAGCGTTGTGGTCGTGGGCAAGCAGGTCGTGCAAGTGAAGCCAAGGCCTGCCACGCTTATGCGACCGTCGCCGCGCTGGGGGCTCACCGGTATCCGCGACCGGGTACGGCTCCCAACCGCCCAGCGAGGCGAGCTCAACTCGTGGTCCTTCCACCGACTCCAGGCCTTCATCGATTACAAAGCGAAGCGGGTCGGGGTTCCGGTGGCCATTGTAGACGCAAGGAACACCTCGCGCAGGTCCCCGCTTTGCGGGCATACCGCGAGAGCCAACAGACCAACACGCAATGATTTCACCTGCGGCGGCTACGGGCTCGCTGGAGCCGCCGATCAGGTAGCCGCGGTCAACGTTCGTGACCGCTCACGCAAGACTTGGGCTTTTGTCAATATGCCTCATGTCGCCGATACGTCGCAGCCAGCGGCGGGCACGTGCGACAAGCCTCGGAGTCCACTCCAAGGTAGTTGACTAGGATAAGCGCATGCCCTCCTCCAGCTACAACGACGATCTCGGCCTCGCGCATCTGCTCGCGGACAGCGCCGCCCAGATCGGCAACAGCCGGTTCCGGTCCTCCGACCTGCGGGTCTCCTCCAAACCGGACATGACCGAGGTCTCCGACGCGGACACCACCATCGAGGAGGTCCTGCGCTCGACGCTCGGGCGGGCCCGGCCCCGCGACGGGATCTTCGGCGAGGAGTACGGCGACAACCCCGGCGCCTCGGGCCGCAAATGGGTCATCGACCCGATCGACGCCACCCGCAACTACGTGCGCGGCGTGCCGATCTGGGCCACGCTCATCGCCCTGTTCGACCGCGGCGAGCCCGTCGTCGGCGTCGTCAGCGCCCCGGCGCTGGGGCGGCGCTGGTGGGCGATGAAGGGCGCGGGCGCGTTCGCCGGCCGCGACCAGCGCGCGGGCAAGCGGATTCACGTCTCGAAGGTCGCGAAGCTCTCCGACGCGTCGGTGAGCATTTCCTCGATCACCGGCTGGGCGAAGCTCGACCGCCAGGGCGCGATGCTCGGCCTGCTCCACGAGGCGTGGCGCGAGCGCGGCTTCGGCGACTTCTACTCGTACTGCCTCCTTGCGGAGGGAGCCGTGGACATTGCCGCCGAACCCGAAGTGGCCCTGTGGGACCTGGCGCCGCTGGCGCTGATCGTCGAGGAGGCAGGGGGCACGTTCACGGACTTGCGCGGGCGTTCTGGACCTGACGGCGGCCATGCGCTGGCGACGAACGGGATCCTGCACGAGCAGGCCTTGGAGCGGTTGAAAATCAGGGAGTTGTAAGGACGTGAACGGGGCGCGACCGGCTGGTCG
>DATABR010000040.1:0-16671 GCA_036259435.1 Glycomyces sp.
ATGGCCGGGTAGGCGCTTTCACGTGATGGCTACTGCCCCTTGCTGAGGAACAGCTCGTCGAAGTCGGCGCTGACCACGGACCAGTCCCAGGTCGACAGGGTGTGCTCCGAGGCGAGCTTGGCATTGTCCCGCCAGCCCTCCTCGGTGGCGTTGATCCGCAGGATTCGCTGGGCGGCTGCTGCCGGGGTGTCCACGACCCAGTCGTGCGGGTACACCGTGCGGGCGCCGCCGTGGGTCATGCCCGCGAAGTAAGGCCAGTCCCGAACCACCGGGACCGCGCCGCTGGCCGCGCCCTCCATCAGGCCCAAGTGTGCGCTTTCGCGCACCGAGGAACTGAGGATGAAGCCCACGTCGGTGAGCTTGCTCGCGACGTCGTCGGTCGGTCCGAGTCGCAGCACTGCGCCGGCCTTGACCAGGGGGGCCAGCTCCTTCTCCATCCGGTTGCGGTACTTCCGGGTGGCGTGGCTGAAGTTGCGGTCCATGTCGTCGCCCACCAGCAGGAGCCGGTACCGCTCGTCCTCCTCGCGCAGCAGGCGCAGCACCTCCACCGACCACAGAGGGTCCTTGACCACCTGGCCGACGCCGACCATGCCGAGGTTGAAGCGGGCGTCCGGGGACTTCTCCCGGACGAAGTCGCTGAGCTGCGCTGCGTTGAACACGACGGGCATGCGCGGCGCCTGCGGGCCGTGCAGCTGCGGCACCAGCTCGGTGGTCAGGCCCCGCAGATGCTCGGCGACGAATACGAGGTCGTCGACCCGGGAGAAGTCCGCCAAGTGCGGCCAGCGGGTGAACGTCTCGTAGCTGTGCAGCCTGACGATGACCCGGGTGTCGCCGGGGTCGATCGTGGTCAGCATCGCGGCGTGGCCCACGCACCAGTCGAGGAACACCGTGTCGGCCCAGTCCAGGTGCGGTCGCATCAGGCCCTCGACCAGTTCGGCGTATTCGTCGTCGGCGCCCATGCGCTCCTGCATGATCGCCAGGTCCGCCCACGCGGTCCGGTTGAGCGAGGGCTGCGTCGCCAGGTCCAGATAGCGCACCTCGACGCCGGGGTGGTCCCGGTAGCGGTCGAGGATGTGGTGCAGGAAGTTGTCGTTCGCGCTGGTCGTGACCAGCAGCCGCAGTGGACGGTCGGTCGGCGGTGGTGCGGCCGGTCGGAGGCGCCCGCGCGGTTTCATGACCGCCTGCATCGCGCGGGAGGCATGGAACGGCTTGACGAATTCGCCGGGGGCCTTGGCCAGCAGCGAGGTGAGTCCGTCGATGTGGGCGACCCGGTGGAAGCCCAGCGCCAGGGCGCGCTGCAAAGTAGTGGCGGCCTCGTCGTACCGCTCGGCGGCGTGCTGTTCGTCCGCGAGGGCGAGCAGCGCCCGCACCGCCTGGTCGAGGTGCTTGGAGACGACGCCCCGGGAGTAGTCCTGCGACACCGATTCGTCGAGGAGCTTGGCTTTGGCCTGCGGGTCGGTGATGTTGGAGGCGGTCAACGCGAGTGCGTACGTCGCGCCGCTGCGCTTGCCCGCCCAGTTCATGGCCTCGGCCACCCGGTGCCCGGTCGCGATGCGGATCCGGGCGGGCACGCCCGGCGCCCGCAGCGGCACGCGCCAGAGCTTGGCGCCCAGGGAGCGGCGCATGATCGGGCGAGCGGTGATGAGGCGCGCCATGGAGGCGGGCAGCCGCCGCAGGGACCGGAGAAGGTCGCGAGCCACGAGCGAGGGCGGAGGCAGGAAGGCGCCGCCGGGTTTGGCGGGAACCGCATCTTGGCGGGCGAGTTCGCGTACGGCGGTGACGGCGGGGGCGAAGCCGCTGACGGTCTTGGCGGAGCGGTTGCGCTTGGCGAGCTGCCAGACGGTGTACACGGCGCCGTCGTCGAGCGCGACGAGCACGTGGGCCGCGCGTGCGCGCTCGCGCAGCCACGAGTCCGAACGGCTGCGGAGCCAGACCCGCTCCCCGTGCGGCAGCTGGTTCCCGCGCCGCGTATTGGAGCGGGTCAGCTGGTGCGTCTCGGCGAAGGCCACCTCGGCCTCGAGGTTCCGCATCGAGGAATCGGTGATCGAGCCGCAGTACGAGACCCGGGCGCCCTCGGCGCTCAGCTTCCGCACGGTATCGGCGGTCAAGTTGGTCACCGGGGCCTTGGTGCTGATGAACAGGACGTTGATCACTGGGTACGGCCTTTCTCCATCTGCAGCTCCTCGACCAGGTTCTTCACGGCCGCGGACATGATGATCTCGCGCGTGAACTGGTCGGCGTGCTTCATGGCTTCGGCGTGCTGTTCGTCAGTGGACTCCACCGCCAGGTGCGCCGCCTCGACGAGGGCGTCGGCGATCGCCTCGCGGTCGACGCCGCGCGGCCCCGTCCACAGCGGGTGCCCCTGGAGCACGTTCGACGCGTCGTGGTCGATGGCGTGCGCGGACACGATCGGCAGGCCAGTGGCCATGTATTCGTAGACCTTGCCCGAAGTCACGTAGCGGCCGCCGATGAGGATGAGCACCATCGCGTCCCACCGGGCGTAGGCGGAGGCGACGTCCGCCTTCGCCACCGGGCCGCCGTAGGTGACGCCGTCCGCCTCGGCCTCCCGCAGCAGGTCGGCCTGGGGGTTGGCGCCGCGGCGCGCGCCGTGGCCGTTGTGGCCGCGCACTTCGAACCGCGCGTTGGCCAGCAGCGGGTCGCGTTTGCGGGCCGCGCGCCAGCCGTCGAGGACCGTCTTCAGATGCCTCACGGAGAAGTTGACCGTGCCCAGATATCCGAAGACCAGGCCCGACTCGGGGTCGGGGCTGTGCGTCCGGCCGGGGGCGCTGTCGGCGTCGTAGCCGTTGCGCACGACGTGTACTCGGCGCGCGAGCTGTGGGTAGCGGGTGCGGTAGTGCTCGGCGATCGGGTCGTTTACGACCCAGAGTGAGACGGCGGAGCCGAGGACGCGCGCTTCCCAGCGGCCCTCTTCGGAATCGGGGCCGAACGCCTCGCGGCCGTCGACCACGTCGATCGACCAGCCGTCGCGGAAGTCGACGGCATAGGGCACCTTGGCCTCCTCCCACAGCTTCCAGGCCGCGGCGAGGTTCGTGTACGGCACGCAGGTGGCCAGGAGGAGGTCGGCCGGGCGCTCGCGGTGAAGCCGCAGCACCGCGTCTTCGAGGGTGCCGCGCCAGTCGCCGAAGGTCGCCTCGGGGAACACTTCCTGCTGGCGTTCGCGCAGCTGCTTGACCCACCGTGCCGGAGCGATCGCCCGCTCTTCGCTGTAGCGGCGGATGTCGGTCTCCAGGTCCTCCCGCCGGAGCGGGAGCTTGACGACCCGCACTCGCGGATCGACCTGTTCGGACAGGGTGAGGTCGATGCCCGATTCCAGTTCCCAGGCCTCGTCCTCAATGGTGACGACCGTGACGTCCCAGCCCTGGGCGGTGAACTGGTTGGCTGTCTCCCGCATCCGGTACGCGCAGCTTTTCGCGGCCGGGGGAAACCCGACCGCGAGGTAGATCAGATGGGGGCGCTGCTCGCGCCCGGGTCCGGGGGCTTTTTCGGACTGCGCGGCCCCGGATGTTGAGAACGCTGACATAGTAGTGCACGTTAGCACGGAGGGGAAGGACCCCGAGCCGTCTGGATTGAGAATGTGCCGGCTCCCGCGTTCAGCTTCGCCCGCCGCCCTCCGATCGCTCATTCATGGTCGTGGCTACGGTCCGGTACGCCGTTTCAGGCTCTGTCTGCGAGCCGCTCCTCGAGGACCCTGACCACGTCGAATCCGGCCCGGCCGTCTCCGTACGGGGCGTCGAGCGCGACCTCGGGCGCGGGGCGGGTGGCGATCGCGTGCCATTCCTCGACCGGCAGCCGGTCGGGGCGGGCCACGAGGACGTTCCAGCCGCCTTCGAGGGTCTCGACCCACTCGGTCTCGGTGCGCAGGGTCGTGCACGCGCGGCCGAGGAGATAGGCCTCCTTCTGGAGGCCGCCGGAGTCGGTGACCACGCCGCTCGAAGCGAGCACGGCCGCCACGAGCTCGCGGTACGGCAGCGGCTTCGCGGCGATCACGGCGCCTTGAGTGAGTTTCAGGCCGTACTGGTCGGCCTTCGCCTGGAGTCGTGGGTGGGCGAGGAGCGCCACCGGGACCGGCAGGCCGGCCATGGACTCGATGAGCGAAGCGAGCAGTTCGGGGTCGTCGGTGTTCTCCGCGCGGTGCAGGGTGGCGACGAGGAACGGCTGGTCGACGTCGATCTCGGCGGGCAGTTCGGGTCGCCCGCCGCGCTCCAGCACCGTGTCGCGGGTGTGGAAGCAGACGTCGACCATGACGTCGCCGACGTTCACCGCCCGCTCGCCCAGGCCCTCGTTCATGAGGTGGCGCATGGCCTCCTCGGTGGGGGCCAGCAATAGGTCGGCGCAGTGGTCGGTGAGGACGCGGTTGTGCTCCTCGGGCATGCGCCGGTTGAACGAGCGCAGGCCCGCCTCGAGGTGTGCCACGGGCAGATGCTGCTTGACCGCCGAGAGCGCGCCCGCGATGGTGGAGTTGGTGTCGCCGTAGACGAGCACCCAGTCGGGCTGCTCGGCGTCGAGGATCGGGTCGATCGCGGCGAGCATCGCGCCGGTCTGGGCGCCGTGGCTGCCCGAGCCGATGCCGAGGTGGAAGTCGGGTTCGGGGATGCCGAACTCGGAGAAGAACACGTCGGACAGCTCCGGGTCGTAGTGCTGTCCGGTGTGGACTACCACGTGGCGGTGCTCGGTGCCCGCGAAGGCCTTCGCGACCGCGCCGAGCTTCACCAACTGGGGGCGGGCCCCGACGATGCTGACCACCTTCACGACTGCTGCTCCTTCTTGTCTGATGCTGCTGCGATCTCGGTCAGGGCCCCGTCGACCTCGGCGTACCGCGCGCCGGTCTCGGGGCAGCGCCAGCGGCCCTCGCCGTCGGGCTCCAGTTTCGCCCCTGCGCGGCCGACCCACCCGGCGCGGCGCGCCGGGACGCCCATGACGAGCGCGAAGTCGGGCACGTCCTTGGTCACCACCGCTCCGGCCGCGACCATGGCCCAGCGGCCGATGCGCACGGGCGCGACGCAGACGGCGCGGGCGCCGATCGAGGCGCCCTCGGCGACGTCCACGCCGACCGGCTCCCAGTCCGCGGCGCGCTTGACCGTGCCGTCGGCGGCCACGGCGCGCGGGTTGTGGTCGTTGGTGAACACCGCGGCCGGGCCGACGAACACGCCGTCGGCGAGTGTCGCTGGCTCATAAACGAGCGCGTAGTTCTGTATCTTGACGTTGTGGCCGATGCGCACTCCGGTGCCGATGTAGGCGCCGCGGCCGATCACGCAGTTCTCGCCGAGACTGGCGTCCTCGCGGATCTGCGCGAGCTCCCACACCGAGCTGCCGTCGCCGACTTTCGCGCTCGGATGCACCTGCGCGGTTTCCTGGACCCTGTAATGCATTGGCTGCTTTCGAATGGGTTTGACGGCTCATGCCGCGATCGACTTCGTCGGGACGATTATACGGACGGCCGATCCGGACCGACCCAATCGGACGCAAGCGAACGTCGTCTTGCACGATTTCATACGGCGTCCGAACCGCGAGACAACGAAGGGTGAACGACTCCGGGCCGTACGATCTGGCGTTGAACTGCGGTCGGAGTGCTTCCGACGGCGATATTCGGAGGAGTCATGGGCAACCACCCCGGGCGCATCGTGATGCTGGTCCAGAACGGCGTCACGGGCGATTCGCGCGTGCAGAAGGAGGCCGCCTCGGCCGCCGCCGCGGGCTGGGACGTGATCCTGCTGGGTCGCACCGACAAGCGCACCGAGGAATGGGACGTCGGCACCGCCCGCGTGCGCCTGGTGCCCACCGGCCGCGACTTCGACGCGCGCCGCCACGAGGTGCGCCGACCCTGGCTGCGCAGCCCCCTCGCCTACCCGCCCGGGCCCCTGGAGGCCTACCGCCGCAAGCAGGTCCGCGCTTGGCGCGCCGACCTGGCCACGGCCAAGGCCCGCCTCGCGGTCGCCTCGAGCGAACGCGGCGCGGCCGCCACCGCCGTCCCCGGCCTCGGACTCGCCGCCAAGACCGCCGTCGTCAACGCCGCGAGCGCGTGGATCCTCGCCCGCACGCGATTGAGCCGCCGCGTGCGCGAACGCCGCGCCGCCGCATCGTCCCCCGCCGACCGGGTCGCCGCCCGCTTCTGGACGGCGACCCTCGGCGACCGCGCCTGGCGCCGCCTCGACCCGGCCCTGTGGGAACTCGAACTCGCTTTCGGTCCGGTCATCGACGAACTGCAGCCTGACCTCATCCACGCCAACGACTTCCAGATGCTCGGCGTCGGCGCCCGCGCCAAGCTCCGGGCCCGCGCCGCGGGCCGGGACGTGAAGCTCGTGTGGGACGCCCACGAGTTCCTGCCCGGCATGAAGCCCTGGAAGGACCACCCGTGGTGGCACGCCGCGCAGCTCGGCCACGAGCGCGAGTTCGCCCCGCACGCCGACGCCGTGGTCACCGTCTCCGAGCCCCTGGCCGACCTCCTCGTGGCCGAGCACGGCCTCACCGATCGCCCCACCGTCGTCATGAACACCCCGGATCTGGAACCGGACGGCGGCGGCGACGAGGTCCCCGACCTGCGCGAGGCCTGCGGCATCGACAAGGACACGCCGCTCATGATCTACAGCGGCGTCCCGCTCCAGCAGCGCGGCATCCACATCATGGTCGAGGCGCTCCCCGCACTGCCCGGAGTGCATGCGGCGCTGGTGGTGTCGCGGCCGGAATGGGCGTACGTGCGCGCCATGGCGGCGCGCGCCCAGGAGCTCGGCGTCGCCGACCGCGTACACCTGCTGCCCCATGTCGCCCACCACCAGGTGGTCCGCTACATCGGTGCCGCCGACATCGGCGTCAGCCCCAACCACCACCACCAGAATCACGAGATCTCCTTGAACACCAAGTTCTTCGACTACTCGCACGCCAGGCTGCCCCTGGTCGTGTCGGATGTGAAGACCATCGCCGAGACGGTGCGCCGCACCGGCCAGGGCGAGGTCTACCGCGCGGAGGACACCGCCGATTTCGTGCGCGCCGTCGAGCAGGTCCTGTTCGACCCGGACCGCTACCGCGAGGCCTACCTCGAGCGGGTGCCGCTCGAGGAGTGGACCTGGAAGCGCCAGGCCGAGTCCCTCACCGGCGTCTACGAGCGCCTCATCGGCCCCCCGGTCCACGCCGAGGAGGCCCTGTGACCGCCCGCGACCTCGGCGCCGACGTTCTTCCGGCACTCCTCTCCAGCCGGACTCGCCCCATCACCTCCCACGCGAACGAGCCCGACCGAGAGGACGGCCGATGACCCCCGAAATCCAATCGCCGCAGACCGAAGCACCCGCCCCCAGCCTGGTGACCAGGCCCGGCCGCGTGGTGATGGTCGTGGCCAACCGCATCGACGGCGATTCTCGAGTGCAGAAGTCCGCCCAGTCGATGGCCGAGGAGGGCTGGGAGGTCCACCTCGTGGGCCTCTCCGTCGCGGGCAAGCCCGAGCGCTACCGGCACGGCGACGTGGACTACCACAAGATCCCGGTGCCCAAGATGGACCCGCCCCGGCGCCTGCGCGACTGGGCCGCGGCCCTCAGGTACCCCTTCGCCTACGCCGTCCCCGCCCGCGCCGGGCACGGCGACCAGCGCATCAAGGCCGCGCGCATCGAACTCGACGCGCTCGACGAAGAGCGCGGCAAAGGCGGCCGGGACGGACTGCTCCGCGTGCCCCGCCCGGTCCGGCGCCTCGGCCGCAAGGCCCAGCGGTTCTGGATCGGCCGCCGCATCGACCAGACCCGCGCCCGCGAGCGCCGCCTCGAACGCGAGGACGGCCTCCTCGACCGCGTCTCGCGCCGCTGGTGGACGCTGATGCTGGGCGACCGCGCGTGGCGGCGGCTCGACAACGACGCCGTCCGCATCGAGCTCGCGCTGCGCCCGGAGATCCTGCGCCTCGAACCCGACCTGCTGCACGCCCACGACATGTACCCCATCGGGTTCTGCGCCCGCGCCGCCGCCACGTTGCGCCGCCGCGGGAAGCCGGTCCGGCTGCTGTACGACGCGCACGAGTTCGTGCCCGGCTGCGACACGCTGCCGCCCGACCGCTTCGCATCGCTGGTGCGCTACGAGCGCCGCTACCTGCCGCAGGCCGACGCGATCGTCACTGTCTCGGAGCCGCTCGCGAAGCTGCTCAAGGACCACCACGGCCTGGACCGCGAGCCCGCGGTGGTGCTCAACGCGCCGCTGTCGGCCGACGAGTCCCGCCCCGACCCAGGGGACGTGCGCGGCGCCTGCGGGCTCGGCCCGGACACGCCGCTGGCCGTCTACTCCGGTTGGGCCGCGCCGGAACGCAAGATCGAGATGATCGTCGAGGCGGCCCGGCTCGTGCCCGGCCTGCACGTCGCATTCCTGGTGAACCGGCCGAACCACCCGTACGTCAAGTCGCTGGTGGCGCTCGGTCGCGAGTACGGCATCGAGGACCGCCTGCACTTCCGCGGCTATGTGGACTACGCGGACCTGCCGCGGTTTCTGTCGACCGCCGACATGGGCATCCACCCGATGCAGGCCGGGCCGATCAACCACGAGATCGCGCTGCCGAACAAGTTCTTCGAGTACAGCCACGCGAAGCTGCCGCTCGTCGTCTCGGACGTCAAGACCCTGTCCGCGGAGGTCCGCCGACTCGGCAACGGTGAGGTCTTCACCTCGGGCGACCTGGCCAGCCTGGTCGCCGCGATCGAGAAGGTCCTGGTCGACCCGGACGCCTACCGGGCCGCCTACCGCGACCCGGCGGTGCTCGCCGAATACACCTGGGAGCGCCAGGTCCACGAGTACGTCGCGCTCTACGAGGAACTGCTCGGCACCGCCCCTGTCCCCGCCCCGGCCCTCGCGGAGGTGCGCCAGTGAGCGGCGGACGGCACCTGGCCGTGGTGACCCCCTGGTACCCCGACGCGCAGCGCCCTTACCGCGGCTCGTTCGTGCAGGCGATGGTCGAGGCCGTCGCCCCCGGGCTCGACGGCGTCGATGTCTACCACGTCGACGGGTGGGCCGTGACCCGCGCGCCCGAGCGGCTTCGCCGGGTCCGGGAGCTCCAGAAGACGCTCCTGCCGCGTTCGCTCGCCCCGGCCCCCGCCGTGGCCGGAGCGACGCTGTACCGGCTGCCGGCCGTCATCGAACGCAGCCGCGACCACGCCCTCCACGCCCGCAGACACGCCGAATGGCTCGGGGTGGCCCTGGGCGGCAAGCCGATCGAGGCCGACGTGATCCACGCGCACGTGCCCATGCTGGGCGGCTACGCGGCCTTGGAGCACTGCCGGCCGGGCACGAAGGTCTACCTGACCGAGCACTCCTCCTTCTTGCCGGAAGTCCTCGACCAGCCCGACGCCCGCGCGCTCTACGACGAGATCCTCGACCGGTGCGCCGGGCTCTTCGTCGTCGGCGAGCCGCTGCACCGGCTCATCGGCGAGGTCTTTCCGCACCACGCCGGGAAACTCGCCTACATCGCCAACCCGATCGATTTCGCCTCGCGCCGCGAGCGCTCCCCGGAGCGGCTGCGCCGCTGGCTGTCGGTGGCGGGCCTCATCGAACGCAAACGGATCGACTACCTGCTGCGAGCTTTCGCCGACTGCCGCGCCGAGGACCCCGCGCTCACGCTCACCCTCGCCGGAGAGGGTGAACTGCGCCGATCTCTCGAAGCCCTCAGCGCCGAACTGGGCGTCGAGGAGGCCGTGTCGTTCATCGGCGCGGTCGATCCGGCCGCGATCCCCGCGCTCATGGCCGACCACGACCTGCTCGTCCACACCAGCCGCCACGAGACCTTCGGCGTGGTCGTCGTCGAAGCCCTCGCCGCGGGCACCCCGGTGCTGGTGACCCGCTCCGGCGGCTCCGACCAGGTCCTGGCCGGGATCGAGGACGACGCCGGACAACTGGTCGACGTCGCCTGCGACCCCGCCGTGTTCGCAGGCGCCTACCGGTCGCTGCGCGACCGCTACCCGCACAAGGTCGACCTCGACGCCGCCCGGGATCACTTGCGCGCCAAGTACTCCTTCGCGGCCGTCGCCGCCCACCACCACCGGATCTGGTTCGGAGACCACAAGTGAACCTCCTCTTCGTCGCGCCGCGCGCCAGCCGCAAGCGGGCCGTCGCGATCGAGACCCGCCGCGCCTTGGACGACGGCCACCGCGTGGTCCTCGTCGCCGAAGCCGGAGCGAACCGGGAGGGCTGGGACCTCGATCCCCGCGTCGAGGTCGAATGGATCGGCGCGAACGCGATCTTCGCTCCCGAGGCCCGCTCGACCGCGCTCCTCGCCCGCAAGCTGCCGCTGGGGCTCCTGCGCCGGGCCGGCCGCGGTCCGCTGCGCGGTCTCGCAGACAAGGCCGCCCGCCGGTGGCGGCGCACCGTCGTCGCCCCCATCGACCGGCGCCGCCAGATCGCGACCGAGGCGATGCGCGAGGCGCACCGGCTCGATCGCGTCCGCGCCCGGCTGCGCGCGACCGAACCGGACTGGCTGGTCCTGAGCGAGCCGGCGGCCGTCGAACTCGCCGTCGACTTCGTGCCCGACCTCCTCGCCGCACGGCCGGGGACCCGCACGACCTACGCGTACGAGCCCGCCGGAGGAGGCGACGATGACCGATGAGCCGCAAGGGAAGCCGCGGGTGCTCTACCTGGCGTTCTACTTTCCGCCGTCGCGCGCCAGCGGCGTCTACCGGGCCCGCGCGACCGCCAACTACTTCGCCGAGGCCGGCTGGGACGTGACCGTGGCGACCGCACCCCTGTGGTTCCTCACCGATGTGGTCGGTTCGACGGACGACGACCTCGCCGCCACGGTCGACCCGCGCATCACCACGGTCAGCCCCGAGCTCGACAACTTCGCGTGGGAGACCGACATCCGCAAGTTCGGGCGCTTCCGCGGCAACTTCCCGTACCTGGCGAACCGCTGGCAGAAGTGGAAGCAGCGCTTCAAGTTCCCCGACCGCTACGCCTCCTGGGGCGAGTCCGCGGTCGAGGAGGGCCTGCGGCTCCACGCGAAGCAGCCCTTCGACCTGGTGATCGCCACAGGGAATCCTTTCGCGGCCTTCCATGCCGCCTACGAGCTGGGACGGCGCGCCGGTCTGCCGTACATCGTGGACTACCGCGACTCCTGGACGCTCGACCTGTTCGCAGGCGCCGACGCATTCCCCAAGGGGAACCCGGCCTGGAAGTGGGAGCGGCGCATCATCGAAGGGGCCGCGGAGACGCTGTTCGTCAACGAGGCGCTGCGCACCTGGCACGCCGACCGCTATCCGCGTGCGGCCGATCGGATGCACGTGATGCTCAACGGCTGGGACCCCGACGTCCTGCCCGAGCTGCCCGAGCCCACCGTCGACGAGAGCCGCCCGCTCTCCTACGCCTACATCGGCACGATGACCGCGATGCAGCCCGTGGAGGCCCTGCTCGAGGGCTTCGAGCACTTCGCCGATCAGGGCCGCCACCCCGGCAGCCGGCTCGACCTGTACGGGCACCTGGGGTTCTTCGCCAAGTACGAGTCGCGGATGCGCGGCGAGTTCGGCCTGGACGAGGAGAACGACCGCGTGCGCCACCACGGCGCGGTGTCCAAGGCCGCGGTCGGCGAGGCCTACGCCGCGAGCGACGTGCTCGTGTTCCTCGTCGGCGGCTCGAAGTACGTGACCTCGGGGAAGGTCTTCGAGTACATGGCCACCGGCAAGCCGATCGTCTCGGTCCACGAGCGCGGCTGCGCCGCCGAGGAGCTGCTGCGGGACTATCCCCTGTGGTTCGCGCCGGAGAGCCTGGAGCCGGACGCGGTCGCCGCGGCGATGGCCGAGGCCGGGGACGCGGCGCGCAAGGCCGACCCCGGCACCGCCGAGCGCGCCCGGCAGTATGCGGCCACCTTCACCAGGTACCGCGCCATCGAGGCGTTCGAACACCGCGCCCGCGCGGTCGCGCAGAAGGGGAATCGGCGATGACGGCGATGCAGGAGCTGCCCGAGCGGGTGGTGGTGCTCTTGTTCCAGAACGGGGCGATCAAGCGCACCAACGACTACGCGTACCAGATGGCCCGGCGCGGGGTGAAGGTCCAGGCGGTCGTGGCCGACGGCCAGGGCTGGCGCCGGGCCCCGTCGCTCCACCCGTGCGTCGAGGTGTACTCGCTGGCGAAGCCCGAGAACCGGCAGCCGCTCCTGTGGCTGTACGAGACGATCGTCGAGCGCGTCCCCAGCGGCGTGCTGCGGCGGCTCGACGGCAAGGTCCCCGGCGCGGGCCGCGCCCGCAGGCTCCATCGCCGCGCGGCCGGGTTCTGCCGCCGGAACGTGTTCTGGAAGGTCTACCGGCCCCTCCGGCACCAGGCGCTGCGCCAGATCGCCTGGCGCCGAGTGCAACGGCTCGACCTCGGCGCCGCCGACGTCGTGATCTGCCCCGACCCGGCGACGATCCCGCTCGGCTGGTCCCTCGCCAAGCGCCACTCAGGCCCCGAGGTCACCCGAGCCCTCCACTACGGCCCGTACAAAGACCACCCGGTGGTCGAGGACCTGCGCCCCTGGGACCCCGAGGACCCGGACGCGGCAACCCGCGACGCCTACGTCCCGCTCTGACCCGAGCGAGCGCCGACTAAAAGCACAACCCGCGCCGTGACGCCTGACAACACAGGTTGACGCATCAGATCCCCTTGGAAGCAGTCGGTTGTGCTGGGTTCTCGGCTTCGTTTCCAATGTCGCGGCCCACGTGTTATGGCACCGTGACCAGAAGTCCGGTGGTCGGAAGCTACGCTGCAGACATGCTGCGTTCTGTCATTCTCGCCGCCGCCCGGTCATCGAAGATCGAGCGGCTCGTCGGCACCGCGCCGGTGTCGCGGTCGCTCGTCCGCCGCTACGTGGCGGGCGAGGCGACGGCCCACGCGGTCGCCACCGCTCGTTCCCTGGCGGCCGACGGACTGCTCGTCACCCTCGACTACCTCGGGGAGGACACGGTCGTCGTCGAGCAGGCCGACGCCACCCGCGACGAGTACGTCGGCCTCCTGGCCGCCCTCAAAGAAGACGGCCTCGCCAAGTCCGCCGAGGTCAGCGTCAAGCTCTCCGCCGTGGGCCAGCGCATCGACCCCGAACTGGCCTATGAGCGCGCCCGCGAGATCTGCGAGGCCGCAGCCGTCGCGGGGACGACGGTCACCGTCGACATGGAAGACCACACCGTCACCGACTCCACTCTGGAGATCGTGCAGCGCCTGCGCGAGGACTTCCCGTCCACCGGCGCGGTGCTCCAGGCCTACCTGCGCCGCACCGAGGACGACTGCAAGGCCCACGCCGCTCCCGGGTCGCGCATCCGCTTGTGCAAGGGCGCCTACAAGGAGCCCGAGTCCGTCGCCTACCCGCGCAGCCTCGACGTCGACCGGTCCTATGTGCGCTGCATCAACGCGCTCATGGCCGGCGAGGGCTACCCGATGCTCGCGACCCACGACCCGCGCCTGATCGAGATCGGCATCGACCGGGCCCGCTGGTACGACCGCGACAAGGACTCGTTCGAATTCCAGATGCTGTACGGCATCCGGCCCGCCGAGCAGCTGCGGCTGGCCGCCGAGGGCTACCGGATGCGCGTGTACGTGCCCTACGGCGACCAGTGGTACGGCTACCTCATGCGCCGCATGGCCGAGCGCCCCGCGAACCTCGCGGTCTTCGCCAGGTCACTGTGGACCAAATCGTAGAAAGCGCTCAAAGAGGGCCGGGCCGGGGAATTCTCCGGCCCGGCCCTCTGCTGCTTGCAGCGGCTGCACCGGCATAGACGACCAGCGCACAAGCGACGCTCGTGTCTCGCGTGACAAGCGTTCGGCGACTACAGTTGCGATCGTGACTCAAGCCCCCGAGGACCCCACCCCGGAATCGCCCGAGTGCGACCGGCCGGCCGAGACCCGCCCGGCATCGGACGCCTCGCCGTCGCGTGTGCCCGCCCAGCGACCGGCCTCGGAGGCGCCACGCAGCACTTCGCCCGAGCCTATGCTGCCGCAAGCCGACGCGGGCACGGTGATGCCGCAGGCCCCGGTGCCGCCGATGCCCGAGCCGACCGCGCCGCCGTCGACGCTGCCGGTCGACATGCTCCCGCCCGGCGCGGTCCCTCCCGGAGCGATGCCGCAGGGCCCCATGCAAGGTGCCATGCCGCATGGCGCGATGCCGCAGCACGTCATGCCGCAAGGGTCCATGCCCCAAGGCCATATGACCCAAGCCCTCCCGTACCAGCAGATGCCGCCCCAGGGACCCCCCGGCGTCCCGCCCGGTCCCATCCCGGTCAGCGCCATGCCGCCCTGGCCCGGCGGGCCCGTCTACTTCCCGCGACCCGACCGCAAACGCTCGCGCGTGGGGACCATCCTCATCGTCGTCATGCTCGTCGCCGGCTCCGTCCTCGGCGGCGCGCTGGTCAACGGCTGGCGCCCGAGCATGCCCGCCGGCGAGACCGGCACCATCGAGGGCCTCGCGGTCCAACCCGGCGAAGGCACCGTCCCCAGCCCGGGCCCGAACGCCAGCGAAGCCGAGATCCTCGCCTACCTCAAGGAGCAGGCGCAGCTCACTCTGGACGCCCAGTCCGAGTCGCTCCTCAACGGCAGCCTCGAAGGCTGGCTCGCCGCCTACGACCCGACCCTGCACCGGCAGATGACCGGCCGGTACGACTCCCTCACCTCGATGCAGGTCTCCCGCTTCGACTACCAGATCGCCTCAGGCCCGCTGGAGGACGCCTCGGGCGCGGTCCCCTTGTACGACATCTCGATCGCGCTCTCCTACTGCTTCGTCGAACCCGCCGAGTCATGCAAGGCCGCCGACATCGTCTTCGACACGCGCTGGCGCGCGAGCGACTCCGGCATGGTCATGGTCGAGGTCTCCGACTCCGACTTCGGCGAAGGCCCGCACCCGTGGGAGGTCACCGACCTGGTGGCCGCCGTAGGTGAACGCACCGTGACCGCCGTGCCGGCCTCGCTGGCCGACCGCCTGCCCGAGGCCCTGGAGATCTCCGAGGCCGCCGCGCAGAACGCCGACGAGTGGGCCCACTGGGAGCGGCCCGACCGGTACGTCATCTACATCGCCAGCGATGAGGAGTTCGAGACCTGGTTCGGAGGCCTCTGGGACTCCGAGGACGTGCTCGGGTTCGCGCTGCCGCTGACGGGCACTGTGGACGGCGAGCGACAGCCCTCGACTTACGCCACCGTCATGGGCGTCGACCGCACCGGCTGGGACTACGGCCTCACCAGCGTCATCCGCCACGAGCTCGGCCACGCCGTGACCCTCTGGGCCGCACCGTCCGAGCGCTACGCCGACGACACCTGGTGGATGGTCGAGGGCATCGCCGAGTACATCGACCACGGCGACCGCTCCCTCGACGACTACGACCGCGCGCTCGACGTGCGCGACTATGTCGACCAAGGCGGCTGCGCCACCGACATCCTCCCGCCCGACCAGGACGACGACACCCTCGCCGGCTCGGGCAAGTACGGCTGCGGCTTCCTCGGCGTGCACTACATGATCGAGGAGTACGGAGTGGACTCGTTCGTCGAGTTCTTCGGCGCGACCGCTCGCGAAGGGACGCCCGCCGTCGATGCGGCCCAGGACGTTTACGGAAAGAACTATGCCGACCTGATGCAGGAGATTACGACCTTCATTGCCCAGACCGTGTGAGATCGGGTATTGCCGGGTAGCGCGTACTGCCGTAACATGAGCAACATCCCAATCGAAAGACATCAACGTCACGCTTAGTGATGACCGACATGTTTCGGTTCATATGGGCATTCGCGTCCGCCGCACCCTCTAATACATCACACAACCCCACGTCCTTGCATAAGTGCTCGCAACAGCCCTCGACAGAACGGTGAGACACATGAGCGAACCCGGGGACCTCCTCGACGAGGTCAAGTTCTTGACGGTGACGGAAGTGGCCGAGTTGATGCGCGTCTCGAAGATGACGGTGTACCGGCTCGTCCACAACGGTGAGATCGCGGCGGTGCGGGTGGGGCGCTCCTTCCGCGTCCCCGAGAGCGCCGTGAAGACGTACCTCTCAGAGGCACTCCAGACCGACGAGTGACCCCGATCGGCCCGGCAGGTCCCGCCACGCGCGAGCTGTGACGGGGCCTGCGGTTCTGCTCGCCCGGCGCGGGGGCTGCCGGAGGCTCGAGCTAGGCTTGTCGGGCTCTACGAATCGTCTAGTGAACATCTGTGAGGAAGCTCTATGGGCTCGGTCATCAAGAAGCGGCGCAAGCGCATGGCGAAGAAGAAGCACCGCAAGCTGCTCCGCAAGACCCGCGTGCAGCGTCGCAAGCTCGGCAAGTAGCCGAGCCCACCGGCTTTCAAGTACCTGCGGGTAGGCTGGCCCCATGCCAGAGTTCGAAGCTGCCGTGTTCGCCCTCCAGTTGGCGAGCCTCGTCTGGGTGATCATCATCTTCGGCGCCGCGCTGCTCTCACTGATCGCCGTGATCCATTGCGCCGTACAGAAACCCGACGCGTTCAGCGCCGTCGGCACCCTTTCGAAGGGCACGTGGCTCGCGATCCTGGCGATCAGCTTCGTCCTGGCCACGCTCTTCGGCGGGCTCGGCGGCGCGCGCTTCTTCGGCCTGATCGCGATCGCGGCCTCCCTGGTGTACCTCCTGGACGTCCGCACGGGCATCAAGGACATCGGCGGCAGCACCTACTAGGCCCTGCCCTGTGAATCCGGGAGAGGCGATATCTGACTCGCGAAAAGCCGCGCCAGCCGAGCTGGCGCGGCT
>DATABR010000041.1:0-10482 GCA_036259435.1 Glycomyces sp.
GGCGGAACCTGCCTCCGCCGGCCGGGCCCGCCGGGGCTACAGGCCTGCGCCGGCGAGTTGGACCGCTTCTTCGGCGGCCTTCTGGATCTCTTCCTTGGCCTGGTCGGCAGCGAACGTGCCGTCGGCGACGCCGTTCAGGACGCCTTCGACCGCGCCCTTGACCGGCGGGTGGAAGTACGAGTACGTCAGCGGCGGGAAGGACTGCACCGAAGCGCCGATGATCTGTCCGACCGGGGCGCCGTTGAAGTAATCGTTGGTGAAGTCGGCGACCCGCGGGTCCGCCTGCGCCACCGGCGAGGACGGGAAGTTCCCGACGGCCTCGAAGACCGCGATCTGCTGCTCCGGGGAGGTCAGCCACGAGGCGAGCTCGGCGGCCTCCTCGGGGTGGGCGCTCTGGGCGGGGACGGCCAGGAAGGAGCCGCCCCAGTTGCCGGCCACGCCGGGCGCGGCGGCCATGTCCCACTTGCCGGCGTTCGCCTCTCCGGAGGTCGGCTGGATCACGCCGCCGGCCATCCATGCGGGGCACGGCATGACGGCGTAGCCGCCCTCGGCCATGCCGGTGTTCCACTCCTCGCTCCAGGCCGCGAAGTTGCCGATCGCGCCCATCTCCTGAAGCTCCAGGACGGTGTCGATCGACTGGGTCGCCGCGGCGGAGTCGAGGGTCAGGTTGCCCTCGTCGTCGACGTACATCTGGCCGTCGTTCTGGCCGGCGAGCTGGCCCAGGAGCATGTTCTGCAGCTGGGTCGGGCCGTCGAGGAACGCGGCGCCGGTGTCGGCGTCGACGAAGGTCTGGGCGACCGTCTTGAAGCCGTCCCAGGTCGACCACGCGGCCGCGACTTCCGCGCGGTCGGTCGGCAGGCCCGCGGCGGCGAACAGCTCGGGGCGGTAGCACATGCCCATGCCGCCGATGTCGGTGCCGAGGCCCACGAGCTTGTCGTCGGGCGTGTGCCCGAGGTTCCAGGTGTTCTCGGTGTAGTCGGCGGACCGGCTCTCGTAATCGGCCAGTTCGTACCAGTGGTCGGGATTGTTGAACAGCTGCGGCGTGGCCTGCTCGTCGATGCCGACCACGTCGCCCGCGCCGGAGCCGGTCTCGAGCGCGGTTTCGAGAGTGGGGCGGTATTCGGCGTCGAAGTTGAGTCCGTCGCCTTCGAAGACGACGTCGATGTCGGGGTGGTCGGCCTCGTAGGCGGCCTCGAAGCCGGCCTCCTTGTAACCGAAGACGTTGAACGTGGAGACGGTGAGGACGATTTGGCCGTCGGCGTTGGTGGACGCCTCTTCGGCGTCGTCGCCGCTGCCGGAGCAGGCGGTGGTCAGCGCTATGGCGCCTGCGGCGGCGGCCGCGAGGGCCACCTTCGCGTGCCGGCGATTGAGGAGATGCATCTTTGCTGGTTCCTTCCAGGCGCCTCGGCGGCGCCGCGTTTCACTGAGGGGTTATGAGGGAATCGAATGCGTTGCCGCGCTGGGCGGTGCGGTTGCGGGACGCCGTGGATCCACAGGGTCCCGCGGACTGAAACCGCCGAGGCGATCGCCCTTTGGGAGCGATACCAGGATCGTACGGGAGCGTGTTCCACAGCGCAAGCCCGGATGTGAGGGTCGTTACTCGCTTGTTACACCGCTGCCCACGGCCGGGAAATCGAAGGTCGCAAATTTATAACTATGAAGGCGGACGAACAAGGCAATGACCTGTATATATGTTGGCCGAATCGCGCCCGTTTCCGCTGCCCACGTAGAAATTTAGGGATGTCAATGTATTGACATATCGGGATCCTGCTTGGGAGCATGACTTGGGAGCGCTTCCGCACAGCGGTCCGTTTCGTTCCACTCGCGTGGTTCAAAGCTGGCCACCCCGGCATGAGCGCTCCCACGGAAATCGGACACACCACCCACAGGAGTAGCCATAATGGAACTCGACAATCTGGCCCCGCCCCGGCCCAAGCGCCGATGGCGCCGCGCCGCGGCGGTGACGCTGCCGGTCGCCCTCGTGGGGACCTTCGCCGCGGTGGCCGCACCCCAGGCCTTCGCAGCCCAGTACTGCGGCGGCGTCGAATACAAGGTCGTCTCCACCTGGGGCGGCGGTTTCCAGGCCAACGTGCTCCTCACCGCCGGCGACGCCGGGCTCAACGGCTGGGACATCGAATGGGACTTCCCCTCGGGCACGCAGGTCACCAGTGCGTGGAACGTCGACTGGAGCCAGAGCGGGGGCCACTTCACCGGCTCCGACGTGGGCTGGAACGGCTCGGTCTCCGCGGGTCAGACCCGCGAGGTCTTCGGCTTCATCGGCTCGGGTTCGGCCACGGCGCCCACGGGCGTCACGGTCAACGGCGAGTCCTGTGACGGGTCCACGACCGACCCCGAACTGACCGTCTCGCGTGCGAACGTCGTCGTCGACGCCGGAGCCACGGCCTCGGTCGACGTCGGCTTCTCGGCCGCTCCCGGCTCGGCGGCCACGGTCACCACCACCCGGACTTCGGGCTCGAGCGCCATCTCGGTGGCCTCGGGCGGCTCGCACAGCTTCGGCGCGAGCGAGACCGGGTCCAAGCCGGTCATCTTCAGTGCCGCCGCCGACGCCGCGCCCGGCGACTCGGCGACCTTCACCGTCTCCTCCCCCGGCTACGACCCGATGCAGGTCGTGGTCACCATCGCCGACCTCGGCGAGGTCACCCAGAACGAGGAGCGCTTCCTGGAGCTGTACGACCAGCTCGCGGGCGCGGACTCGCCGTACCTGCACGAGACGGGCGTCCCCTACCACTCGGTGGAGGAGCTCATCGTCGAGGCGCCGGACTACGGGCACGAGACCACCTCGGAGGCCCTGAGCTACCTGATGTGGCTCGAGGCCGCCTACGGCCAGGTCACCGGTGACTGGTCCGGCTACAACAACGCCTGGGACATCACTGAGCAGTACGCGATCCCGGACCTGAACCCGACCGCGTACGACCCGAACTCGCCGGCCTCCTACGCGCCGGAATCGGACTCGGTCACCGACTACCCGACCCAGATCGACTTCGACGCGCCGGTCGGCGCCGACCCCCTCGGAGCCGAGCTGCGCAACACCTACGGCACCAACCAGGTCTACGGCATGCACTGGATCCTGGACGTGGACAACGCCTACGGCTTCGGTGAATGCGGCGACGGCACGACCGAGCCCGCCTACATGAACACCTTCCAGCGCGGCTCGCAGGAGTCGACCTGGGAGACCGTGGCCCACCCGTCGTGCGAGACCTTCGACTTCGGCGGTCCGAACGGCTACCTCGACCTGTTCGTGGGCGACTCGCAGTACTCCCAGCAGGAGCGATACACCAACGCCCCCGACGCCGACGCCCGCGCCGTCCAGATCGCCTGGACGGCCCAGAAGTGGGCCGAGGAGCAGGGCCAGGGCTCGGCGATCGCCGGTTCCCTGGACAACGCGTCCAAGATGGGCGACTACCTGCGGTACGCCATGGCGGACAAGTACTTCAAGCAGATCGCGGGCGACTGCATCGGGATCGACAGCTGCCCCGACGGGTCGGGCAAGAACTCGTTCCACTACCTGATGAGCTGGTACTACTCGTGGGGCGCCGGCATCAACGGCGACTGGTCGTACCGCATCGGCGGTTCAGGCGTCCACCAGGGCTACCAGAACCTGATGGCCGCGTACGCCCTCTCCGAGGGCGGCCTGGAGCCGGACTCGCCCACCGCGGCGGACGACTGGGGCAAGAGCCTCGACGCCCAGCTGGACTTCCTGGAGTGGCTCCAGGTTCCGGCTGGGTCGCAGGGCGCCGGCGCGATCGCGGGCGGTGCGACGAACAACTGGGGCGGCAACTACGGCAACCCCACGACTTCGGCCGAGCACGCGGGCCTGTACTACGACGAGCAGCCGGTCTGGCACGACCCGCCGTCGAACCGCTGGTTCGGCTTCCAGGTCTGGGGCATGGACCGGGTGGCGCAGTACTGCCACGAGACCGGTGACGCCCGCGCCTGCGAGCTGCTCGACAACTGGGTCGCATGGGCCCTGTCGCAGAGCGAGATCAGCGCGACCGACTACAGCCTGCCGGGCGACCTGGAGTGGAACGGCGAGCCGGGGGCGGGCCTGTCCGCCACGGTGAGCACCATGTCCAAGGACCCGGGTGTGGCCGGCGCTCTGGCGAAGATCCTGTCGTACCACGCCGCCGCCACCGGTGACACGGCGTCGCAGACGGCCGCTTCCAACCTGCTGGACGCGCTGTGGGCGGTCAACGACGGCATCGGCGTGACGCAGACCGAGGCCCGGGCGGACTACTGCCGCTTCGGCGACGAGGTCTACATCCCCGAGGGCTGGACGGGCACCATGCCGAACGGCGACGTGCTGGAGAACGGGGTCACGTTCATCGAGACCCGGTCCTTCATGACCGAATTCGACGGCTGGGACCAGGTCCAGGCCTACATCGACGGCGGTTGCACCGGCCCGGCTCCGGAGTTCGACTACCACCGCTACTGGCACCAGGTGGAGGTCGCGACGGCCTTCCAGACCTACGCCACGCTCTTCGAGTAAGGAGACGCCCCTCGAAAAAGGGAAAAGAGAAATGATGCGGCGCCCGGTGACCAAGCCGGGCGCCGCATCCTCGAATACGCGGTGAACGGCGCGATCGGTTGCATTCGCCTCCGATCGCGCCGTTGTGTCGTTCGCACTATTCGGCCCTTGGGGGGCGGCTGAGCACACAGGTCGGGTCCGCCGGACTCTGCTCTTCTGGGACGGCCCACCGGGCCCGACCTCTATGCTCAGCGCTGGCTGGCCCCACCGCCAGTGCGCTGTATGTTGTTGTGGCCCTGCGAGTTCGGACGCTAGTCGATGTCGATGTCGAGGTCCTGCGCGGCGTCCCAGAAGCTCTCGGACACCGGTCTGGTGCTGGCGATCCCGGCCATGGCGGGGACGCCGCCGGGCAGGTAGGTGGAGGCGATGGTGGTGTAGTCGACGCCGTCTTCGGCGTGGGCCACGGTCACGGTGCCACCGCTGCGGATGAGCCGCAGCCAGATCTCGTCGGATTCGGTGTCCACCGGAGAGAGCGACCAATTGGTGTGTTCGCGGGTGGTCACCGTGGTGACGAGGTGTTGCCCCCCCAGGTATTCGGCACCGGTCTTGATCCAGTTGGACTCGTTGACGCGGATGGTGAGGGAGGCCTCGGCGTGCTGGTGGCGGTGTTCGGGGCGGAACCGCATCGCGATTTCGCCGTCGCCTTCGAGCTCAAGGCCGTAGATGTAAACGTGGTCGCGCTGGTGCTCGGTGCCGGCGCTGCGGTGGAAGGTGGTCTTCATTTCGAAGTAGGGAGTGATCAATCCACCGTCAACCGTCCATTGTACTTCTTCTGAAGGAGACTGCATAATCCCATGATGCCACACGCGAAGAGGACGTTTCCTGGCAAAACGGACGCGGTAACCCAAAGTTAATCCAAGCTTCGGATCTGTCACAAGCTTGAAACCGCAGCTCAACTCGGGTCTGAAACAAGGAGTGCGGCTTCCGTTACCCTTCTTGGAGAACGCACCTCCGGGCCCTCCGGCGGTCCGTCGAAGCGCTTGTCTCCCAAAGCGTCTTATGACGGTTCCGGGGGCCGATGCGCCCCAGGGTACTCCCGGTCCGGGCATCCGGCCACCGCTGCCGACGGAAATAAGGGTCGGGGATCGTAGGGAATTTCGTGTTGCGTGTGATTTGGAAGGGATCGCCGGTTCGTGTCCGTTCGCGTCTGACGCAGGCGGTCTAGAGTGCCGAGTGCTCATACCCGTGTCCTCCGGCCCGTTCGACCGTTAACCCGGTAGTGGGGTTCGCAGGACACGGAAGTGAAGGCGAATGAGGAGATAGCGTGAGTATGCAGCATTCAGCGAGGCCGGGGTCGCAGGACTCCGAAGCGCCCGACGTAGGTCGCGGCCTGCCGCGCCAGGACCGCACCGCGCCGCCCCGCCGTTCGCGCCACACCGCCGACCCCTTCGCCCCGTCCGCCGCCGAGCAGGCCTCGATGGTGGTCCCGATCCCCGCGCGCTCGCGCCGCTCGCGCCACGAGGGGTTCTCGAAACTCTTCTCCCTGGAGCAGCCCCCGCCGCTCGAGGCGCCCGCCGGGATCACCGAGATCACCGGCTGGTCCCTGGCCTCGGCCATGTGGCGCGACCACCTCCCCGAGCAGCTGCTGGGCATCGACTGCGCCTCCTGCAAGCAGGCCTGGCCCTGCGACACCTGGAAGATCGCCGACGGTCTCCTCGCCGAGTGCTGCGAGGCCGCCGCAGAAGCCGCGGCCGGAGCCCGCTAGCCTGCCTGACCCGAAGTTGAGTCCGATCGACTCAACTTTCGTGCGCTCGGTCACAATTTCCACGATCGCCTTGACGATAGATATCCGCAGGTCGAACATTGAGTCTATCCGGCTCAACTTGGTTCGGGGTTCCCGCCCGGCCGCTTGAGACAGCGACCCGTCTTGGGTACAGGCTCGCCCCTGGAATCAGGGGCTGTTCGACTACGTCAGGAGATCAACATGGCACGTGCGGTCGGTATCGACCTCGGCACGACGAACTCCGTGGTCAGCGTCCTCGAAGGCGGGGAGGCCACGGTCATCACCAACGCTGAGGGGGCGAGGACCACCCCGTCCATCGTCGCGTTCGCCAAGAACGGCGAAGTGCTGGTCGGCGAAGTGGCCAAGCGCCAGGCGGTCACCAACCCTGACCGCACGATCCGCTCGGTCAAGCGCCACATGGGCACGGACTGGACCGTCGACATCGACGGCAAGTCCTACACCGCGCAGGAGATCAGCGCGCGCATTCTCATGAAGCTCAAACGCGACGCCGAGGCGTACCTGGGCGAGAACGTGACCGACGCGGTCGTCACCGTCCCGGCCTACTTCTCCGACGCGCAGCGCACCGCCACGAAGGAAGCCGGTGAGATCGCCGGGCTCAACGTCCTGCGCGTCATCAACGAGCCGACCTCCGCGGCCCTGTCCTACGGCCTCGACAAGGGCGAGGAAGAGCAGACCATCCTCGTCTTCGACCTCGGCGGCGGCACCTTCGACGTGTCCCTGCTGGAGATCGCCGACGGCGTCATCCAGGTCAAGGCCACCTCCGGTGACAACCACCTCGGCGGCGACGACTGGGACGACCGGGTCATCCAGCACCTGGTCAAGACCTTCAACGGCCAGTACGGCGTGGACCTGTCCAAGGACAAGATGGCCATGCAGCGCCTCAAGGAGGCCGCCGAGAAGGCCAAGATCGAGCTCTCCAGCGCCACGCAGACCTCGATCAACCTGCCCTACATCACCGCCGGCCCCGACGGCCCGCTGCACCTGGACGTCTCGCTCTCGCGCGCCGAGTTCGAGCAGATGACCTCCGACCTCCTCGACCGCTGCAAGAAGCCGTTCGAGCAGGCCGTCAAAGACGCCGGGATCAACGTCTCCGAGATCGACCACGTCCTCCTCGTGGGCGGCTCCACCCGCATGCCGGCCGTCTCCGATCTCGTCAAGCGGCTCATCGGCCGTGACGCGCACAAGGGCGTCAACCCGGACGAGGTCGTCGCCATCGGCGCGACCCTCCAGGCGGGCGTTCTCAAGGGCGAGGTCAAGGACGTCCTGCTGCTCGACGTCACGCCCCTGAGCCTGGGCATCGAGACCAAGGGCGGCATCTTCACCAAGCTCATCGAGCGCAACACCACGATCCCGACCAAGCGCTCGGAGGTCTTCACGACCGCCGACGACAACCAGCCCTCGGTGCTCATCCAGGTCTTCCAGGGCGAGCGGGAGATCGCGGCCTACAACAAGAAGCTCGGCACCTTCGAGCTCACCGGCCTGCCGCCGGCGCCGCGCGGCGTCCCGCAGGTCGAGGTCACCTTCGACATCGACGCGAACGGCATCGTGAACGTCTCCGCGAAGGACTCCGCGACCGGCAAGGCCCAGTCGATGACCATCAGCGGCGGCTCGAGCCTGGGCAAGGACGACATCGAGCGGATGATGTCCGAGGCGCAGGAGCACGCCGAGGAGGACCGCCAGCGCAAGGAGGAGGCCGAGGCCCGCAACATGGGCGAGTCGCTGGTCTACCAGACCGAGAAGCTGCTGGCCGAGTCGGGCGACAAGATCCCCGAGGACCTCAAGGGCCGCATCAACGACGCGACCGGCACGCTCAAGGGCGCCTTGGGCGGCAGCGACATCGAGGCGATCAAGACCGCCACCGAGGAGCTGTCGAAGGTCAGCCAGGAGGCCGGCCAGGCCATGTACGCGGCGGCGCAGACCGAGCAGGGCGCGCAGCCGAACGCCACTGCCGCGGACGCTCCCGGCGCCGATGACGTCGTCGACGCCGAGATCGTCGACGACGACAAGGACCAGAAGTGACGGACGAAGGCAACAAGGACGCCGACGACGCACAGCAGCCCGACGCAGAGGGCGCCAAGGGCCGGCCCGGCGGCGAGCACGCCGAGGGCGAGCTGACCGTGGACGACATCCTCGGAGCCGCTTCGGACGACGGCCAGGCCGCGGATGACGCGGTGGTCGTCCTCCATTCGACGCTCGAGGAGCGCACCAGGGACCTGCAGCGCATCACCGCGGAGTTTCAGAACTACCGCAAGCGCGTGGAGCGGGACAAGTCCCGCGCCGGGGAACTGGCCACGGCCGCGGTGCTGCAGAGCCTGCTGCCGGTGCTCGACGATCTTGATCGGGCGCGGAGCCACGGGGACCTCAACGGCCCCTTCGGTTCCGTGGCCGAGCAGCTCGCGGGCGCGCTGGCCAAGCACGGCCTGGAGGCTTTCGGCACCAAGGGCGACGCGTTCGACCCGCAGGTGCACGAGGCCGTGGCGCACATGCAGATGCCCGATGTGGACGGTCCGACGTGCATCGACGTGATGCGCTTGGGTTACCGCCTCGGCGACAAGCTGCTGCGTCCGGCCCTGGTGGCCGTGGCCGAGCCCACCGACGACGCGGAGCTCGCCGCTGCCGCCGAACCGGCTGCGGCGGAGGAGGAGCCGGAGGCCCCCGAGGCCGAGGCCGCCACCGAAGCCGAGGAGCCGGTCGAGGCCGAAGAGCCGGAGGCGGAGCAGGTCGAGACGACCGACGAGGTCGACGCCGAGGCAGAGGCGGCCGAGGATGAGGCTGAAGCATCCGCGGAGGACGAAGCGGCCGACGAGACTGTCGAAGCCGAAGCGTCCGAGGACGCCGAGGCCGAGGACAAGAAGCACGACAAAGGCAAGCGGAAGAAACGGTAAAAGCGGGAGTCGCAGGGCCGTGCTCCACGGATGTGGAGGCGTACCCGACCCCTGAGTTCCGCCCGCACCGTACGAGAGCATGAAGGAGGCGTCCGGTGGCATCGCAGGAATGGCTTGAGAAGGACTTCTACGCCATACTCGGCGTGCCGCAGGACGCCTCCAAGAAGGACATCGAGAAGGCGTACCGCAAGCTCGCGCGCGAGCTGCACCCCGACCACAATTCGGACCCGTCGGCCGAGGAGCGCTTCAAGGGCGTCTCGGAGGCGTATTCGGTGCTGCAGAACGACAAGTCGCGCGCCGAGTACGACCAGATCCAGCTGATGAAGTCCGGCCGCGGCGGTTTCGGCGGCGGCATGCCGGGCGGCGGGGGCGTCAACTTCGAGGACCTGTTCGGCAGCGCGAGTCCGACGGGCGGGTTCACGGACCTGTTCGGCGACTTGTTCTCCCGCGGCGGCGGCGCGCACCGCCGCCGGAGCGGGGCGCAGCGCGGCAACGACCTGCGCACGCACATCACGCTCGACTTCGCCGACGCGGTGAAGGGCACCACCACCGAGATCCGGATGCGCGCGCCGGGCGAGTGCGAGACCTGCCACGGCTCGGGCGCGAAGCCCGGGACCGCGCCGTCCACCTGCTCCCGTTGCGGCGGCAGGGGTCTGGTGACCGAGAACCAGGGCGCGTTCAGTTTCGCGCAGCCCTGCCCCGAGTGCGAGGGCACCGGCACCGTGGTCACCAATCCGTGCATCGACTGCGGCGGCACGGGCGCGACCACGAGGGACCGCGTGATCACCGTGCGGGTGCCGGCCGGGATCGGCGACGGCCAGACGATCCGGCTGGCCGGTCGCGGCGCGCCCGGCGAGCGCGGCGGGGCCGCGGGGGATCTGCTGGTGAAGGTGGCCGTGCGCACGCACCCGCTGTTCGCCCGCGACGGCGACAACGTGACGCTGCGCCTGCCGGTGACGTTCCCCGAGGCCGCGATGGGCGCGAAGGTGAAGGTGCCGACGCTCGACGGGCCGGTGACGCTGAAGGTCCCCGAGGGCACCCCGACCGGGCGCGTGCTGCGGGTCAAGGGCCGCGGCGTCCCCGGCAAGGGCGATCTACTGGTGACCGTGGACGTCGAGATCCCGGCGGCGCTGACGCCCGAGGCCCGCGAAGCGCTGGAGAAGTACGCCGCCGCCGCCCCGCCGTCCGACCGCTCGAAGCTGGAAGAGTTGACGGGCCAATGACAACCATGGCGAAGCGAGCGAGGCGCCGCGACCCGATCGCGTCGCGCGCGAGCACCGCGTGGGGGGCGCGCCCGGTGACGGGGG
>DATABR010000042.1:0-12083 GCA_036259435.1 Glycomyces sp.
GGCACTCCGCGTCTCGTGCGCAGGGGCACCGCGCGCAGCGCATAGGGGAGGGACGTTGGGCGAGGTCACCATACGGCTAAACCGGTTCGGACTGGAGCGGGGTCGTACTTGGCAGGCCGTGCTCGCCGCCCTGGCAATCGCCCTGCCCCTCCTGGTCTGGATCGGCGTCGAACGGGCCCTCGGCGACTCGGTCCAGCGGATCAACCCCGACGACACCCTCTACCTCCAGTCCTACCCCGTCTCCGGCGCCAGCCTCGAGTTCCGGGTTCCTGGCGACGGCTGGACCTCCCCGGGCATCCACATGGCTTACCAGCGCCAGAATTTCACCCGCGGCCACCTCTCGGCCGTCGTCGAGGTCGGCACGAACGTCGAGAGCCTGAAGAACCTGCTCGTGCGCCGCGCCGAGCCCGTCGCCGCCCAGCCCGGCTACGCCTTCAACAACGAACGCCCCTATGCGAACGCCGCGTCCGGCCTTTCGGGTTTCCGCGCCGACATCGTCGGCCTCGACACCGCCGGATCGATCACCGTCGTGGGCATCGAAGGCGGCGCGGCCGCGATCCTCATCCTCATCGCACCCGGCGACGACCCCTCCAGCAAGGCCGTGGACCCCGATCCGTTCATCGCCACGTTCAAACTGGAGGGCAAGTGACCGTCCGCACCGAACGCGTCGTCGTCGAGAGCCAAGGCGCCTTCGTCCGCATGCGGCGCCCCGCCTACTGGATCTTCGTCGCCTGCCTCGTCTACGGCCTGCTCGAACTCGGCCGGGTCCTCTCGCCCGACTACGGCGACATCGCGACGGCGCTGTGGGCCGCCATCGGCGTCAACGCGGTCGTGGCCGTCATCTTCCTCGACATCCTGGCGCGACTGGACCTGTTCGAGCGCGAACCGCCGACCGTCCGCGTCGCCGCCCTGTGCTGGGGCGGGCTTGCCGCCGTCGCCTTCGCGATGCTCGCCAACGACGCCGCGCTCGTCGTACTCGCCGAACTCACCAACGCGCAGTGGGCCCGGAAATGGGGCCCGCCGATCGTGGGGCCGCTGAACGAGGAGTGGCTCAAGGCGATCGGCGTGGTCATGCTCGTGCTCATCGTCCGCGAGCACTTCGACCGCTCCATCGACGGACTCATCTACGGGGCGCTGGTGGGCCTGGGATTCCAGATCGTCGAGAACCTCACCTACGCGATCAACTTCGCCGTCATGAACCCCAATTCCGACGTGGCAGGGGCCTTGACGGTCACTTTCTCGCGCGTCCTCGTCGCCGGGCCCTGGTCGCATCCGCTGTACACCGGCGCGGCCGGACTCGGCATCGCGTTCTTCGTGACGCAGACGCGGCGCCGCCTCAGCACCCGGTGGGGCGTCGCGATCGGACTGTACGCGCTGGCCCTGGCCATGCACGGCCTGTGGAACCTGCCGCTGCCCTCGAGCATGCCCACGGCGCTGGCGATCCCGCTCAGCTACGGCAAGGGCCTGATCATCCTGGGCCTGTTCTTCATGCTCTACCACTTCGCGGCCCGCGCCGAATGGCACTGGTTCGTCACCACCATGTCCGATCAGGACGAAATGGTGATCACCACCGAGGACCTCACCGAGATGCGGTCGCTGCGTTCCAGACGGAAGGCGCGCAAGCGGGCCGCGAAACGCTGGGGCAAGCGGGCCTCGCACCTGCTCGGGCAGCTCCAGCGGGAGCAGGTGAACCTGGCGACGCTCGTGGCCCGCGACCAGCGCCGCGGCGAGGTCGCGCAGGACGGGCCGGACGTGGCGGCGGTCAAGCGCAACATCGCCGCGATCCGCTTCGAACTGGCCGAGGCGAAGGGCTCGTCGAGGTAACCGCCCCGGTGCGTCAGCCCAATATCGGGGCGCTTGTGCGGCGTCGGACCCATCGGCGAAGACCTCGTCGAGGTAGCCGCCCCGGGCGTCAGCTCCTGATGAGGCCCTTGCGCGGCGTCGGGCCCATGTAGCGCCGCGCGGCCTGTTCCGCTGACGCGTCCGTCGACTCGCTCGGGCTCACCGATTCGCTCGGCTCCGCCGGGTCGCTCGGGCTCGGCTCCTCGGCGGTCGGCGACTCCCAAGTCGGCTCCTCCGTGGGCGTGTCGGTCGTCGGTTCGTCCGTGCTCGGTGCCTCGGTCGGCTTCTGCCCCGGCGGGGTGGTGCCGCTCTCTTCCTCACCCGGGCCCGAGGTCTCGTCGACCGGCACCAGTCCCGGCGAGCCGATGGGCGTGCCGGCCCCGCTGCCGCCCCGCCCGCGCACGTCGGTTTCGGACTCGGTCGCCGACTCGGGATCGGCGGCCTCGCTGTCCGGCGCCGTCGTCTCGGATTCGGACGACTCGGCGTCCTGGCCGGTGGTGTCGGCTCCCAGACCGAACCAGCCCCCGGTGATGTCGGAGTCGTCGTCGCGGTCCAAGCCCAGCGCCTGCGGCACCTGGTCGCCTTGAAGCAGTGTGCCGGCCGCGAGCACGCCGCCGGCCATGGTCGCCACCGCGATCGCCCCTATCCGCCGGAACCGCGGCGACCGCCGCAAGTCGTAGCCGAGCGACCGGGCCGCACCCTTGGTCTCGCGCCCGATGGCGCCGAAGAGTCCCACCTGTCTCCCACCGTCCATTCATGTCCTTCACTCGTAACAACGAGCGAGGCGACAGGTGGTAACCGTTGGGTCACCCGTGCGGGGGTGTATCGACACGTTCGGGCGACGCACACCGGCCAGCTGTGCTAGTCCAACCTGGAATCGAGCTCAGAAGTCGCGCTTGACGGCTTTCACCAAGAGGCCCGCGAAGACGCCCAGCGCCGCCGGGTCCACCTCATCGCGCGAGGCCTCCAGCGCCGCTTCGGCTTCGGCCGCGAGCGCTTCGATGCGGTGCTCGGTGTCGGCAAGCGCGCCGGTGTCCATCAAGACCGCGCGCAGCCGCTCGACCCCGGCCTCGTCCAGGTCCGGATTCCCCAGCCCGGCGTCCAAGGCCGCTCGCTGCGCTGCGTCGGCCCCCGCCCAGGCCCGCGCGATCAGGAACGTGTGCTTGCCTTCGCGCAGGTCGTCCCCGGCTGGCTTGCCCGTCTGCGCCGGGTCGCCGAAGACGCCGAGCACGTCGTCGCGCAATTGGAACGCCTCGCCCAGCGGCAGTCCGATCGCCGAATAGTGCTCCCGGATGCTCGCCGCCGCTCCCGCGAGCGATGCTCCGATCAGGAGCGGCCGCTCGATCGTGTACTTCGCGGACTTGTAGCGCGCCACCTTCGCCGCGGTCGCCTCCGACACGTCCCGGCGCACTTCGGAGAGCACGTCCAGGTACTGCCCGGCGCTCACCTCGGTGCGCATCAGGTCGAAGTCGCGCCGCGCGGCCGCGACCGCCGCCACCGGCATCCCCGCCGAGCACAGCAGCTCGTCCGACCACGCCAGGCACAAGTCGCCGAGCAGGATCGCCGCCGCCGCCCCGAATTCCTCGGGTCGACCCGACCAGCCCTCGCGCTGGTGCAGGGACGCGAAGCGCCGGTGCACCGACGGCATGCCGCGCCGCGTGTCGGAGCCGTCGATGAGGTCGTCGTGCATGAGCGCCGACGCCTGCAGCAGCTCCAGCGACGCGACGCACGCCACCAGCTCATCGGAGTCGGCGAGTTCCGCGCCCCGCGCGCCCCAGTACGCGAACGCCGGACGCAGGCGCTTGCCGCCGCGCAGCACGAAATCGCGCACGGCGTCGGCGTACGCGCCGAGGCTCGGGTCGATCCCGCAGATGACGGCGGCCTGCCGGTCGAGGAAGACGGTGAGGGCGGCGTCGATGCGGTCGTTGAGCTCCACGGATCGAACACTAGGCGCATCTGCGTTCATCCCAACTATTGGGTGGACCAGAGTGCTGGTCAGAACACGTGTTCCCGAGCCGTTACGGTTGTCGGCATGACACTCGGAGGGCCCAGCGTGATGCCGGTCAAGACCGCCAAGGTCGGCGACCTGCTGCGCTCGGGCACGCCCAAGTTCTCCTTCGAGCTGTTCCCACCCCGCTCCGAGAAGGACGAGCAGGTCCTGTGGCGCACGGTCCGCGCACTGGAGGGCCTCGGCGCCGACTTCGTGTCGGTGACCTACGGCGCGGGCGGCTCCACCAGGCAGAAGACCGTCGAGACGACCGACCGGATCAACTCCGAGTCGACCCTGCTCACAATGGCCCACTGCACCGCCGTCGACCACTCTGTGGCCGAGCTTCGCAACCTCATCGGCCACTTCGCGAACGTGGGCGTGCGCAACATTCTCGCCCTGCGCGGCGACCCGCCGGGCGATCCACGGGCCGAATGGGTCGAGCACCCCGCCGGGATGCGCTACGCCGCCGAACTCGTCGAGCTCATCAAGTCCTCCGGCGACTTCAGCGTCGGCGTCGCGGCCTTCCCCGAAGGCCACCCGCGCGACGTGGACTGGGAGACCGGCGTCCGCCACTTCGTCGCGAAGTGCCGTGCCGGGGCCGACTACGCCATCACGCAGATCTTCTACCGAGTCGAGGACTACCTGCGGCTGCGCGACGCCGTCGCCGCCGCCGGATGCGACATCCCGATCGTGCCGGGCATCATGCCCGTCACCAACATCAAGCAGATCGAGCGGTTCTCGGTGCTCACCGGCATGGCCTTCCCCGAGGCCCTGGCCGAGCGCCTACGCGCCGTCGAGGACGACCGCGACGCCATTCGCGACATCGGCGTCGAGGTCGCGACCGAGATGGGGACCCGGCTGCTGGCCGAAGGCGCGCCGGGTCTGCACTTCACGACCTTGAACCACTCGCGCTCGACGCGGCGAGTCTGGCAGAACCTGCGCGGAACGGCCGCCTGAACGACTCGGCCGGCCGGAACAAGGCACCGGCATCTCATGCATCCCGCTGGGTGCCATCTTCGCAGCTGTCGGCAACCCGATCGAGGGATTGCGGTCATCGCGTGAACACGTAGAGTGCTCTTCTATGTTCGATGCTGCGCATGCGAGTTTGATGCCGTCTGCTACAACAACAGTCATGGCCTCTCGCGTATCCGCCGACTCCCTTGTGGGCAGGGTCATCCTCTCCACACACTTCCAGCCCGGCGGCGTCGTCGCCCTCGGCATGGTCGCCAGCCTCTTCGTCCCCTTCTGCGTCCTCGTCGGCGGGCCGATCATCCTGGTCGCCCTGCCGCTCATCGCCGTCACTGCGCTGGCCGACGCCTCGTACACGCTCCTGGCGACGCGCTCGACGAGCCTTTCGCGCCGCGTCCTGGTGTTCGAGCCGCTCGCCGCCCGCATCTCCGAGGCGGCCTGGCTGCTCGCACTCTGGCTCCTCGGCGCGCCCGGATGGGAGGTCGCCGTGACCGGGGCGCTGTGCTGGATGTACGTGCTCACGCGCTCGCGCGCCCGGCAGGTCGGCCTGCGCGACCTCGGCATGACGACCATGGGGGAGCGGTCGGTGCGCGAGGTCGTGGTCGCACTCGGCTTCGGCGCGGCGGGCGTGATCGCGCTGGCGGGCGGCGGCCAGTACGAGGACTGGATCGGCGGCGCTGTCACGGTGACCGCCACGGTCTGGATGCTCCTCGCATCGCTGGGCCTGCTGCAACTGGTGATCGTGGTCTCGGCGGCCCTGCGCAACGACTGAACGCGGGGAATGACCCGGCGAATACGTGCGTTACGTCCTTCATGCGCTACGACGACATCACCGACGACCAGATCGCCGCCTTCATCGACGCCGCCTCCCGGGACCCCCAGGTCCCCGAGGAGACTCAGCGGCTGCGCGATGCCGAGGAGATGCTCGCGGCCAAGGACCCGCTCGCGGCCCTGCAGTTCCTCGCTCCGCTGCTGCGCGACCATCCGGACCACCCGGACGTCATGCTCACCGCCGCGCGCGCCTACTTCAAGTCCGCGCAGCTGAACAAGGCGCTCGAGCTCTCCGAGAAGATGGTCGAGTCCAACCCGGCGGACTTCTACGCGCGCCTGCTCCTCGGCCGCACACTCCAGCGACTGGGCCGCGCCGACGAGGCCCGCGGCCACCTTCGCCTGGTCGACGAGATCAGCGAATAGCCGATCCGGAGTGGTCGGCACAGCGCGCCCGACCGCGACAGCCGTCGTTCTTTCACGGCGCCATTTTTTCGAACGCCTGGTGTGCGGGAGGCGAATCCCGGGGCCGCGAACCGTTTTGGTTCGCGGCCCCGTTGCTATTGCCGTGCAATGGCAAAGCTGTCGGATGGGCGACAATCCGTAGTCAAACGCTGATTTTTCGCAACGATGGGGGTTGGAAATGTCGTACCCCTGTGGTTCCATATTTCTCGAACGCAAGTTCGAACAGGTTTAGGAGGCCCTCATGGCTGCTTCTCGACCCGGAGCCACCCGATCCACTTCGCCCATAACGACTCGCGGCGCCGGCCCGCCCCGACTAGTGCAGGCCGGCACCGTGCAGAACTCGCGCCTGCGCATCCCCGCCGACCAGCTCCCCAACCGCTCCCCGCTCCAACTTCTGGCCGCAGCCCGAGTCGACTTGGACGACGCGGCCGAACGCACCAGGCCTGGCGAGCGCTATGCCGAGGCGCACCTGGCCGCGCTGCGCGTGGCCGTGGCCGTGCTCGCGGTGCGGGCGGGAGACGCCACCGGGAGGCGGCGGCCGGGGCGGCCGTCGAGCACCTGGGAGCTCCTCAGGGGCGTCGCACCGGAGCTCGAGGAATGGGCCTCGCACTTCGCCCGCACCGCCCGCAAGCGGGTCCTAGCCCAGGCGGGCATCCCCGACATCGTGACGCAGGAGGAAGCCGACGCGATCGTCGCCGACGCCCGAAGATTCCTGGGCGTCGTGGTGCGGCTCCTCGGCTTCAGCGCGCTTGCGCGTTGAACAGTGCGTGCAGGAGCGCGCTTGCGCGCTGAAGGATGAGTGCAGCAGCGCGCTCGCACGCTGAGCGAGGCGCTGTGCGGCACCGCGGGCCACTCCGAACCGGCCTCGGGCTTGCGCATCGGCAGCGACCCGCGTGTCCGCGGCACCGCGCCTCCTCGGACGTGGATTCGCGGTCGGCGGTTCGGGCGACCCGGCTTCCCGGGTGACCTTGGCCGTGCCTCGCGGCACGGCTGCGGCCCTGCGGCGCGGGCGGTTATACGATTGCTGCTGGCACCGGGCGTATGTGACCATGAGCCGACGGCGGTTGACGCCGCAGGCCGTGCGATCGCCCCGCCGTCCCGTCAACAACCTGTTCCTCCGAGGAGTTTTGAACCCGTGTATCGGACACACCTCGCCGGCACGCTGAGTGCCGCTGACGTCGACCAGCAAGTCACCCTCGCCGGATGGGTGGCGCGGCGCCGCGATCACGGCGGGGTGGAGTTCGTGGATCTTCGCGACGCATCGGGCGTCGTCCAGGTCGTCTTCCGCGACTCGGAGGCCGCCAAGGTCGCCCACGAGCTGCGCAACGAGTTCTGCGTCTCCGTCACCGGCACCGTCACGCGCCGCCCCGAGGGCAACGAGAACTCCGAGCTGCCCACCGGCGAGATCGAGGTCAACGCCACCGTCCTCGAAGTGCTCTCCGAGGCCGCGCCGCTGCCGTTCCAGATCGACGAGCACGTGGACGTCTCCGAGGACATCCGCCTGCGTCACCGCTACCTCGACCTGCGCCGTACCGGCCCGAACCACGCGATCCGCCTGCGCTCCAAGGCCAACCACATCGCCCGCAACCTCTTGGTCGAGGACGGCTACGTCGAGATCGAGACCCCGACGCTGACCCGCTCGACCCCCGAGGGCGCCCGCGACTTCCTCGTCCCCGTGCGCCTCCAGCCCGGCACCTGGTACGCCCTTCCGCAGTCGCCCCAGCTGTTCAAGCAGCTCCTCATGGTCGGCGGCTTCGAGAAGTACTTCCAGATCGCGCGCTGCTACCGCGACGAGGACTTCCGCGCCGACCGCCAGCCCGAGTTCACCCAGCTCGACATCGAGGCCTCGTTCGTCGACCAGGACGACATCATCGACCTCGGCGAGCGCATCGTCGCCGCCCTCTGGAGCGAACTGGTCGGCTACGAGCTCCAGTTGCCGCTGCCGCGCATGACCTGGCACGACGCCATGGACCGCTATGGCTCCGACAAACCCGACCTGCGTTTCGGCCAGGAGCTCGTCGAGCTCACCGACTACCTGCGCGGCACCGAGTTCCGCGTCTTCTCGGGTGCGATCGAGGCCGGCGGCTACGTCGGCGCGGTCGTCATGCCCGGCGGCGCCTCGCAGACCCGCAAGGAACTCGACGGCTGGCAGGACTGGGCCAAGGCGCGCGGCGCCAAGGGCCTGGCCTACATCACCTTCAACGCCGAGACCGGCGAGCCGAAGGGCCCCGTTGCCAAGAACCTGTCCGAGGAGCACCTCGCCGGGCTGGCCGATGCCGTCGGCGCCAAGGCCGGGGACGCGGTCTTCTTCGCCGCCTCCACCGACCGCCGCGATGCCCAGGAACTGCTCGGCGCGGCCCGCCTCGAGATCGGCAAGCGCGTGGGCCTCATCGACCCCGACGCCTGGGCGTTCTGCTGGGTCGTCGATGCGCCGATGTTCGAGCCCACCGACGAGGGCGGCTGGACCGCGATCCACCACCCCTTCACCTCCCCGAACCCGGAGTGGATGGACAAGTTCGAGTCCGACCCGGCCGGCGCGCTCACCTACGCGTACGACATCGTCTGCAACGGCAACGAGCTCGGCGGCGGCTCGATCCGTATCCACGACGCGAAGGTTCAGAGCCGCGTCTTCGACGTGCTCGGCCTCACGCACGAGGACGCCAAGGAGAAGTTCGGCTTCCTCCTCGAAGGCCTCAAATACGGCGCCCCGCCGCACGGCGGCATCGCCCTCGGCTGGGACCGCGTCTGCGCGATCCTCGCCAAGGCCGACTCGATCCGCGACGTCATCGCGTTCCCGAAGTCCGGCGGCGGCGTCGACCCGCTGACCTCGGCCCCGACCCCCATCACCCCGGAACAGCGCACCGAAGCGGGCATCGACTACGTGCCCGAGGAGGAAGCGGGTACCGAGCCGGTTGCCGGTTAGCCCTACGATGGCGTAGTGGGCGGCCCGAGCCTGCGGCGCGGGCCGTCGCTCGTTCGATGTGCCCGGTTGCCCCTCAACCCATTCCGCTTCTTGGCAGGAGTCCATGGGCGGTGGCCGCGGCCCTTTGGTGGCTGCTATATGTAACATCCGGCCGATGCAGGAGTAAGAGGAGCGGGTTCGACGTGCAGAGCGGGACCTTGGTGGCGGGTCGCTATCGATTGGATGAGCGGATTGCCGCCGGAGGCATGGGGGAGGTCTGGAAAGGGACCGACACCCGGCTCGGCCGCTCCGTCGCCGTCAAGATACTCCATGCTGGACTGTCGGGCAGCGACAAGTTCCGCACCCGATTCCAGCTCGAGGCCCGAGCCGTCGCCGCCCTCCAGTCCCCTGGCATCGTCGCGCTCTACGACTACGGCGAAGAGACGATCGACGACGGCCTCGTCTCTTACCTCATCATGGAGCTCGTGCGCGGCCGCTCGCTCGCCGAGATCCTGCGCGACCGCGGCCCGCTGCCCCCCGTCGAGGTCATGCAGATCGTCGCAACCGCCGCCGACGCCCTCGAGACCGCCCACCGCAACGACATCATCCACCGCGACATCAAGCCCGCGAACCTGCTCGTGGACGAGGAGACCGGCGCGACCAAGATCGTCGATTTCGGCATCTCCGCCGCCCGCGGCGCCTCCGGCCTCACCGAGACCGGCACCGTCATGGGCACGCTCGCGTACGCCTCGCCCGAGCAGCTCAACGGCGCGGAACTGACCGGCGCGAGCGACCTCTACTCGCTCGGCATCGTCGCCTATGAAGCCCTCATGGGGCAACCGCCGTTCGTCTCCGACACGCCCGTGGCGGTCATGAACGGCCACATGACCCAGGCCCCGCCGCCGCTTTCCCGCGAGATCCCCGCCGGAGTCGCCCAAGTGGTGCTCCAGTCGCTGCAGAAAGACCCGCGCGCACGCTACACCTCGGCCGCCGAGATGGCCCGCTCGGCCCGCGAGGGCCGCGTGGTCACCGGCGGCATCCCGATCCTGGCAGCGACCCCGCCGGACGGGCAAGCCCAGTACTTCGGCTCCGACCAGACCGCCCTCCTCGGCGCGGGTGCAGGCGCGGGCATGGGCAACACCGCAGCACAGCCCACGGGCGCGATGGCGCAGGAGGACGACAAGAGCAGCGTCACCCCGTGGATCGTCACCGCCGCGGTGGTCGCGGCACTGGTCATCATCGGCATGTTGATCTGGTGGAACCAGTTCCGCGACGACAACCCCCAGATCATTGACAACCCGGAGGCCTCCACGCCCGCCCAGACTTCGGAAACTCCGTCACCGACCGAGGTCGAGACCACCGAAGACGACAACGACGACGACAACGACGACAACAACAACGACTGGCAGCCAACGACTCCGGAGGAGACCTCCGAAGAAGAGACGACCTCCGCCGAGGAGACGACTGCTGAGGAACCGACCGGCGACCCCACGGGTGATCCGACCGGCGATCCGACGGTTGACCCCACAGGCGACCCCACGGGTGATCCGACCAGTGACCCGACCGGCGGCACGCCGACGGCCGAGGCAAGTCCCGGAGCCTCATAGGCCCCAGACACATCGAGTCCCGCGGATCACTCCGCGGGGCCTCGCCGTTTGCTCCTAGCCGCCGATCGGCCGATACCGGATCACCACATCCTGGTCCGAGCCGTTCGAAGTAGTCACCCACAGCCAGCCGTCCGGGCCCAGTTCGACGGTCCGGATGCGCCCGATCTCCGATTCCAGCACGGCCACAGGGTCACCCGCCTCACCGCCGCTCACCGGCACCGTCCATAGGCGCTGGCCGCGCAGGGCCGCGATGTACATGGTGTCGCCGACGATCTCGGCCCCTGAAGGCGACGCCTCCGAAGTGCGCCAGGTGACCAGCGGGTCGACGTATTCCGGCCCACCGCCGGTCCCCTCGACCTCCGGCCAGCCGTAGTTCCCGCCGGGCTCGGCGAAGTTCAGTTCGTCCCAAGTGTTCTGTCCGAGCTCCGAGAAGTACATGTCGCCGTTCGCATCCCAGGACAGCCCTTGGACGTTCCGGTTGCCCCAGGTGTAGACCAGCGAGTCCTCGAACGGATTGTCCTCGGGCACCGACCCGTCCGGTTCGGCGCGCAGGATCTTCCCGCCGAGACTGTCGAGGTTCTGCGCGTTCGCGGTGTTGTTCGCGTCCCCTGTGGTGATGTACAGCTTGCCGTCCGGGCCGAAGGCCAGGCGGCCGCCGTTGTGGTTGAGCGCCGAGGGGATCCCGGTGACCACCGGCTCGGGGTCGAAGGTGTCGAGCGTGAACCGCACGACCCGGTTGTCCTCCGCAGTGGACAGATAGGCGTATACCCAACCGTCGGTCGTGAAAGTGGGAGAGACGGCCAGGCCCAGCAGGCCCCGCTCGTCGAGCCCGCCGGTGCCGCCGACGACCTCCAGGTTGCCGAGGACCACGGGGTCGGCACCGACGCCGACCCGCAGTACATCTCCTGAATTGCGTTCGGCGACGATGCCCGATCCGTCGGGGAGGAACGTGAGCCCCCATGGGATCGTGAGGCCCCGGGCGACCGTGTCCCCGGTGTTGAAGTCGAATGAGGGGTCCTGGAGAGGCCCGATGTCCGAGCCCTCCTCGGCCGCCGCGGTGGCCGTGCCCACGGCCAGGACCATTCCGGCGAGCGCCGCGCCGATGGCCGGCAGTCTGCGTCGCATGGCTGCTCCTTGTCTCTCATGGTGCCGGGTGCAGAAAGCGTAGAAATCGCGCAATATAGATGTATATCAATTGAATTGCCATCGTAGACGCGTTTCGGCCCCGATGTCCAGGTGTGGCCATCCACCGGAATCGATTGAGAATCGTGATATTCGCAAGTTCACAGTCGTCGATTCTTGCGATACGCTCACCGGAACCCGATGGAAGTTACCGGTCACTCCACCCCTGAACTGGGTGGCCGCATAAGCGAAGATAGGTGGGACAGTGACGTCTAAACGCCTCCTGGGAGCCACAATCGCGGCGCTGGCCGTGACGCTCCCCGCCTCCGCGGCGGTCGCCGCCCCGGCGGACGGACCCCTGCTCTGGTACCAGTTCGACGAGACCTCCGGGTCCGTCGTGGCCGACGCCTCCGGCAAC
>DATABR010000043.1:0-7165 GCA_036259435.1 Glycomyces sp.
GGCCTCCCCGATTCGCCCATCGGCCAGCTCGCCTGGATCAACGACCCGCTCATGGGCTTCGGACGCTACGCACCGCCCGAGCCGCGCGACCGCGACGGGAACCCGACCCCGACCGGCGTCGCAGTGCTCCCCTACAACTTCCAATCGGTGCGCGCAATCGCCGAGCGCTCGAACAACATCGTCCACTGGTCTGCCCTCGAACGCGGCGGCCACTTCGCCGCGCTCGACGCGCCCGACCTCCTCGTGGGCGACCTCCGAGCGTTCTTCCGCCGCTTCCGCTGAACCGCATCGCACCCGGCGATCGGGCGAAATTCACCACCCGAAGGTGCTCGCCCGATCGCCGGGAGTTTCAATCCTCTAGCGAGTGTTCAGTCCCCATTGCTGGCTGGATCCGCCTGTGCAGGAGTACTGGCGCAGCCGGGCGCTGTCCGCGGTCGAGGAGCCGGCCACGTCAAGGCACTTGCCGGAGTGGCGTGCCACGACTTCGTAATAGCCCTCTCCGGCGTCGCGCAACTGCCACTGCTGGTTGGCGCCGTTGCCGCAAGTCCATTGAATGATCGGCGCGTTGTCCGCGGTCGAGACGGCGTCGACATCAAGGCATTTGCCGGACGACTGCGAGACGATCCGGTAATAGCCGCCACCGATGTCCTGCAGGTCCCACTGCTGGTTGGCGCTGCCGTGGCAGGTCCATTGGATGATTTCGGCCCCGTCCGCGGTCGAGCGCGAGGCCACGTCCGCACATTTGCCCGAGTTCCGGTTCACCATGTCGACCACCCCGCTCGGACCGCCGCCAGGGTCGCCGCCGCCCTGTCCCTGCGCCCACTCCAGCACTTCGATCCGGCTACCGCCGTAGCGAGGGGCGAAGACTGAGACGACGTCGTCGGCCAGGAGCCGCTCGTGGTCGAGCAGCGGATCGGAGTAGTACTCCAGGCTCGAGGTGTAGCGCGTGGCCCAATCGGTCCAACCCGACGCCTTCGAAGCGGTGTAGACGCTCAGCCTTCTCGTGGACGAGTTCCCGCTGGCGATGTACAGGTTGTCAGCGGAATCCACGCCGATGTCGGCACGGGTCATCACACCCGTGTACGAGAGCACTTGGCGCTTCCACTCCTTGCTGGCCTTGTCGCGCCAGTAGTGCACGAGCACGGACTTCCTCCGCGCACTGTCGAAATTGCTGTCACTGGAGGCCGAGGGGGACATGTGCGAGGCGAGCACGTGGACGTTGCCCGCGCTGTCGACCACCTGCGACTCCTGGTTCATCAGGCCCCGGTTCTGCCCGATGCCCACTACCCGCAGACCGGCCGAGTCGGCGACGAGCGGATTCGAGCCGGTCGTCGCCACCACGTCGCCGTTGTTATTGCGCCAGGTGCGGCCCCCGTCTTTGCTGTAGGCGTAGTAGATGTCGTGGTTGGTGCTCGCGTTCGGCGTCTCGCGCACGGTCCACGTGGCGTGCAACAGATCGCTGGTGTCGAGTCCGGTGTCGTCGTACTCGATGCCGAAGAGGTAGGCGTTGTTGTCGCCGGCGGTTCCATTGAGGAATTTGCCCAGATACGTCCAAGCGCCGCTTCGATATTCGAAGAGCACCAGGTCGCCCGAGCCGCTGGCCCCGGTGCGGATGCTCATCTGGAGCACGCCGCTGGGAGCGCGGAAGAACCGCGGGTAGGTCACCTGCGACAGGTTCTGGCCCGCAAGGCTGTTGGAGACGGACCCGAAGCTCGCTGCGGACCAGGTCGCGGTCGTCGGCGAGGTCGCCAGGCCGGCGGCCGACTTCCGGTATTTCAGCCTGGAGTTGTGCATGTCGAAGGAGAGGTGGATCGTGCCGTCCTGGCCCGAGATGCCGATCGAGATCGTGTTGTGCGAGTCGGTCGAGGTGGTCCGGTAGTCGGTCAGTCGCACGGTCTGCCACGAGGTCGAACCGACTGTGCGGCGGGCGATGTTGACGTAACCGCTCTGGTCCCACCATGCCGAGTACTGCCAGCCGTTGAAGGAGGTGATGCCGTCCTGCTGGAACGACTCGCCGTTCATGTAGCCGGTGTAGGTCAGCGCGGTGCGGCCGTCGGTGGTGAGGGTGGTGACGGTCGGGGCGGTGAGGGCGGGAGCGGACGCCGACGCGGGGACCGCGGTCAAGGCGAGCAGTGCCGTCAATACGGCGACGAGCACCGCCCGCCGGATATTGACCCGGTGCGTCGCCGCGGCGCCGAAGTGCAGGAAGGTACGTCGTTGCGTTGACATGAGCATCCCAAAGTTCATCTTAGAATCGAGATGTATCGATATAACGGGTCAGTCTAGCTGTGCACGCTCCCAAGAACAACCGCCACTCAACGGAAAACTCCGAAGAACGACATGCTGCAGCCAGCAGTGTTCACCAACGTTCGCTCGCCGCCTTGTCCGTCTTGACGCTTGACATCCACAGTCATGGCTATCTATGTTGACTGAACCACAGATGAAACGATTCAATTTTCGGGCGGATGAAACCCTCCTGCGATCTCGCCAACTCCTGTGGGAAAAGGCCCTAGAACCCCAGGCTGCCCGTGTTGTCGGGGCCCCTCTGCCAGAAGGAGAGCATCAACGATGATCCGCTACCCGCACCGCGCCAACCGTCCCAAGGCGGGGAGCACGTCCGTGGAGGCGACGAATGGGTGAGCTCGTTCGCGAAGCCGTACTCGTGCTCGAGGAGGTGCGCAAGTCCTTCGGCGCCACGGCGGCTCTGACTTCGGGTGGCCTCACCGTAGAGGCGGGGTCGATCCACGCCCTGGTCGGCGAGAACGGGGCCGGCAAGTCGACCCTGGTCAAGATCGTCGCCGGCGTGCACCGGCGCGACGGCGGGGTTTTCCGCTTTCAAGGCGACGACGTCGACTTCACCTCGACCGCCGACGCGAAGGCCGCGGGCATCGCCGTGATCTACCAGGAGCCGACGCTGTTCCCGGACCTGTCCGTCGCGGAGAACATCTTCATGGGGCGCCAGCCGCTCAAGTCCGGACGCCGCTTCGACCGGGCCGCGATGTGCGAGCAGGCCGAGGCGTTGTTCCAGCGGCTCGGCGTGCAACTGAACCCGCGCCGCATCGCCCGGGGCCTGTCGATCGCCGATCAGCAGATCATCGAGATCGCCAAGGCGATCTCCCTGGACGCGGCCCTGCTCATCATGGACGAGCCGACCGCCGCGCTCTCCGGCGTCGAAGTCGACCGCCTGTTCGCCGTCGCCCGTGGACTGCGTGACGAGGGCCGCGCCCTGGTGTTCATCTCGCACCGCTTCGAAGAGATCTTCGCCCTGTGCGACACCGTGACCGTCATGCGCGACGGCGCCTACGTCGCCACCCAGGCCATCGCCGAGACCAACCGGGACGAGATCGTCGCCCAGATGGTCGGCCGCGAGCTCGGGGAGCTGTTCCCCAAAGTCCCGGCCCAGATCGGCGACACGGTCCTCCGCGTCGAGGGACTGCACTCGACCGGCGAGTTCCACGACGTGAACTTCGAGGTCCGCGCCGGCGAGATCGTCGGCATCGCCGGGCTCGTGGGCGCGGGCCGCAGCGAGATCGCCCGCGCGGTCTTCGGCGTCGACGGCTACGACTCCGGCAGCGTCCACCTGGGCGGCGAAGCGATCCCGAAGCGCGACCCGCGGGCCTCGATCAGGGCGGGCATGGCCTTCGTCCCCGAAGACCGGCGCCTGCAAGGCCTGGTCGCCGACGGTTCGATCGCCCGCAACATCGCCTCGGTCATCCGTCGCGGACTGGCCAGTGCAGGCTTCCTGACGTCCCGCTCCGAGATACGGGCCGCGGACGGATGGGCCGCGCGCCTGCAAGTGAAGACGCACGCCCTGGACATGCCCGCCACCACGATGAGCGGCGGCAACCAGCAGAAGGTCGTGCTCGCCAAATGGCTCTCGACCGACCCGAGCCTCTTGATCGTCGACGAGCCCACCCGCGGCATCGACGTCGGCACCAAGGCCGAAGTGCACCGGCTGCTGTCCGATCTGGCCGGACAGGGCATGGCCATCGTCATGATCTCGTCCGAGCTCGCCGAAGTCCTCGGCATGGCCGACCGCGTCCTCGTCGTCTGCGAAGGACGCATCACCGCCGACCTCGATCGCGAGCAGGCCACCCCCGAAGCCGTGATGCGAGCGGCCACGCAGACCCACCAGGAGGCCGGCGAATGAAGAACACAGTGGTCAACTTGCTCCGCTCGCGCGAGCTGGCCGTCGCCCTGGTACTCGTCGCGGTCGTGGTCCTGACTGCCCTGAAGTCGGAGAGCTTCGTCTTCAGCGCCGACGGGTGGCGCAACCTGCTGGTGACCCCGTCGATGCTGATGATTCTCGCGGTCGGACAGGCCGCCGTCATCATCACCAGGAACGTCGACCTGTCCGTCGGGTCGGTCCTCGGGCTCACCGCCTACATGACCGGCCGGATCTTCATCGAAGCCCCGGGGATCCCGATCATCGTAGTCGTGCTCGCCGCGATCGCGCTCGGCGCAGTTCTCGGGCTGGTCAACGGTCTGGTCATCGCTTTCGCGAAAGTCCCCGCCCTCGTGATCACCCTCGGCACGCTCTACATCTACCGAGGTGTCTTCCTGACCTGGGCCGGCTCGGACCGGATCAACGCCTCGGACCTGCCGGACGAGTTCCTCGCCCTGGGCACCAGGCAGATCGCCTCCGTGCCGGTCCTGTCGATCGCGGCTCTCGCAGTCCTCATCGCGGTCGGGTACTACCTGTACTACTCGCGGGGCGGGCGCGAAATGTACGCGATCGGCTCCGACCCCGGCGCCGCCCGACTCTACGGCCTTCCCGTCACCCGCCGCGTGATCAGCGCCTTCGTGCTCTCCGGCGCGCTGGCGGGCCTCGCCGGCGTCGTCTACGCCGCCCGCTACGGCACGGTCTCCAGCGGCGCGGGTCTCGGCATCGAACTCGAAGCGGTCGGCGCCGCCGTCATCGGCGGCGTCGCGATCTTCGGCGGCAGCGGGACCGTATGGGGCGCCGCGATCGGGGCGGCACTGCTCGTCACGATCAACCGCGCCCTGCCCGTCGTGGGCATCTCCGACTTCTGGCAGCGGGCCGTCGTCGGTGGACTGATCCTGGCCGCCATCGTGCTCTACCGCGTCCTGGCCCTTCGCCAGGAACGCCGATTGAGCATCGAACGTGACACTCGGAGTTTGGCATGACCTCCCTGAACTTCCGCGCGCACGCGCGACCGGCCTGGCGCCGCATCCTCTTCACCCGCGAGATGGCGGTCGTCGCGATCCTCGCCGCCGTGCTCCTGTACGCGAATGCGGCGGTGAGCAATTTCGACAGCCCGCTGACGCTGTACTACCTGTTCCTCGACGTCACCCCGCTGCTGCTGATCGCCCTGCCGCTGACGATGGTGATCGTGACCGGCGAGATCGACCTGTCGGTCGCGAGCGTCGTCGGGCTCTCCAGCGTCCTGGTCGGAGTGCTGTACGCGCACGCCGGCATGCCGATGTGGGCCGCGGTGCTCACGGCGGTCGCCGTCGGCGCGGTCTGCGGATCGCTGAACGGCTTCCTGGTCGCCTATGTTGGTCTGCCGTCCCTGGCGGTGACCATCGGCACGCTCGCGCTGTACCGCGGCATCGCCATCGGCCTGCTCGGCACCGAAGCCGTGACCGACTTCCCCGAGTTCTGGACCGACTTGGCCAAGATGCGGATCGTCGAAGGCGGCAGCCTGCCGATGGTCCTCATCCCCTTCGCGGTGCTCGCCGCGGGGACGGTGTGGCTGCTGCACTTCTCGCCGTTCGGACGCGGCGTCTTCGAAGTCGGTCTCAACCGCGAGGCGGCGCACTTCACCGGCGTCAACGTCGAGCGGACCAAGTTCGGGCTCTTCGTGCTGACCGGCGCCGTCTCGGCGCTGGCCGGCGTCTATTTCACCCTCCGCTACGGCAGCGCGCGCGGCGACAACGCCTACGGCCTGGAGCTCCAGGTCATCGCCGCGGTGCTACTGGGCGGGGTGTCGATCTTCGGCGGACGCGGCGCATTGCACGGCCCGATCGCCGGAGTGCTCTTGATCGGAGCCGTGTCCAGTGCGATGCGGCTCGAAGGGCAGACCGTCAACGCCATCAACATCGTCATCGGAGTGCTGCTGGTGGCCTCGGTCGTCGCAACGCCCATCTTGTCCAAGGCAGCCGCCAACCGGGCCGCCCGCAAACAGAAGTGAAAGGAATGAACAATGAGGTTTAACAAGAAGTCGATCGCCGTCGCGGCAACCCTCGTGGTCAGCCTCGGTCTGACCGCGTGCGGCGGCTCCGACGACGGAGGCGACGGCTCCGCTTTCACCTTCCTGCCCAAAAACCTCGGCAACCCGTACTTCGACACCAGCGAGGCCGGCGCGCAGAGCGCGGCCGAAGAGCTGGGTGTCACGGTGACGCAGGTCGGTCCCGACGCGGCGTCTCCGGAAGCCCAGGTGCCGTTCATCAACACCGCGGCGCAGCAGGGGGCGGACGCGCTGATCATCTCGGCCAACGACCCGACGGCGATCTGCGATGCGCTGCAGGAGGCTTCCGACGCCGGCACGGCGATCGTCACCTTCGACTCCGACACCGATCCGGAATGCCGCGATCTTTACGTCAGCCAGGCCGACGCCGCCGGCATCGCCAAGGTCCAGATCGAGATGATCGCCGAGCAGATCGGCGGCGCGGGCCAGATCGCCATCCTCTCGGCCTCGGCCAACGCGACCAACCAGAACGCCTGGATCGAGCTCATGCAAACCGAGCTGGAGGCGAACTACCCCGACATCGAACTCGTCGACACGGTCTACGGCGACGACGACGACCAGAAGTCCTTCGACCAGACCGCGGCGCTGCTGCAGTCGTACCCGGAGCTCAAGGGCATCGTCTCGCCGACGACCGTGGGCATCGCAGCCGCGGCCCGGTACCTGTCGACCTCCGAGGCGAAGGGCCAAGTCGCCCTCACCGGCCTCGGCACACCGAACCAGATGCGCGAGTACGTAGCCGACGGCACGGTGACCGAGTTCGCCCTCTGGAACCCGGACGACCTGGGCTACCTCGCCGTGCACGCGGCGGCCGCCCTGGCAGGCGGCGACATCGAAGGCAACGAAGGCGACACGTTCACTACCGAGCGCCTGGGCGAGTACACCGTCGGCGCCGACGGCGTCATCCTGCTCGGCGAGCCGTTCCGGTTCAACGCGGACAACATCGACGACTTCGA
>DATABR010000044.1:0-31733 GCA_036259435.1 Glycomyces sp.
ATGACGGTCGCGATAAGGAGCATGAGGCCGACGAAGAACATCAGCCAGTTGTTGTCCCAGCCGGCGTAGACGATGCCCTGGCGGCTCATGCCGTAGATGAGCGCGCCGATGGCCGCGCCGATCGCGGTGCCGTAGCCGCCGGTCAGCAGGCAGCCGCCCACGACCGCGGCCATGATGTAGAGCAGTTCGTTGCCGACGCCCTCACCCGATTGGATGCGGCCGAACGAGGCGAGCTGGTGCATGCCCGCGACCCAGGCGCACAGGCCCACGGCCATGAACAGGCCGATCTTGACCCGTTTGACCGGGACGCCGACCGCGCGGGCCGCGTCCTTGTCGCCGCCGACCGCGTAGATCCAGTTGCCGACCTTGGTGCGCAGCAGCACCCATGTGGCGACCGCGATGAGCGCCAGCCACCACACGATCGTGACGCTGACCCTGAAGTCGAAGACGTGGAACGTGGAGGCGAACACCGCCTTCACCTGAGTGAAGCCGTCCATGTCCTCGATGTTGTTGGTGGCGACCGTGCCGCTCACCAATTTGGTGACGGCGATGTTCGCGCCCTGGAGCATCAGGAACGTCGACAGGGTCACCAGGAAGCTGGGGAGACCGGTCTTGATGAGCAGCCAGCCGTTGAGGAAGCCGATGGACAGCGAGAACACCAGCGCCAGGGCGACGGCGACCCATACGTTCGTGGAGAACTGGAAGGCGAACATGCCCGCGAACAGCGCCGAGGCGATGACCCCGACACCGGCGGACAGGTCGAACTCGCCGCCGATCATCAACAGCGCCACCCCCGTGGCGACGATCCCGAGGATCGATGCCTGGTAGAGGATGGTCGACATCGCGTCGGCCTGCCGGAAGGTGGGCGCCATCGCGTAGAACAGCGCGAACACCGCCAAGGCGCCGAGCAGCGAACCCGCTTCCGGACGGATCAGGAACCGCCGCAGCGGGGAGCGGCCCGAGAGCCGCTCCGTCCGCCGCGGACCGGCACCGGTCGCATTGGGTGCGACCAATGTCTCACTCATGCCTATCACCGAGTCCCGTTCTGGGCGTACTCGATGACGGTGTCGATGTTCGACTCGTCCACGAACGAGGGACCGGTCAGCACCGGCTCCGTGCCGCCGCCCATGGTGTTGCCGTTGGTCAGGTACAGCCACAGGGCGTCGACCGACTCATAGCCCTGCAGGTACGGCTGCTGGTCGACCGACCACTTGATGCGGCCGTCCTGGATGGCCTGGGCCGCGTCGGCGTTCATGTCGAAGGTCGCGACGCTGGCTTCGGAGCCGGCCTCCTCGACCGAGTCGAGCGCGGTCATCGCGAACGGCGCGCCGAGCGTCACGACGTAGTCGATGGTCGGGTCGGACTGCAGCGTCGAAGTGATGGTCGACTTGACGTCGGTCATGTCGGAGCCGTCGACGTAGATCGTGTCGGTCTGGCCCGCGAAGGCATCGGTCAGGGACGCGCAGCGAGTCTCCAAGGCCACGTGGCCCTGCTCCATGACCACGCAGATCGCGTGCTGCGCGCCTTCTTCGGTGAGCCGCTCGCCGAAGGCGGTGCCCGCGAGGTGCTCGTCGGTCCCGAAGTAACTCATCGCCCCGACGTCGACCCACTGCTCGATGCCGGCGTTGAAGGCCACGATCGGGATGCCCGCCTCATTGGCGGCCGCCACCGAGGCGGCCATCTCGTCGGGCCGCGCGAGCGTCACGGCGATGCCGTCCACGTCCTGGTCGATGGCGTTCTGCACCAGTGTGGCCTGGCCTTGGGCAGTGTCGTCGGCGTAGTACTGCAGTTCGACATTGTCCTTGGCCGCGGCCGCCTCGGCCCCGGCGCGGACGATGTCGAAGAACGTGTCGCCTTCGACCCCGTGGGTGATCATCGCGACCGTGAAGGTCTCGTCCTGCACGGCCTCGCCTTCTTCCTGCCTGCCTCCTTCGGAGGAGCAGGCGGCCAGACCGAGGGCGAGGGCCCCCGCAGCGGCGAGTGCTGAAACCAGGCGTCTTTGCTTGGTCATGGGACTTTCCTTTCGTGAGAGGCTGAATTCATGCTCGGCTCGCTAGCTTCGCCGAGCGCAGGCCTATGCCTGCTGGTGTCGGGCTCCCAGACCGCAGCCGTTGAGGTACTTGCGTGTGCGGACCGCGATCGGGAAGGGGACGTCGGGTTCGCACGGGTACAGATCCTGCTCAACGATCACGAAGAGCTCGGCATCGAGTTCGGACAATTCGGCCACGACATCGGCCGGGTTCGGCACCCCGGCGGGCGGCTCGACGCAGACGCCGCGCTTGACGGCCTCGCCGAAGCCAAGGCCCTCGTCGCGGACCTGCTGGAGGATCACCGGATCCATCTGCTTGATGTGGACGTAGCCGATCCGAGAGGCGTAGCGGCGGATGAGGTCGATGTTGTCGCCCCCGCCGTAGGCCACGTGCCCGGTGTCCAGGCACAGCGAGACGTAGTCCGAGTCGGTCCCGTCGAGGAACGTCTCGATCTGCGGCTGGGTCATGATCTGGCAGTCGGCGTGCGGGTGCAAGGCGATGGTGACGCCGTGCTCCTCGAACATCTGCTTGCCGATGCGATTCGCCGCGGCGTGGACGGTCTTCCACTGCTCGGCGTCCCATTCGGTGACGTCGTTGATCGCGTCGGTCTTCTCGTCGCGGAACAGCGGCGGGATGAACACCACGTGCTTCGCGCCCTGCGAGGCGGTCAGCGCGGCGACCTTCGCGGTGACCGCGACGGTCTCGTCGAACTTCTCGGGCTTGTGCAGGTTGCCGAAGACGGTGCCGCCGGAGACCTTCAGGCCGCGCCTGCCGACCTCGTCGCGCAGCACGTCAGGATCGGTGGGCAGGTAGCCGTAGGGCCCGAGTTCGAGCCACTCGTAGCCGGACTCGGCCAGCTCGTCGAGGAACTGCGTGTACGGCAGTTGGCGGTCGTCCTCGGGGAACCACACGCCCCACGAGTCGGGTGCGGAGCCGAGCCGGAGGTTCGGCGCTGGCGTCGTCATTGACGGTCTCCTCTGCTTGCGGATCAGCTGTGGGTCGGGAAGTTGAACGCGGCGTCGACGGTCTGCCGAACTTCGGGCCATCGGCTGGTGACGGTCTTGGCGCGGGTGTAGAACCGCACACCTTCGGGGCCGTGGATCGGACTGTCGCCGATGAGCGAGTCCTTCCAGCCGCCGAAGGAGTAATACGACATCGGCACCGGGATCGGCACGTTGACGCCGATCATCCCGACCTTCACTTCACGCTGGAAGCGGCGCGCGGCCGCACCCGAGGACGTGAAGATCGCGGTGCCGTTGCCGTACGGGTTGGCGTTGATGAGCGCGATCGCCTCATCCACATCGGCCGCGCGGGCGAGGGCCAGAACCGGGCCGAAGATCTCCTCGGTGTAGGCGTCCATGTCGACCGTGACCCTGTCCAAGAGGGACGGGCCGACGAAGAAGCCCTCCTCGTGGCCCGCGACGCTGTAGCCGCGCCCGTCGACCACGACTTCCGCACCCTGCGCCTGGCCCGAAGCCACGGCGCGGACGACGCGGTCCCTGGCGGCGGCGGTGACGACCGGTCCCATGTCGGAGGTCGGGTCGTCGCCGGGACCGACTTTGACCTCTTCGGCCTTGCGCTTGAGCACCTCGACCAGGGCGTCACCGGCAGCGCCGACCGCGACACCGACCGAAATGGCCATGCACCGCTGCCCGGCCGAGCCGAATGCGGCGGCCGTCAGGTGGTTCGCCGCGAACTCCAAATCGGCGTCGGGCAGGACCACGGCGTGGTTCTTCGCGCCGCCGAGCGCCTGGACCCGCTTGCCCGACGCGGTGGCCTTCTCATGCACGTACTTCGCGATCGGCGTGGATCCGACGAACGAGACGGCGGCGATGTCCGGGTGGTCCAAGATCGCGTCGACGGCGGTCTTGTCGCCATGGACGACGTTGAACACCCCGTCCGGCAGGCCCGCTTCGGCGTACAACTCGGCGATCAGGTTCGACACGGACGGGTCGCGTTCAGAGGGCTTGAGAATGAAGGTGTTGCCGGTGGCGATCGCGACCGGGTGCATCCACATCGGGACCATGATCGGGAAGTTGAACGGGGTGATCCCCGCGCACACCCCCAGCGGCTGCCGGAAGTTGAACACGTCCACACCGCGCGAGACCTGGTCGGAGTACGAGCCTTTGAGCACATCGGCGATGCCGCAGGCGTACTCGACGACCTCGCGGCCGCGGATGATCTCGCCGCGGGCGTCCTCGACCACCTTGCCGTGCTCGGACGAGATCAGCTTCGCCATCTCGTCCTCGTGCTCGACCAGCAGCTCGCGCAGGCGGAACATCACCTTGGTGCGCTGGGACAGCGACGAGTCGCCCCACGTCTCAAAAGCCTTCGTCGCGGCAGCGACGGCAGCATCCACATCGGCGGTCTCGGCGAGCAGGACCTGCTTCTGCTCCAGGCCGGTCGCCGGGTTGAACACCGCGGCGGTGCGGGTCGAGGCACCGCGCGTGTACGCGCCGCCGATCCAATGCTCGATCGTTGTCATTTTCCTGTCCCCTTAGAGGTAGTGGCGCTGCTCGCGTTTGTGGTCGTCGTACGTCGTGCGGGCGGCGCGAGTGGATTCGAGTTCGGACACTTCGCTCACCGGCACGTCCCACCACGCCGAACCGGGCGGGTTCGGGCCTTCGAGGTCGGTCTCGACGTGCACGACGGTGGTCCGGGTGTTCGCCTTGGCTTTCGCGATCGCGTCGCGAAACTCCGCGACGCCGCTGGCCGTGATGACTTCGGCTCCGAAACTGGCGGCGTTCGCGGCCAGATCGACGGGCAGCACCTCACCGTCGAGCAGGCCCGACTCGTCGTCCCGGTAGCGGTACTTGGTGCCGAACCGCTGCGAGCCGAGCGATTCGGAGAGCGCGCCGATGGAGGCGAAGCCGTGGTTCTGGACGATCACGATGATCACCTTCAAGCCCTCGGAGATCATCGTCGTGATCTCGCTCGAAAGCATCAGGTACGAGCCGTCACCGACGAGCACGACCACTTCCCGTTCGGGGGCGGCCATCTTGGTGCCGACTCCGGCCGCGATCTCATAGCCCATGCACGAGTACGCGTATTCGACGTTGTAGGCCTTCGGGTCCCGTGCCCGCCAGAGCATCTGAAGGTCGCCGGGCATCGAGCCCGCCGCGTTGATGACCACGTCCGAATCGTCCAAGGCCTCGTTGAGCGCCCCGAGGATCTCGGTCTGCGCGGGCAGCGGGCCGTGCCCGACGTGGTAGCAGCCGTCGACCGCTTCGCGCCAGGCCTCGGCGAGGCGCAGCGTCGTGGCCCGGTACTGGTCGGAGACCGTCCATTCCCCCAGCGCCTCGGTCAAGGCACGGAGACCGGTCTTCGCATCCGCGAGGAGCATCTCGGCCGAGTGCTTGGCGGCGTCCAGCCGGGCGACGTTGAGGTTCGCGAAGACCACGTCCGGGTCGGCGAACACGGTGTGGCTCGCGGTCGTGAAATCCGAATAGCGGGTCCCGATGCCCAGCACCACGTCGGCTTCGGCGGCGAGCAGGTTCGCGGCAGTGGTGCCGGTCGAGCCGATGCCGCCCACGGCGGCCGGGTGGTCCCACGGGATCGCGCCCTTGCCCGCGTGCGTGTCGGCGACCGGGATCCCGGTGCCCTCGGCGAACGCGCGCAGCTCAGCCTCGGCCTCGGAGTAGACGACCCCGCCGCCGGCCACGATCAATGGCCGCTCGGCATTGCGCAGCAGCGCGGCTACTCGCTGGACGGCCGCGGTCTCGGGTACCACTCGGCCGACGCGCCACACGCGCTTGCGGAAGAACTCGACTGGCCAGTCGAAGGCCTCGGCCTGCACGTCCTGCGGCAGGCACAACGTCACCGCGCCGGTCTCGACCGGATCGGTCAGCACTCGCATCGCCGCGATCGCCGCCGGAATCAACTGCTCGGGACGCGAGACGCGGTCGAAGTACTTCGAGACGGGCCGGAACGCGTCGTTCACGCTCACGTCGCCGGCGCGGGTGTCCTCGAGCTGCTGCAGCACCGGGTCGGGCACGCGCGAAGCGAACATGTCCGAAGGCAGCAGCAGGACCGGCAGGCGGTTCGTGGTGGCCAGCGCGGCGCCGGTGATCATGTTCGTCGAGCCGGGCCCGGTCGAGGCGGTGCAGGCGAAGGCCTGGAGCCGGTTCTTCATCTTCGCGAACGCCGCCGAAGCATGGACCATGGCCTGCTCGTTGCGCGCCAGGTAGTAGGGGAGGTCGGCCTCGCCGGTCCGCGTGGCCTGCAGCAGCGCTTGACCCAGCCCGGCCACGTTCCCGTGACCGAAGATGCCCCACACACCAGGGATCAGCCGTTGCTCGACGCCGTCGCGTTCGGAGTGCTGCACGGCCAGGAAGCGCACCAGCGCTTGGGAGGTCGTGAGTCGGATCGTCTCAGCGGGCATCGTCGCCCTCCTTCTCGACAGTGCCTCTTTCAAGAGGTGAGGACAACGGCAGGCGCGGATCGAGATCCTCTGGGGCCCACGTCGATCGGATCCAGCCGTGGTTCGGGTCGTCGCTGATGAGCCAGGCCCGTTCCTCGCCGGGGCCGGCCATCACGTTGAGGTAGTAGAGGTCGTAGCCGGGGACGGCCGCGCTCGGGCCGTGCCAGCCGTGCGGGATGACCACCACGTCACCGCTGCGGACCTCCTCGCTCACCTCGATCGGCCGCTCGGGGGTGCCGTAGACGCGCTGCCAGGCGAAACCGGGGCCCTGGGGCCCGGGGGCGACCTCGAAGTAGTAGATCTCCTCCAGCTCGGCCTCGTGCTCGCCCGCCTCGTCGTGCTTGTGCGGCGGGTAGGAGGACCAGTTGCCGCCAGGGGTGATGACCTCGCAGGCGATGAGCTTGTCGGCCTCGAAGGTCTCGGGCGTGCAGAAGTTGTTGACCTGGCGCGAGGCCTGGCCCGAGCCGCGCAGCTCGACCGGGACCTTCTCGGCCGGGCCGTAGCGCGCGGGGAGGCGGCGCTCGCACCTGGCCGAAGGCAGGGCGAGGCGCCCGCCGCCGGGACTGGTGACCGTGACGATGGCGTCCCGGGGGACGTAGACGAAGTCGCTCACGCGGCTGAAGACGTTCTTGCGGCCCTGGACTTCGAACAATTCGCCGTCGCAGGTGACGGTGCAGCCGCCTTCGAGGGGCAGCACCAGGGCTTCGGCGTCACCGGTGTCGAACGTGCAGGCGTCCCCTGGGCCGAGTTCGAGGACCCTCAGGCCCGAGTAGCCCCATCCGGCGGATTCGGGGGTGACGACGGTGGCGAAGTTGCCTTTCGCGGTCGAGCCCGCGGGCAGGTAGTAGGCGCTCACAGCAGGCTCACCACCGCTTCGACCGCCCCGGCGACATCGCCGTCGGCGGGGTAGAGGAGGGAACGGCCCACGGTCAGACCGACCATGTTCGGCAGCGCGAGCGAGGCGGCCCATTGCTCGCGTTGGGCTTCGATGTCGTTGACCTCGCCGCCGAGCACCACCATCGGCAGCGTGGATGCCGCCGCGACCCGCGCCATGTCCGGTGCGGTCGGCAGCTTCAACCAGGTGTAGGCCGAGGTGGCACCGAGACCTGAGGCGATCGCGACCGACTTGACGACCCCCTCCGTCGTCAAGTCGTTCGCGACCTTCCCGCCTTCACGGCGGGAGATGAAGGGCTCGACCATCGCGACCAGGCCGCGGTCGGCGAGCGCGTCGACCGCCTTGGCCGTCGCCTCGAGCGTGGGCGCGGTGCGGTCGTCCTCGTAATCGATGCGGGTGAGCATCTTGCCGCCGTCGAAGCCCATGCGGGCGATGGACTCGGCGGTCATGCCGGTGAACCGGTCGTCGATCTCGAACGCCGCCCCGGCGAGGCCGCCGCGGTTCATCGATCCGAACACGACCTTGCCGTCCAGCGCACCGAGCAGCAGCAGGTCCTCGATGATGTCGGCCGTGCCGAGCACCCCGTTGCAACCGGGGTTCTCGAGCGCGGTCTGGAGGCGCTCGAGCAGGTCGCCCCGGTCGGCCATGGCCATCGGATCGCCACCGGTGCCGAGCGCCCCGCGCGCCGGGTGATCGGCCGCGATGATGAAGCACTTGCCTGAGGGCCCGACGGGACTCATCGCGCGCTCGCGGGCGTCGGCGGCCTTGCGGATCGCGGCCGGATCCATCAGGCGGGTCCGGGCCAGATCGGCCAGCTGGTCAGGATGCATCGGCGACCTCGATCAACTTGCGCTCCACTTCGGCTTCGGTGGGCATGGCGTCGGAACAGGCGAGTTCGCCGGCGACGTGCGCCCCGGCGGCGTTGGCGAAGCGGATGGTCCGTTCGAGGTCCCATCGGGCGAGGAGGCCGTGGACGAGCGCGCCGCCGAAGGCGTCGCCCGCGCCGAGGCCGTTCACCACGTCCACCGGCACCGGGGGCACTTCCACCTGGCCGGCGTCGTCGAGCGCGAGCACGCCCTTGGGGCCCTGCTTGACGACGGCGAGCGAGACGCCCGCCTCGCGCAGGGCGAGGGCCGCTTCGGCCGGAGTGTCGTGGGCGCCCACGGCGACCTCGCATTCCTCGCGGTTGCCCACCGCGACGGTGACGTGCGGGAGTGCCTGCTTGACCCAGTCGCGGGCGGTCTGTGGCGAGTCCCAGAACATCGGCCGGTAGTCGAGGTCGAGCACTGTGATGCCCGCTTTGCCGCGCGCTTCGAGCGCCGCGAGTGTGGCCGATCGGCTCGGCTCCTGGCACAGGCCGGTCACGGTCACCCAGAAGACCTGGGCGGACCGGATCGCGTCGAAGTCGAGTTCATCGGGGCCGATGTCGAGGTCGGGCGCCTTCGGGAAGCGGTAGAAGTAGATGGGGAAGTCGTCCGGCGGGAAGATCTCGCAGAACGTGACGGGGGTGGGCAGGCCAGGCGAGGTGCCCACGAAGCGGTCGTCGACGCCGTAGCCCTGGAGCGCCCGGCGCACGAAGCGGCCGAAGGGGTCCGCGCCGGTCTTGGTGACCACCGCGGCGCGGCGCCCGTAGCGGGCGGCCGCGACGGCGACGTTCGTGGGGCTGCCGCCCAGGAACTTGCCGAAGGACTCCACGTCCTCCAGGCCGACGCCGATCTGCTGCGGGTAGATGTCGACCCCCACCCGGCCCATCGTGACGAGGTCGTACGACTCGTCGGCCTGTTCGGGCTGCGTCGCGGCCACGGGCACACCTCCTTGTGAACTCGATATGAAGCGCTTCACTGTCGCGCGTTACTGTCGCGCGACAGTGATTTGGAATATACTCACATCCAGACCTGTGCGTCAAGCGGGGACCACAAGCCGAAATAAACTCGTGACATCCCCAGGATCACGCATGAGAGCAGCAAAAGGAGGGGCATTGGACGAAAAGCTCGTGCCGAAGGAAGACGCAGGCAGACCGCCCGCCCGACAGCGCGTGACCATGGCCGACGTCGCCGCGCGCGCGGGAGTCTCGCGCACGCTCGTCTCCCTGGTGCTCCGCAATCAGCCCGGAGCCGGAGCCGCCACCCGCGAGCGAGTCCTCCAGGCCGCCGAAGAGCTCGGCTACCGGCCCGACAGTGCCGCGCAGATGCTCGCGCGCGGGCGCAGCGCTGCCATCGGCGTCATGATGAACCTCGACCAGCCCTTCCACGCCGAGCTCGTGAAGGCCATCTACCCCGCCGCCGAAGAGGTCGACTACGACGTGCTGGTCTCGGCCGTGGCCCCCGGGCGAGAGGAGCACAAGGCCGCGGGAGCACTCCTCGGGCACCGCTGCGAAGCGCTGATCCTCCTCGTCTCCGACCCCGAATCCCATGCCACCGAACGGCTTGGCGGCGCCGTCCCCACCGTCGTGATAGGCCGAAAGGCGACCACTGAGGGCGTCGACAGCGTCCACACCGCCGAGGCCAAGGGCGTGCGCCAGGCCGTGGACCACCTCGTGGAACTCGGCCACCGCCGCATCGTGCACATCGACGGCGGCAAGGGCCCCGGTTCGTCCGAGCGGCGCAGCGCCTACCGCGCCGCAATGCGCCGCCACCACCTCGCCGAGGAGATCCGGGTGATCCCCGGCGCGCAGGACGAGGACGCCGGCATCGCCGCGGGAATGCTGCTGCAGAGCGAGGACTCGCTGCCCACGGCGGTGCTCGCGGCCAACGACCGCTGCGCGATGGGCCTCATGCACGCGCTGCGCAGCGGCGGCGTGGACGTGCCGGGCGAAATGTCGATCGTCGGCTACGACGACAGCCACCTCTCGCACCTGTCGCACATCAACCTCACCACCGTCCGCCAGGACGCGATCAGCATCGCCGAGCAGGCCGTGCGCTGCGCGGTCGACCGCCTCGCCAACGCAGCGCTCCCAGGACGGGAGATCGTGCTCGAACCCAAGCTCGTGGTCCGCGCGACCACTGCCCGGCCCCGCTCATGACGCGCCCCCGCACGTAGAAACGCGGCATTCCCGGCGGTCACGTTGACCTTGCCCTGCCAGCCCGAGCCCCAGTCGCCGACCACGGCGACCGTGGCCGTGCAGTCGCCCGTGGGCGGAGGAGTAGTGGTGGGCGGGTCGGTCGTGGGCTCCTCGCCCGGTCCCGGGTCCACCAGCAGGTGAACATCATGTTGTGGTTGCGCCGGTTCACGGGACGGAGACAACCTCCCCAGAGAACACCACGCCCGAACAGCATGCGGCGTTCGCGGACGCTCCCGGCGGCCGAGGCGGCCACGATGAAGGCGATCGAAGCGACCCACGACGACCCGACCCCTGTGGGGCACACTGGTCACGCTCGCAATGGGCGGCCACGCAGTCATGAGAAAACCCGGGCCCCTCATACGAGGAACCCGGGTTTTCATCCAGTAGCGGGAGGCGGATTTGAACCACCGACCTCCAGGTTATGAGCCTGGCGAGCTACCGAGCTGCTCTATCCCGCGTCGGTATGTAAAGAGTACATCATCTTGGAAACCACCTGCCACAGAGGGGCCGGTGAGGGCCGTCACGGGGCATTCCGGGGCATACGGGGCGCACGGGCGAGTGAAAGCGGCCCGGCCCTCCGAAGTCGGGGGACCGGGCCGCGATGCGTTGGTTCTCTAGAAGCCGAGGCGCTCGAGCATCTTCGGGTCGCGCTGCCAGTCCTTGGCGACGCGGACGTGGAGGTCGAGGTAGACGCGGCTGTCGATGAGCTGGGCGATGCCCTTGCGGGCCTTGGTGCCCACGCGCTTGAGGCGCTCGCCGCCCTTGCCGATGATGATGCCCTTCTGGCTGTCGCGCTCGACATAGATCTCGGCCCAGATCTTCTTGCGCGGACCGCCGTCGGAGTCCTCGTCCTCGACGTCCTCGATGACGACGGCGAGGGAGTGCGGCAGCTCGTCGCGGACGCCTTCGAGGGCGGCCTCGCGGATGAGCTCGGCCATCATGACCCGCTCAGGCTCCTCGGTGATCATGCCGTCCGGGTAGAGCTGTGGCGACTCGGGCAGGTGGCCCGAGAGCACCTCGACCAGCTGGTCGAGGTTCTCGCCGGTCTTGGCCGAGACCGGCACGATGTCGGCGAAGTCCGCGAGGGCCTCGACGTTCGTGAGGTGTCGGATCAGCGCGTCTTTCGAGACCAGGTCGATCTTGGTGACGACCGCGACGACCTTCGCGCTCAAGTTCGCGATCTCGCCGGCGATGAACTTGTCGCCGGGGCCGGGCTTCTCGTTGGCCGGCAGGCACAGGCCGATGACGTCGACCTCGGACCAGGTCTGGCGCACGAGGTCGTTGAGCCGCTCGCCCAGGAGGGTGCGCGGGCGGTGCAGGCCGGGCGTGTCGACCAGGATGAGCTGGGAGTCCGGCTTGTGCAGGATCGCGCGCACCACGTGGCGGGTCGTCTGCGGCCGCTTCGAGGTGATGGCGATCTTCTGGCCCATGATGGCGTTCGTCAGCGTGGACTTGCCCGCGTTGGGCCTTCCCACGAAGCACGCGAAACCGGCATGGAAATCGTTGCTAGGCAAGACGGGTCACCTCTTTGTGGATCACAGAGAAGGCGGCCAGGTCGGCGCTGATCTCCTTGGCGGCCTTGAGGCCGTCCTCGTCGGATTCGGCGCCGAAGATCACGGCCGCCTCGAGTTTGTCGGCTCCGGCCGCGAAGGCCTGCGCCACCGCCGCCTGCAGGGCGGTGAGCTTGAGGGACGGGAGGTCTACCGCCGCGGAGGCGTAGGTGCGGCCGATGCCGTCGCGCACGGCCGCGCCGGTGGTCTGCTGGACCCGACCCGCGGCCCCGCGGGCCAGCGTGACGAGTTTCGCGTCCTCGGCGTCGAGCTCGGACAGGTCAGACATTGATTCGGTGCCTCTCATCGTTCGCGGCGGTCGCCTGCGCGTCGTCGGCCTCGGGCAGACGCGCGACGCGCACCGTCTCGATACGGTTGCGGCGGCCAACGGTACCTTCAGCGGTCAGTTCGAGCCCGGCCAGCCGGGCCCGGTCGCCCGCGAGCGGGACCTTCCCGAGTTCGGCGGCGAGCAGCCCTGCCACGGTGTCGACGTCCATTTCGGGCAGGTCCACGTCGAACAGTTCGGCCAGGTCCTGCACGCCGAGCCTGGCGGTGACCCGGGCGGTGCGGTCGTCGAGCCACGCGATGGGCGGCAGCTCGTTGTCGTATTCGTCAGTGATCTCGCCGACGATCTCCTCGAGAATGTCCTCGATGGTCACGAGGCCGGCGGTGCCGCCGTACTCGTCCACGACCGTGGCGATGTGGATGCGGGCGGTCTGCATCTCGCGCAATAGGTCGTCCACGGGTTTGGAGTCGGGAACGAAGGAGACGGCGCGCATGACTTCGCTCACGGGCGGGTTCACGGCGTCCTCGAGGCGCACGAGGTCCTTGAGGTAGACCACCCCGCGCACGTCGTCGAGGTCCTCCCCCACGACCGGAATGCGCGAGAAACCGGAGCGGAGCGCGACCTGCTTGGCTTCGTCGGCGGACGTGTCGGCCGGGACCCACACCATCGCGGTGCGCGGCACCATGACCTCGCGGGCCACGGTGTCGCCCAAGGCGAACACGGAGGCGATCATGTCGCGCTCCTCGTGGTCCACAGTGCCCTGGGCCTCGGCGGCATCGACCATCTCGCGGATCTCGATCTCGGAGGTCGCGAAAGGACCCTCGCGGAAGCCGCGGCCGGGCGTGACGGCGTTGCCGATGAGGATGAGCAGCTTCGCGAGCGGCCCGAGGACGGTGCCGAGCAAGGCCACGGGCCCGGCGGCGGCGAGCACGATCGGGTAGGCGTGCTGGCGTCCGAGCGTGCGCGGCCCCACGCCGATGGACACGAAGGTCACCACGGTCATGATCACGGCCGAGAGGCCGACGGCCAGCCAGGAGTCGTTCCAGGAGTCGAAGGCCACGACGGCCACTATCGCTATCGCGGCGGCCTCGCAGGCCAAGCGCAGCAGGATGAGCAGGTTGAGGTGGCGCGGGAGGTCCTCGATGATCTTCACGAGGGACTCGGCGCCGCGGCGGCGCTGCTCGGCGAGCTCGGCGGCGCGGGCGGGCGAGACGCCGGTGAATGCGGAGTCGACCATGGCCGCGATCCCGGCGACGACGATCAGTGCGATCGCCGCCGCCAGAAGCGTGTACGGGAACATCGGGACCTCACTCGCCGCTTGCGGCGGAGCGTTTCGCGCGCCAGGCGTCGAGCAGCCGGTTCTGCAGGCCGAACATCTCTTTGGCCTGCTCCGGTTCGGCGTGGTCGTAGCCGAGGATGTGGAGCACCCCGTGGACGGAGAGCATGTGCATCTCGTCGGCGGTGGAGTGCCCGGCCTCCTTGGCCTGGGCCTCGGCCACCTCGGGCGAAAGCACGAGGTCACCGAGGATCGGCGTGCCCGGCTCGGAGGAGTCGGGGCGGCCGGGCATGGCGTCGTCCATCGGGAAGGAGAGCACATCGGTGGGACCGGTGCCGCCCATCCAGCGCTTGTTGAGCTCGGTCATGTGCTCGATGTCGACGACGAGGACCGAGAGTTCGGCGAGCGGGTTGACCCCCATCTCGTGGAGGGCGAAGTCGGAGACGGCACGGATGCCCGACTCGTCGACTTCGCGCCCGGACTCATTGATGATCTCGATGCCCACGGTTTCCTCTTTGCCCTTTCCTGGGGTCGCGGCCGTCGTCGATTCCCTTGACCGCATCCCACTTCTCGTAGGCGTTCACGATATCGCTGACCAATTGGTGCCTGACGACGTCTTCGGCCTTGAGGGTGGAGAAGTGCACGTCGTCGACGCCTTCGAGGATGTCGCGCACGACGCGCAGCCCCGAGGTGGTGGTGCCGGGCAGGTCGACCTGGGTGATGTCGCCGGTGACGACGATCTTCGACCCGAACCCGAGCCGGGTGAGGAACATCTTCATCTGCTCGGGCGTGGTGTTCTGCGCCTCATCGAGAATGATGAATGCATCATTGAGCGTGTTGTGCGTGACCAGGTAGTCCTCGGTGACATACAGGGAGTCGGCCGCGCCGACCTGGATGCACACCGCTTCTTCTTCGCCCGCGTACTCGATGCTGTCGATGAACCGGATCGGGCGACCGCCCGCGCCGTTCGCGTGGTACTTCGCCCGCTTGCGTTCGAGCCGGAACGGCTCGATGCCTTCGGGCAGGCGGATGTCGATGACATGCGCGTCCTGGCGGTTCGGTACGTCGCGACCACGAGCGCGGCCGGGCTTGCGACCCTCGGCGTACCGGCGGCTGTAAGCCACGCCGCCGAGCGACTGCACCAGTTCGATCACGTCATCGTGTAGCAAAATCGACGTGGTCGTGTACTGGATCCGGCAGGTACGGCCGTTCTCAGCGACCGGCCCGCCGTCAGCGTCCAGGAGGCCTTGGAGCAGCGCGAGCCGCACGTCGGGCGAGTTGTAGAGGTAGTCCTTCGGAACGAGCTTGTCGTGCGACGTCGATCCGAGCAGGCCGAGCTCGCGCAACGCGGCGGTCACCGGGTTGGCGACGGTGACCACGTCACCGGGTTCGGCGATGCGGTTGAGCACGTAGTCCGGACCGGACTTGCGGCGGACGTGGATCCCCGGGATCGAGGCTTCGAGCGCCAATGCCAGTTCAGTGTCTTCGGTGCTGAACGAGGGAGTGGTCGATCCGGTCAGACACCCGACACCGAGCAGAAGGCCGAGCGCGTAGGGGTCCATGGGAACCTCGCGGCCGGGGAACTCCACTGGCTTGCTGACGAGCGGCAGCTCGTAGCGTTGATGGAAGACCCGAAGGTCGTCGATCATCTCCTGAGTTTCGAGGATCCGGTAGGGCTTGCCGCGGCGTTTGTCGGAGGCGGTCGTGACCGCCCACAGGTGCTCGCTACAGGCCAGCACCGTCGCGCCGTCCTGAGTGGTGACCCGATACATCTCCTTGCGGCCCTGCGGGAAGACGCCGAGCACCGGGGTCGGTTCACCGTTCGAGCCGACGACGAGATCACCGACTTCGAGTTCACCGATGGGCCGCCATCCGTCCGGGGTCAGGACGTTGGTAAAGAGGGGCATGGCCCGACCCCTCATGAAAGCCAGGGGCGCGACTTCGATCGTGCCCGATTCCATGAGCTTGGGGATCGAGGCGGGGTCGATCATGTCGTGGAGCGCGTCGTAGAGCGGGCGCAGGTACGGGTCGATCTTCTCGAAGAGCGTGCCGGGCAGGAAGCCGAGCCGCTCGCCGGCCTCGACGGCCGGTCGGGTCAGGATGATCCGGGTGATCTCCTTGGCCTGCAGCGACTGCACGGCCTTGGCCATGGCGAGGTAGGTCTTGCCGGTGCCGGCGGGGCCGATGCCGAAGACGATCGTGTTGGCGTCGATGGCCTCGACATAGCGCTTCTGGCCGATCGTCTTGGGCCGGATGGTCTTGCCGCGCTTGGAGATGATGTCCTGCGTGAGCACGTCCACGGGCCGCTCGCCGGGATCGGTCTTGAGCATGTTCTCGGTGCGCCGGATGATGTCGGGGTCGACGTTCTCGCCGTTCTCGACCAAGGCGAGCAGCTCCTTCACGAGTCGTTCGGCCGTGTGCAGCGCACCGTTGAGGCCGGTGAGGGTGATGGTGTCCCCGCGGACGTGGAGGTCGACGCCGGGATTGAGGCGCTCGATGTAGCGGAGATTCTCGTCGGCGCGGCCCAGCAGCGCCATGAGCGAGCTCTGGTCGCCGACGGTGATCGTGGACGAGATCGTCGAACTTTGCTGGCCGTTGTCAGAGCGGTCGGTCATAGGCTTCGCCCGCTAGGGCTGTTCGCCACCTGCTTCCTCAAGAGAGACTGCCAGCGGCCTCCGGGCCGCCGTTCGCACACCTCAATGGTAGTTCCCGCCTCTGACGAGAGACAACGCGAATTGAAGGCGGCGGTGTGATTTCACGCCGAGAGCATCCGTCCGAGCGGTTTGCCTCCGGCCACGTGGAAGTGCACGTGGAAGACGTCTTGGCCGCCGTCGGAGCCGGTGTTGGCGAACAGGCGCCAGCCGGAGTCGGCGACGCCTTCGGCCTCGGCGACCTCGGCCGCAACGCCGAGGACCTCGCCCGCGAGCGCGGGGTCGGCGTGGGAGAGCGCGGCGACGTTCGGGTAGTGGTCCTTGGGGATGACCAGCACGTGCGTCGGGGCCTTCGGGTAGAGGTCGCGGAAGGCGAGCACCCGGTCGGTCTCGCGGACCTGCTTGCACGGGATGTCCCCGGTGACGATCTTGCAGAAGATGCAGTCGGCGTCGATCATCCCTTGATCTTAGGAGAGCGCGGCCTATTACCAGCGTCCGAGGCGCGCCTGGAGCACCGCGAGGGCGGCGGGACCGGCGGTGGAGGTGCGCAGGACGGTTTCGCCGAGGCGGATCGGCTCGCCGAATTCTTTGAAGGCGGCGAGCTCGTCGGGGCTGATGGAGCCTTCGGGGCCGATGACGAGGGCGATCTCCCCATCAGCGGGGAGTGCGACCTGCGAGAGCGGCGAGTCGGCCTCTTCGTGGAGGACCAGAACCTGGGCTGCTTGGCGCAGGCGCGCGACGAGTTGCTTGGTGGTGTGGAGTTCGGTGACGTTCGCGAGGTGGGCGCGGCGGGCCTGTTTGGAGGCCTCGCGGGCGGTGGCGGTCCACTTGGCGCGGGCTTTGTCGCCTCGCGGGCCCTTCCACTGGACGATGGAGCGCGAGGCGGCCCAGGGGATCACTTCGTCGACGCCGATCTCGGTGAGCATCTGGACGGCGCGTTCGCCGCGGTCGCCTTTGGGGTGGGCTTGGACGACGGTGAGCTTCGGGTCGGGGGCCGGGATGGTGCGCCGGTCGAGGATGTCGAGGCGCAGCGAGCCGCGTTCGGCGGCGCCGACGCGGGCCGAGGCCACGCCGCCGGTGCCGTCGGTGAGCAGCAGCGTCTCGCCGGGCTGAAGGCGCTGCACGTCGGCGGCGTGGTGCCCCTCGGGGCCGTCGAGCGTGAAGTCGTCGGAGGCCGGAAGGGCCTCGACGAGGAAGACCGGATCGCTCACCTTGTTCCTGTCCGTCGCGGGAGTATGACCCAAAACAGCCTAGTCCGGCGTCAGCCGGCGAAGTCGACGGCGCGTTCCCACCGGATGCGGCCGGTGATGTTCCGGTACAGGTCCCTGCTGCCGAGGCGGCCGAACGAGTGCGCGAAGCGGGCCCTCGGGAGGTGGTGCGGGACGAGGTCGACGTAGCCGTCCCTGTCGGCGGCCGGGTCCCAGCGGCCGGCGGGGACGTGCACGCGCCATTCGGCTTCGCGGGGCGCCTGGGTGGTGCATTTGAGGACCCAGTAGCCCTTCCCGGAGTAGCCGATGACGAGGCAAGGGCGTTGTTTGGTCCGGTGGGGCTCGTCTTCGAAGGGGACGTCGGCCTTCCAGCGTTCGCCGAGCTGCGGCCCGCCGGAGGGCGGGGGCACGTCGAGCCGCGGGCCGCGCGGGGCTCGAGCAGTGGTCGGGCGGCGCCGCAGGTAGACGACGAGGGCGATGACGCCCGCGACAAGGAGCAGGAGCAGGAACCAGAGGGTTGGGGGGTCGATGCTGATCACGGCCCCGGAGTGTAACGGGGTCTCATCTCCCGCCCCGGACGCCCGGGGCGGGAACGTCGACCGGGGAGCTACGCGTGGCCGTTCCTGCGCCTCCGGTCAACGGGCCACGCCGCGCGTGACCATGGTGCTGTCCGTTCAACGGCTCCCGCTACGCGTGGCCGTTAAAGGCGTCGCGCATCTTGGAGAAAAAACCCGAGCCGCTTTTGACCTCTTTGATCTCCTCGTCGCGCAGGCTCGCGAGCTTCTTCAAAAGCTCTTCCTGTTCGGCGTCGATCTTGGTCGGCGTGCGCACGTCGAGTTCGACGTACAGGTCGCCGCGCATGCCGGCGCCGCGGAGTTTGGGGACGCCGTGGCCTCGGACCTTCTTGATCGTGCCCGGCTGCGTGCCCGGCGCGACGTCGACCTCGACCTGGTCGTCCAGGGTATGGATGTTGAGCTTGGTGCCCAGCGCGGCCTGCGTCATCGGCACGCGCACGCGGCAGCGCAGGTCCGAGCCCTCGCGGGTGAAGACCTCGTGGGGCTTCTCGTGGACCTCGACGTACAGGTCGCCTGCGGGGCCGCCGCCGGGACCGACCTCGCCCTCGCCGGAGAGGCGGATGCGCATGCCGTCCTCGACGCCCGCGGGCACCTTCACGGTGATGCGCCGCCGCGAACGCACACGGCCTTCGCCGCCGCACTTGCGGCACGGGTCGGTGATGATCGTGCCGTAACCGGAGCAGGCCGAGCAGGGGCGCGCGGTGCGAACCTGGCCCAGTATCGTGCGCTGCACGACCTGGACTTCGCCGGAGCCGCCGCAGGTGGTGCACGCCTGCGGTTCGGCGTCTCCTTCGGTGCAGGAGCCGTCGCACGCGTCGCACAGCACCGCGGTGTCGACGGTCAGGGTCGACTCGGTGCCGAACGCGACCTCTTCGAGATCGAGGTCGAGGCGCAGCAGCGCGTCGTTGCCGGGGCGGGTGCGCGAGCGCGGGCCGCGCCGGCCGAAGCCGCCCATGGAGCCGCCGAAGAAGGCGTCCATGATGTCTTCGAAGCCCATGAACGGCGCGCCGGCCCCGCCGCCGCCGGTGCGGGCGAACGGATCGCCGCCCGAGTCGACGACCGCGCGCTTCTGCGGGTCCATGAGGACCTCGAAGGCGGCGTTGATCTCCTGGAGGCGCTCCTGAGCGTCGGGCTCGTCGCTGACGTCGGGGTGGTATTTGCGCGCCAGCTTGCGGTACGCCTTCTTGAGCTCGTCGTCGGTGGCGTTCCGGTCGACGCCGAGAATGCCGTAGTAGTCCTTAGCCACGTGCGCTCTGTCCTGTCAGCGGTTCTGTTCCAAAATCTCGGACACGTACCGGGCGACGGCGCGGACGGCCGCGATCGTGCCCGGGTAGTCCATGCGGGTGGGTCCGAGGACGCCCATGTGGCCGACCACCGAACCCGGTCCGTATCCGGCGGTGACCACGGTGGTCTCGCGGAAGTCGTCGATCTCGTTCTCGTCGCCGATGCGCACCGTCAAGAGCGCGTTCGAGTCGGCGCGGCCGAGCAGCTGCATGAGCACGACCTCCTCCTCGAGGGCCTCGAGGATGGGCCGCATCGAGCCGGCGAAGAAGTTGCCGTCGCGGGTGAGGTTCGCCGCGCCGGCGACGGCCACGCGCTCCTCCGTACGCGCCGCCACGGTGTCCAGCAGCACCCGCGCCAGCGCCGAGGCGTTGTCGCGCAGTTCGGGCCGGGCGAGGGCGGCGAGGCCCGCGATGATGCGGGGCGCGTCGGCCAGGCGGCGGCCTTGGAGTTGCTCGTTGACGAGGCGGCGCAGTTCGAGCACGTCGGCTTCTGAGAGTTCGGCGGGGAGCTCGGCATAGCGCTGCTCGACCCGTCCGGTGTCGGTGATCATGACGATCATGAGCCGGGTGGGGGTGAGCGAGACGAGTTCGAGGTGGCGCACGGAGGAGCGGTTGAGGCTCGGGTACTGGACGACGGCGACCTGGTGCGTGAGCTGCGCGAGCAGGCGCACGGTGCGGGTGACCACGTCGTCGAGGTCGATGGCCTCGGAGAGGAAGCGGTGCACGGCGCGGCGCTCGGCGGCCGAGAGCGGCTTGATCTTGCCGAGGCGGTCGACGAAGAGGCGGTAGCCCTTGGCGGTCGGGATGCGCCCCGCCGAGGTGTGGGGCTGCTGGATGTAGCCGGCCTCTTCGAGGTAGGCCATGTCGTTGCGGACCGTCGCCGCCGAGACGCCGAGGGCGTGCTTCTGCGCGACGGCCTTGGAGCCCACCGGTTCCTGGGTCGAGACGTAGTCCTCGACGATGGCACGCAGCACTTCGAGCTTGCGATCGTCCATCGCCGCCACGTCCCCTCTGTCTTGACACCAATACAGTCTCGCGCGGACCGTTCCGTGCGGCTCGCCTTCCGGCCGAGTTCAGTCGGCCGGACTCAAGTCTGGCACTCCCAGTCCGGGAGTGCCAGTCTACGGGTGCGGTCAGGCGCTCGGGAGGACGAGCGCACCATCGTCGCCGACGGTCACAGCCGCGTCCCCGAAGTCGTCGGCGAGCTCGTTGAGGTCGTCGAACGCGCCGTTGTCCTCGTCGAGCCGCGGGTAGCCGTCGTCGTCCATGCGGGTGGCGACGGCCTGGGCGGCGACGAGCGTGCCGTCCTCGCGGAGGGTGACGGAGAGTACGGCGGAGCGGCCGAGGGGCCCGTCGGTGGCGAAGAGGTTCTGGCCGCCGCCGAAGTTCCCCAGGGAGTAGGCGACGAGCTTGCCGTTGTAGACCTCCATGCCCCGCAGCACGTGCGGGCCGTGGCCGAAGACGATGTCGGCGCCGTTGTCGATGCACGTGTGGGCGAACGCGCGGGTGTCGCCGCGGTCCTCGCCGAGGTAGTTCTCGGTGCCTTCGGGCACGTGCCGGTGGTCGGTGCCCTCGGCGCCGAGGTGGGCGGTGGCGATGACGATGTCGGCCTGCTCCTTCGCGGAGGCGACGAGGGCCGCGACGGCGTCAAGGTCGCGCACGTCGGTGTAGAAGGCGTACGGCGCGAAGCCGACCAAGCCCACGGTGAGGCCGCTCTCGGTCTCTACCAGGCACACCTCGTCCTTGATGCCGCAGACCTCCATCCCGGCCTCGCGGATGGCCTCCTGGGTCTCGGCGGCGCCGTCGGGGCCGGCATCCCTGCCGTGGTTGTTGGCCTGGTTGAGCACGTGGAAGCCCGCGTCGGCGAAGACCTGGGCGTACTCGGCGGGCAGCCGGAAGTAGGTGCACTCGCCGCCGCCGCACTTGTCGAACTCTTCGGTCGACAGGGCGCCTTCGAGGTTGGCGATGACCACGTCGCCGGTGAGGGCCTCGGTGACGCCGGTGAAGAAGCTCGCGCCGTCGTCGGAGGCCATCTGGTTCGGGTACGAGCCGGGCATGGTGTCGCCCACGTGCGTGATGGTGATCTCGCGCGGTTCGGGCGAGGGGGACTCGGGGGTGGGCGCTTCGGCGGCGCCTTGGCCGAGGTCGTCTTCGGCGGGGGGCGGCTCCTCTTCAGAGCAGGCGGCGACGGCCGCGAGGCCCCCGGCGGAGGCGACGAGGAGGCCGCGGCGGCCGAGCGTGGGCAGTGTCGTGTCCATGGGTGGTGGGCTCCGGGTGGGTCGGTATGGGGGTCGGGCGCATCGCCGGGCACCAGCGTGTCTTGTGAGGGTGACGCACGGGTGCCACTACTGGGACGCACGAGTCGCGAACATTCGCGTAGCCGAATCTACGGGCTATACCCCGGGACGCAATCAGGAGGTGAGGTCTCTCACGACCGCATCCGCGAGGAGGCGACCGCGCAGCGTGAGGGTGAGACGGCCGTCCTCGACGACGGCGAGGCCATCGGCCGCGACCTGCTCGGCGGCGGCGACGCCGGTCGGCCGCAGCATCGAAAGCGGCAGGCCGCCCGCGAGGCGGGTCCGCAGCAGAATGCGCTCCAGGTACGCGTCGTCGGCGGTGAGCTCCTCGTGCCCGGCCGCGGGCAGGCCCTCAGCGAGCGCGGCGGCGTATGTGGACGGGTGCTTGTGGTTCCACCAGCGCACGCCCGGCAGGTGCGAGTGCGCGCCCGGCCCCGCGCCCCACCAATGACCACCCTCCCAATACAGGAGATTGTGGCGGCACCGGGCGGCGTCGTCCTTGGCCCAGTTGGAGACCTCGTACCACTCGAACCCGGCGGCCGAGAGCACCGCTTCGGCGGCCAGGTAGCGGTCGGCGGCCACGTCGTCAGAAGGCTGGGGCACCTGCCCGGCGCGGATGCGGCGGGCCAGAGCGGTCCCGTCCTCGACGATGAGCGCGTACGCCGAGACGTGGTCGACCCCGGCGTCCACCGCGGCCTTGAGGCTCGCCTCGAAGTCGGCGGCGGTCTCGCCGGGCGTGCCGTAGATGAGGTCGAGGCTCACGTGCTCGAACCCGGCCTTGTGCGCGTACTGGACGGCGTCGAGCGCCTTCTGCGGGGAGTGCTCGCGGTCGAGGATCTTGAGCACATGGGAGGCGGTGGACTGCATGCCGACCGACAGGCGAGTGAAGCCGCCGTCGTGCAACTCGGCGAGGTAGTCGGCGTCCACGGACTCGGGGTTGGCCTCGGTCGTGGCCTCGTAGCCCGGCGCGAGCCCGAATTCGCGGTCGATCTCGGCGAGGATCGAGGCGAGGTCGGCGGCCGAGAGCAGCGTGGGCGTGCCTCCGCCGAAGAACACGGTGTCGACCTTGGGCCGCTCGACGCCGCAGTCATCTGCGCTGCGTTGCGCGAACGTCGCCGCGGCGGCGCGGATCTCGGCCCGCACGATAGACGCGTACGTGTCCCGCGAGACGCCGGCTCCGAGCTCGGAGGCCGTATAGGTGTTGAAGTCGCAGTAACCGCAGCGCGAGACGCAGAACGGCACATGCACGTAGAACCCGAACCCGGCCTCCCCGACAGAGGGGCCGGCTGCGGCGGAGGCGACGGCCGCGGTCGGACTCACGGCAGTAGTTGCGGGACTGGTGGACACCCTGACTACGGTACTTGCATGAACGGCAACGACGCACTGATCGCCTACCGGGCCGACAAGGCAGTGGCGACCATTACCCTCGAAGACCCGAAGCGGCGCAACGCCCTGTCCACCGGGCTCATCGCCGAGCTGCGCGAAGCGGTGGCGCGGGCCGTCGCCGACCCGGACGTGCGGGTGCTCGTGATCGACCACGCCGGGCCGGTGTTCTGCGCCGGCGGCGACCTCAAGGAGTCGGCCTCGGCCACGCGCGCCGATGACCTGCCCGCGGTGCACCTCGCGCACGCGCTGGCCGAGATCTGCGAAGCGCCGAAACCGGTGGTCGCGGTCGTGCGCGGCGCGGCGCGGGGCGGCGGGCTCGGATTGATCGCCGCCGCCGACGTCGTGGTCTGCGACGAGGAGGTCGAAATGGCCTTCAGTGAAGTGCGCCTCGGCGTGGTCCCGGCCGTGATCGGTCCGGTCGTCGCCCGCAAGATCAGCCTCGGCCGGATGAGGGAGCTCTTCCTCACCGGCTACACCTTCACCGCGAGCCAGGCCGAGCAGTGGGGCCTGGTGACCTTCGCGACCTACGAGGTGGACGACGCGTTGGCCGAGACCGTCGGCGAGCTGCTGGCAGGCGGCCCGTCAGCCCAAGCGGGCATCAAGATGCTCACGGCCACACCGGATCTGCGTGAACAGTTGCGGGCCGAAGCTACCCGTACGGCGGAGTACTTCCTCTCTTCGGAGGGTCAAGAAGGGGTCCGTTCGTTCATTGAGAAACGCAGCCCCTCTTGGGTAGGCTGAGCGCCCAGCGACCGACCTGATCGGAGTCACCGTTGCGCGCACTCCCCGCTCTGACCTCCTTGTTCCTCCTCGCGGGCCTCACGGCCTGCGGCGACGACGCCGAAGATCTGCTGCGCCCCACACCGACCGGATGCTACTTCGAGTCGGACGAGGGCCGGGTGCACCTGAGCGCCGAGCAGACGGCGAACGCGGCCACGATCGCGGCGGTCGGCCACCGCGAAGGCATGGACGAGCAGGCGATCGCGGTGGCGATCACCACCGCGATGCAGGAGTCCGAGCTGGTGAACGTCGACTACGGCCACGACGATTCGCTCGGACTCTTCCAGCAGCGGCCGAGCATGGGCTGGGGCACCGAAGAGGAGCTCATGGATCCGGTGTACTCCTCGTTCAAGTTCTACGAGAAACTGCGCCGCACGGACGCCTGGCAGGACATGACGCTCGCCGAAGCGGCCCAGGCGGTACAGGTGAGCGCCTACCCGGACCTGTACCAGCAGTGGGAGACCGACGCCGTCGTGATCGCCTCGGTCCTCGGCGGGGGCGCGGCGTCCGGGCTGGCCTGCGTCAGCGGCAACGCCGATGAGGTCGTCACCGACGCGGCGGCGCTCGCCGAGGCGTACGCCTACCAGTGGGGTACCGAGGTGTCCAGTGTCGACGGCGCGTCGGTCGCGCTCGCGGCCGACGACGCGACCGAGGGCTGGAACCTGGCGGCCTGGGCGGTGGCGCGGGCTTGGGACTTCGGCGTCGCGACAGTCGAGTACGACGGGATGGTCTGGACTCCAGGGGAGGAGGACTGGACCGAGCCCGCTGCCGACGAGCCTGGAGAGGGTCAGGCCGCAGCCGCCACGGACTCATCCACAGTGGTCATCACGTTTTCCACTCCAAAGTAGCCGCACCTCGTTTATGCTGCGTTAACGCAGCACGACACTATTCGGCGCCGGTTCATCGCCGCGTCGTCCGAAGGTTCCGGGCAATCCACGCTCGCTTGTTGGGCTGAGTGGGTCACAAACCTGCGCATCCCCCATCAAAGCGAGGTCCATATGCGCCTGTCGCGCCGAATCCTGCTCGCCTCCTCCGCCGCCGGTGCCGCCGTCTCGGTCCCAGCCACCGCTTGGGCCCAGACCCGCCACCACCCGACCCTCGATGCCGACCCCTTCACACTCGGCGTCGCCTCAGGCGACCCCGAACCCGACAGCGTGGTCCTGTGGACGCGACTGGCGGTGAACCCGCTCGCCGAAGACGGCATGGGCGGCATGCCGAACGGCGTCTTCGACGTCAAGTGGGAAGTCGCTAAGGACGAGCGCTTCCGCCGCCGCGTCGCCTCCGGCAAGGTCGAGACCGCCGCTGAGATCGGCTACAGCGTCCACGTCGAGGTCGACTACCTCGACGCCGGGCGCGAGTACTTCTACCGGTTCAAGACCGGCAAGTGGACCTCTCCGATCGGGCGGACCGTCACCGCCCCCTCGCCGCAGTCCATGCCCGACGAGCTGCGGATGGCCTTCGCGTCGTGCTCGCAGTTCGAGCACGGGTACTTCACTGCCTACCGGCACATGGCCGAGTCGAACCCGGACCTGATCCTGCACTTGGGCGACTACCAGTACGAGTACAAGGCCAAGGTGTACAACTCCCCCAACGGGAACGTGCGCGACCACGAAGGGCCCGAGACCGTCTCGCTCGCGACCTACCGCCAGCGCCACGCGCAGTACAAGACCGACCCGGACCTGCAACTGGCGCACGCGGCCGCGCCGTGGCTGGTGGTGTGGGACGACCACGAGACCGAGAACAACTGGGCCGACGAGGTTCCCGAGTCCGGTTCGGAAACCCCGAACAAGCAGGACTTCCTGGCCCGCCGGGCCGCGGCGTTCCGGGCGTACTGGGAGAACATGCCGCTGCGCAAGTCCTCGGTCCCCGCGGGGATCGACATGCAGCTGTACCGGCGCGTCCGGTGGGGCCGCCTGGCGAACTTCCACATGATGGACACCCGCCAGTACCGCGACGACCAGGCCTGCGGCGACGGCTGGGGCAACGACTGCGCCGAGGCGTGGGACGAGTCGCGCACCATCACCGGTGAGGCCCAGGAGGAGTGGCTGATCGACGGCTTCCACGACTCGCGGGCGCGCTGGGACATCCTCGGCCAGCAGGTGTTCTTCACACAGCGCGACGGGAACGCCGGGCCGGTGCTGAACACCAGCATGGACGGCTGGGACGGCTACGCGGCCTCGCGGCAGCGGATCATCGACGGCTGGATGGAGGCGGGGGTGCGCAACCCGGTGGTGCTCACCGGTGACGTGCACACGCACTGGGCCTCGGAGATCAAGGACGGCTTCCCCGACATCGACGGCGAGACGGTGGGCGTGGAGCTCGTGGCCACCTCGATCACCTCGGGCGGCAACGGCGTGGACTCGGTGCCGGAGGACAACTCCGCACTGAAGATGAACCCGCACATCAAGTTCCGCAACGCGCAGCGCGGCTATGTGGAGACGGTGATCAGGCCGGATCAGATGGACGTGGACTTCAAGGTGGTGCCGAAGGTGACCGTCGAGGACGCGCCGGTGTACACCCGCCGGTCCTACGCGATCGCCGACCGGGAGCGGGCGCTGCACCAGACGTACGACCGGCCGATCGACCCCTCGATGTCGACGTTCAACGACGACCCGTTCGCGGGCTCGGACGAGAAGGCTGACGACTACTTGAACTAGCCTGTCCCGCAAGGCGGCCCCGGCGAACCTGGGGCCGCCTTTCGCATCGGCGGAATTCAGACGCTTTCGAATAACGTTCGAAATCAGTGCAATTTTCGAAATTGCGATGGATTGCCATATCCCCCACCGGATCGCGGAGCTTCGCCTGGTCCCCGAAGCGACTTGCGAAAGGCTACAGTGTGAGTGAAATAGCTCACCCCTCTCTTTGCCCGGAGTAGCGAACATGACCTATCAGCAACCGCCCGAACCGAATCCGCACGGCCCCGCCCCAGGCAGCGGCCCCGCCGGACCCTCGCCCCAGTACGGAGGGCCGGGCCCCTCGCAAGGCGACTTCGCCACCGAATGGGGCATCAAAGAACATCCCGGCCGCCCCAAGAAGATCAATCAGCTGACGCAATTGCTGTGGGCTTATTTCGGCCTGTCGGTCCTCATGCTCGTGTTCGCGATCATGGCGTCGGCCCTGATCCCCTTCTTCGGCGGCCTCGTCGTCGCCTCGAACATCGTCGGCCTGATCTTCCACGGCTTGGCGATCGCGATCGCCTGGTTCATCACCAGGGACCGACTCGGCGCGTTCGGTGCGGCCGATCCCCGAATGCCGCTGTACATCGGCTTCGGCATTCTCGGTTTCTTCTCGCTCGGCGGAATCTTCAGCTGGGGCCTCGGCTGGTTCGGCGTGCTCAGCCTGCTGGTCGGCCTGGCCCGGATCGCGGCGGTCGCCGCCGGGTTCTACCTGCTCACCCAGCCCGAGGTCGAGCAGTATCTGCGGTCGCGGCCGGGCAACCAGCGCAAGCCGCCGCACCAGCCGCCCCCGTACGGCCAGCAGCCGCCGCCACCGCCTGGCCCGCCGCCAGGCCACCCGACGAAGATGTAGGCGGGACAACGCGAAAGGGGCAGCGCCGCGAACGGTGCTGCCCCTTTGCGCTTGCGGCCGTCGAACCTAGCTCTCGTCCGTCCGCAGTGCGGCGATGAACGCCTCCTGCGGGACCTCGACGCGGCCGATGTTCTTCATCCGCTTCTTGCCTTCCTTCTGCTTCTCTATCAGCTTGCGCTTGCGGGAGATGTCGCCGCCGTAGCACTTGGCGAGCACGTCCTTGCGGAGCGCGCGGATGTTCTCGCGCGCGATGATCCGAGTGCCGATCGCGGCCTGGATGGGCACCTCGAACTGCTGGCGCGGAATGAGCTTCTTCAGCCGTTCGGTGAGCCGCACACCGTAGGAGTAGGCCTGGTCCTTGTGGACGATCGCGGCGAAGGCGTCCACGCGCTCGCCCTGGAGCAGGATGTCGACCTTGACGAGGTCGGCTTCCTGGGAGCCCTCGATGTCGTAGTCGAGCGAGGCGTAGCCCTTGGTGCGCGACTTGAGCTGGTCGAAGAAGTCGAAGACGATCTCGGCCAGCGGCAGCGTGTAGCGGATCTCGACGCGCTCGGTCGAGAGGTAGTCCATGCCGATCTGGACGCCGCGCTTGGTCTGACACAGCTCCATGACCTGCCCGATGTACTCGGTCGGAGTCAGGATGGTGGCCTTGACGATCGGCTCGGTGATCGAGTAGATCTTGCCCTCGGGGAATTCGGAGGGGTTGGTGACCTCGATGTGCTCGCCGTCCTCCTTGACTACCTGGTAGACCACGTTCGGGGCGGTCGAGATCAGGTCGAGGTTGAACTCGCGCTCGAGGCGCTCCTGGATGATCTCCAGGTGCAAAAGGCCCAGGAAGCCGACGCGGAAGCCGAAGCCGAGGGCCGCGGAGGTCTCGGGCTCGAACTGGAGCGCGGCGTCGTTGAGCTGGAGCTTGTCGAGGGCTTCGCGGAGGTTGCCGTAGTCGGAGCCGTCGATCGGGTAGAGCCCCGAGTAGACCATCGGCTTGGCCTCGGTGTAGCCGGGCAGCGCGGTCTTGGCGGGGTTCTTGTTGAGGGTGACGGTGTCGCCGACCTTGGATTGGCGCACGTCCTTCACACCGGTGATGAGGTAGCCGACCTCGCCGACGCCCAGGGCCTTGGAGACCACCGGCTCGGGGCTGATGACGCCGATCTCGAGCAGCTCGTGGTCGGCCCGGGTGGACATCATGCGGATGCGGTCGCGGGCGCTCAGCTTGCCGTCGATGACTCGGATGTAGGTGACGACGCCGCGGTAGACGTCGTAGACGGAGTCGAAGATCATCGCGCGGGCGGGAGCGTCCGCGTCGCCGGTGGGCGGTGGGATCTGCTCGACGACCGCGTCCAGCAGCTCGGCCACGCCGACACCGGTCTTGCCGGAGACGCGGAAGACGTCCTCGGGCTCGCAGCCGATGAGGTGCGCGAGCTCCTCGGCGTACCGGTCGGGGTCGGCCGAGGGAAGGTCGATCTTGTTGAGCACCGGGATGATCGTGAGGTCGTTGCCCATCGCGAGGTAGAGGTTGGCGAGGGTCTGCGCCTCGATGCCCTGCGCCGCGTCCACGAGGAGGATCGCGCCCTCGCAGGCGGCGAGCGACCGGGAGACCTCGTAGGTGAAGTCGACGTGCCCGGGGGTGTCGATCATGTTGAGCACGAAGCCCTGGCCCTCGGCGGCGCCGGAGCGCGCAGTCCAGGGCATGCGGACGGCCTGGGACTTGACGGTGATGCCGCGTTCCCGCTCGATGTCCATACGGTCGAGGTACTGCGCGCGCATCTGGCGGGCGTCGACGACCTCGGTGATCTGCAACATGCGGTCGGCCAGGGTGGATTTGCCGTGGTCGATGTGCGCGATGATGCAGAAGTTCCGGATCGTCTCCGGAGCGGTCGAGCCTGGCGCGTTCGTCACGTTGGCCTTCCTTGATCGGATGGGGCGGGCTGCTCAATTCTGCCTTACGGGCCCGAGTACCCCCGCGCACCCAGCGAGAAAAGGCGCCCCGCTCACCAACCGAGACGCAAAACCGCCCCGATCCGCGAATCGGCGTGCCATGGCCCCGGAAATGTCGTACCCCCGGAGCACTATCGAATCCGGGGCGGCGGCGAATCACCACTTGGGAAGTCCTCTGCCCGCTGCACATGAGCGGCGGCCCCGACCCGCGCCAACGCGCAGGCCGAGGCCGCCAGACCAACTTCCGGATCAGGCCGCGATCGACACCGCTTCCGTTTCCCGCGCGTCCACGGTTGTGACCTTGGCGCGCACCGCGCCGATCGTGAACAGCACGATCCCCGCGACCAGCCAGGCAGCCAGCGTCCACACCGCCGCGTCGGCACCGTTGCCGTCGAAGTACGCCGTCGAGCGCAGCAGCGTCCCGCCCGCGCCCGGCGTGAGGAACTGGCCGAACTCGCCCCACGGCGCGGGAAGCAGCTCCGGCGCGCTCGTCATGCCCGACAGCGGGTTGCCCACGAGCATCACGGTGACCGCCCCGACCGCCAGCCCGGCGCGGCCCAGCAGTTTCACCAGCCCGAGGATCGACCAGGCCGTCGCGGCCATCACCAGCGCCAGCACACCCGCGATCGCCCAGAAGTCACCCTCGAGCGATTCGAGCACGTACAGCAGGATCGACGCCACGACCGCCCCGACGCCTAGCGGCGCGAGGACCGCGGCCGCGACCTGCCGGCCCGAGCCGCGCACGGAGAGGCCGATGAGCGCGGCGATCACGATGCCGCCCATCGCCAGCGAAAGGCCGAGGCGGCCAGACCGGCGCCGTTCGGGTCGTCCGCGGGCAGGGCCACGACGTCCTCGACAGTGACTTGGACGCTGCCCGGCTGCCCCGCGTCCTGGCCCATCCCAGCCGCAACCTGCTCGGCGATACCGACGACCAGCCGTGCGACCGCTGGGGAGGCGGCCGTCGCGGTGTAGAGCGTCACCCCGTCCGGGGCGATCTGGAGGGCCGCGTAGACCTCGCGCTCCTCGATGAGCGTGCGCGCCTCGCCCGCGTCGGGGACGGCGGTGACGTCGAATCCGTCGGGCTGGGCCTCATCCAATCGGGTCTGGATCTGGGTGGTGGCCTCATCGGGGCCGACGACGGCGATGGGAACCTCGGCGGGTCCCATGTCGGCCGAGGGCCAGGCGAAGGCGAGGGTGAGGACGCCGACGAGGAGCCCGAGGCCGGCGCTGAGCGCGATCACCCGGCCGACTGGGGTGGGTTCGGGGGCGGACGTTTCCATGATGGTTTCCAATCATCCGTAAGATACGGTCCGTATCTTGACAAGCTCAAGGTAACATAAGAAACGGCCAGTATCTAGGGGGGACCGGGTTGGAACGCAAGGTGGCGTCCAGACGCCGCGGCGAGGAGCTCGAGCGGGCGATTCTCGACGCCGTTTGGGAAGAGTTCTTGGAGGTCGGATTCGCGAAACTCTCGATGGAGAGGGTCGCGAAGCGGGCCGGCACGAGCAAGCCCGTCCTGTATCGACGCTGGTCGAGCCGAGTGGAGATGATGCTCGCCTGCGCCGCGAGCCGGGTGCCGAAAGCGGATTCAGTGCCGAACACCGGCTCGCTCCGCGGGGACACCATGGCGTTGCTCACGTTCGCGCTCGCTCGGATGCGGATGGTCGGGCGGACCGCGATGCTCGGCATGCTCGCCGAGGTCAGTGCCGACCCCGAGGCGCGGGGAGTCCTCCTCGCGGGTCTGGTGAACGAGATCGTCCGCAGCTTGAACGGATCGGTGTACGCGCGCGCCGTCAAACGAGGCGAACTCGCCGAGGAGCATCTCACCGAACGTCTTCGCCGTCTGCCGTTCGACTTGCTGCGCAACGAGTTCATCATCTTGGGCGACGTCACCGACGAGGCGCTCGCGTCCATACTCGACGAAGTGGTCCTGCCGGCGCTCCGCGCGCGGGGCGCTTCGGTCTGAGGGCCGTCGGCCGCAGGGACGCGCGGCGACGCTCACCGACGCAGGGGCGTTGCGGCACGCGTTCGCGTAACGTGGGCTACAACCGGGGACCGGGACGCGATCGGTGCCTGCGACCTGGTGTAATCTGGCTTGCGGTCATGCTCCCAGGGCGTGTGCGATGCTCGGCTCCTGGTAACGTTGACAGGCGCTCGGAGTGCCCTCTGCCTCTGACGCGATCAATTAAGGAACCAAGCAATCACGAAACTGAGGCTTCACGCGTGGCGAACATTAAGTCCAAGGAAAAGCGCATTCTGACGAACGAGAAGCGCCGGATGCGCAACAAGGCAGTGAAGTCGTCGCTGAAGACCGCCGTCCGGAAGTTCCGTGAGGCGTCGGCAACTGGCGACGTCACCGCCGCTGAGACCCACCTGCGCGCCGCCAGCCGCGAGCTGGACAAGGCTGCCACCAAGGGTGTCATCCACAAGAACCAGGCCGCCCAGCGCAAGTCGAAGATGGCTGCGGGCTACAACAAGCTGGTCGAGGCCGCCTAGCTCGGGCCCGCCAAAACACAAGCTTTGCAAGAGGCCTCGACGGGCCATGCCCGTCGGGGTCTTCGGCATTCTC
>DATABR010000045.1:0-11158 GCA_036259435.1 Glycomyces sp.
GCCGGGCGGCAACCCGGCGGCGTTCACCCAGGGAGTCGAACCACCTCGCCCGGGCCATTGCGGCTCGGGCGGGTTCCGCAGGAGCGGCCCCCGTACGAACAGGAAAGCAGACCGTGCTGCACGACATCACCGCAGACCCCCACGTCGCAAACTCCCCGCACACGCCCCGGGCCCGGCACGGCGTGGTCGCCGCGATCGCGGACTGGTCGGGAAGACACAGAGCCTTCGCCATCGGCGGCTGGCTCGCGCTCATCGCCCTCGCCGTCCTCTCCGGCGGCCTCCCGCTCGGCGAGGACGCCGCCGCCACCGACCCCGGTGAAGCCGGAGTTGCCGAAGCACTCCTCGACGCCCAAGACGACTTCGCCGCACGGGAAAACGTCTTGATCACCGCCGAACGCGACTACTCGGGCGACCTCCAAGCCCAAGCGGCCGTGGCAGACCTCGTGACCGCACTCTCCTCGATCCCCGACGCCGTGGACGGCATCGGCTCCCCGCTCGGCGAGCACGGCGAACGCTGGATCGCCGCAGACGGGGACGCCGCCCTCGTCACCTTCGCGATCCGCGGCCCCGACGATGCCTATGAGGCCAACTACGACGCCGCGCTGGCGGCCGTCGCCGCCGTCCAATCCGAGCACTCGGACGTGGAGGTCCTGCAAGCCGGGGACGCCACCCTTTCGGGCGCGGTCGACGCAGGCATCAAGGACGACATGAAGCGCGCCGAGACCACCTCGCTGCCGCTGACGATCCTCGTCCTGCTCGCCGTCTTCGGCTCGTTCGTCGCGGCCGGGCTGCCGCTGCTCCTCGCGGGTACTAGCGTCGCCGGGACCTTCGGCCTCCTCCAGGTTCTCGGCCACTGGGTGCCCTTCAACAGCGCGGGCTCGGCGATCGTGCTGCTCATCGGCATGGCCGTGGGCACCGACTACTCCTTGTTCTACCTGCGCCGCTTCCGAGAAGAACGCGCCGCGGGCAAGGACCCGGCCGCGGCTTTGCGCACTACCGCCCGCACCTCCGGGCACGTGGTCGCCGCCTCTGGACTCACCGTCATCGTCTGCATGGCGGGCCTGCTCATCACCGGGATCGACGTTCTGAAGGGACTCGCGCTCGGCACGGTCCTCGTCGTCGGCTTGGCCGTGCTCGGCTCGGTGACCTTCCTGCCCGCGCTCCTGGCGATCCTGCGCCAGCACGTCGACGCCGCCCGCATCCCCTGGCTCGGCAAGCGCCGCATCAAAGCCGCACCGTCCCGGTTCTGGGCCCGCGTGGCCGCGGCGGTCGCGCGCCGCCCGCTCATCACCGGCGGGCTCGCCGCCGTCCTCCTCCTCATCGCCGCGATTCCGGTCCTCGGCCTGCGCCTCCAAGACGCGGCCGTGACCGCGAGTCTGCCGCCCGGCCTTTCACCCGCGGTCGACGCGGCCGTCACAATGCAAGAGCATTTCCCAGGCTCGGCGACCGCCGCCCGCATCGTGGTGGCCCCCGACGAGGACGGCACGCTCGACCCGGCCGCAGTGGATGCCGCCGTCGAAGCCCTCCACGAGGAGGCCGCCGCGAGCGACGACAAACTTCTCGAACCGATCACCGCCGACACGGTCGGCGACGCCGTGATCGTGCGCGTCCCGCTCGCCGGAGACATCACCGACCCCGAAGCCGACACGGCCCTCGCCCACCTGCGCGACGAGGCCATCCCGGCCGCCTTCGGATCCGTCGGAAACGCCGAAATCGCGGTCACAGGCAAGACCGCGCTCCCGCACGACTTCACCGAGCAGCTCTCGGCCCGCATCCCCTACGTGATCGCGTTCATCCTCCTGCTCGCGTTCGTCCTGCTCGCGGTGACGTTCCGGTCCTGGACGATTCCGCTGGCGTCGATCGTGCTCAACCTCCTGTCGATCGGCGCGGCCTGCGGTGCCCTCGCCTGGGTCTTCCAGGGCGGCCACCTCGAAGGCCTGCTCGGCTTCACTTCCTATGGGGGCGTGGTCAGCTGGATTCCGCTGTTCATGTTCATCATCCTGTTCGGACTGAGCATGGACTACCACATCTTCGTCCTCAGCCGCGTCGCCGAACGTCGCCGGTCCGGAGCCACCAACGCGGACGCGATCATCGGCGGCACCGCCGCCAGCGCGGGCGTCGTCTCCAGCGCCGCGCTCATCATGACCGGCGTGTTCTCGGTGTTCGTGACGCTCTCGGCGATCGAGTACAAGATGCTCGGGCTCGGCATGGCGCTGGCGATCTTCATTGACGCGACCATCGTGCGCGGCGTGCTGCTCCCGGCCGCGATGTCGCTGCTGGGCGACCGGGCATGGGGCAGGGGGGTCCATACCGGGGGATGAGCCCTCACCATGGTCGGGCCTGGGCATGGAAGGCGCGGCGGCGGCGGGCGCGGACCAGGACTGCCGCACCGGCGACCAGAAGCTGCCTACCAGGTGAATTCGAGCAGCGAGACACCTTGGCGCGGCAGCATCGCGGTGGCCGTGGCCTCGCCTTCGCGGACCTCGACTGTCGCTGTCCGCAGTTCGTGCAGCCTTCCGGCCTCGATCAGCGACGCCAGTTGTTCGGCGGTCGGCTCGGCCGGTGCGCCCATGCGCTGCCAGGCGGTGTGCGCGTTGCCGTGCTCGCCGTCCACGCGGTACTCGGTGAGCCGCATCGGCCCGTTCCCGACGGGCAAGTGCTCCAACGCGAGCGCGATCTCGGCATCCGGGCCCGGCACCTCGTCGTCGTGGTAGTGCCAGACCAGGACGCGCAGTGCCGCACCGTCCAGCGCCGCCATCGCCGACACGTCGGGCCGGTCGCCGCGGACGCCCACGCGCATCATGTCCTCCAGCGTGATCGCGCCGTCGCTGCGCGCCTCAAGGCGTCGCCCGATCATCCGGCCGAACATGCGGAAGACGTTGAACACCGGCAGCGCGACGCCGCCGGTGGTCGCCAGGGCCCGGAAGCCGGCGAAGATCGGCTCGTCCTCGAACTCGAAGGACCACGGCAGCGCCCCTTCGAGGTGGACACCGTGCGCATCGGCCAGCTCGTGGAGGCGGGCGAAGGACGCGGCCGTGTAGGAGGCGTACAGCGAGGTGTTGCGGTAGGCATTGGGCGGGTAGACCTCCGCGGAGCAGGCGGCGCAGCCGTCCGGGTCGCACTCGCCGATCACGATCGGCGTGCCGCGCAGTTCCGGATAGGACGCGACGATGCCGAAGCCCTTGTCGACTTCCCGCAGATGCGGCGCGATGCCCATGCGCACGTGCCCGTCGACGAACTCGGGCACGCCCTTGGCGTGGAAGGCGACGAAGTCCAGTGGGGTGCCGGTGCCGCCGGTAGCGTGGTTGGTGCCCCGGAGGCAGTGTTCGAGGAAGTCGCGCATCCACTGCCCGCCCGGCCCGGCCGTGTCCGGCCCGCCGACTCGGGCCGTGGGCACGGTCGCGCGCACCGCGTCGATCGCGTAGTCGTGCAGCTTGCGGAACTCCTCGGGCGTGCCGCCCCAGTAGCCGCCCGAGCCGTTGGGCTCGTTCCACACCTCCCAGTACCATTGCTCGACCTCGTTGAGGCCGTAACGGTCCAGGCAGTGCTCGACCCACGCGGCCACCAGGTCCCGCCAGGCCCGGTAGTCCTTCGGCGGGTAGGTCCAGCCGGTGAAGACGTCGCCGTAGGGGTCGCCGGGCTTCCACTCATGCTGATACGGCGTGGGCCGGGTGGACATCGCCTCGGGCATGAACCCGATCTGCACGTACGGCTTGACGCTATTGCGCAGGTAGGCGTCGAAGATCCGGTCGACGATCGTCCAGTCGTACACCGGGTTCCCATCGGCGTCCTCGGTGTACATGTCGGTCGAGCCCCATTTCAGGGCCGGTGCGCCGTCGCCGGTCACCATGAGGTTGTGGGTGCGGAAGTACGTCTGGGCACCGCCGAGGCGGCCGATCTCGCCGAGCAGCCGCTCACCGTCGGGGAGGTAGGCGTAGTTGGGTTCGTCGGCGCCGAAGAAGCGATAGATCGGTTCGAGCGGGCCCCGGACGGCGGCCGCATTTACCTTTATCGATACAGGAAGTGGCATTTTCCGATCGTAACCGGCGTGAACGGTGCCGGAAAGGGAGCGACGACAGCGCCGTCCCCATCGCAACCGCGGCGCTCGGCCGGGAGCGGGTCCTGCGCCGGGGCGTGCCGGGCCCCGGGCGCGGTGCGCGTCTGCTAGAAACCTCCCATGGCAGACAAACCCGGATTGTCCCTGAACAAGGGTCTCGCAAGCACCCCGCCGCTGTACGCCGGCGTCCTCTTCGGACTCGGCTTGGCAATCGTCACCGGCATTCTCTGGGCGTTCCAGGAGCTCGGCACGGTCATCACCGCGCTTGTGGTCGCCGCCTTTCTCGCGGTCGGGCTCCAACGCATCATCGGCGGCATGACCAAGCGCGGCATGCCCCGATGGCTCGCGATGACCATCCTCTTCCTCGGTGTGATCATCGTCTTCTGCGGCGGCATCGGCGCGATCATCCCCGCGCTCGTCCGCGAGTCCACCCAGTTCGTCGACAACGTGCCCGGTTACTATGACCAGCTCATGGCCAGCCCGCTCGCCGATCGCTTCGGCGGCGAGTCCGGCCTGCTCCAACGCGCTGAGGGCGTATTGACCGCCGCCAACGTGACCAAGGTCTTCGGCGGGGTCGCGGGCGGCGTCGCCACCTTCTTCGGCGGCCTCGTCTGGACGATCACCACGCTGCTGCTCACGCTCTTCATCCTCGCCTCCTACAACCAGCTTCGCCATGGCCTGGTGCGCCTCGTCGCCGCTTCAAAGCGCGAGCAGACCGACCGCATCCTCGAAGGCATCCTCCGCGGCATCGGCGCCTATCTCATCGGCGCGCTAGCCATCGGCGCCCTCGCCGGAATCTCCTCGTGGATCTTCATGGCCATCGTGGACATTCCCTACGGCGCGCTGCTGGCGCTCCTGGTCGCGCTCCTCGATCTCATCCCGCAGATCGGCGCCACCATCGGCGCGGTCGTGGTCACCCTCGTGGCGCTCGCCGTCTCGCCCATGACGGCCGTGGCCACGGCGATCTTCTTCATCGCGTACCAGCAGCTGGAGAACTGGGTCATCTACCCGACGGTGATGCGCAGTGCGGTGAAGGTCTCGAACCTCGCCGCGATCGTCGCCGTGCTCGTCGGCGGCACCCTCTTCGGCGTGGTCGGCATCGTCCTGTCCGTGCCGATCTACGCGGCGATCCGCTTGATCGGCAAGGAGGTCGTGCTGCCGCGCCTCGACAACTCCTGAACCGCCTGACGACAAGAGGCCGGGGGCGCATACCCGCACGCGCCACCGGCCTCGTCTTCACCTCCAGCATAGAAGCCCTCTGCAACCCCCGCCCGCCTTGACCTTGCCGAACGTCCGACGCCGCCGCGTTCCGAAGTGGTCGTGCGCCGCGGCTCCCACCACTGCAACCGCTTACGCCGCGTCCACGGGTCCCGCCTCACGGTTGCAGGTGCGGCAGGATCGGCCGTAGGCTGAGACAGTTTCGCCGTGTCGCCGTGTCGCCGTGTCGCCGTTTCGCCGCGGCGCCCCACCCGCCCCGGCCTTGAGAGGAACCGCCCGTGCTCGGCACCGTCGACCTGTGGACTTACGTCGTCGCCACCGTCCTCATCATCCTGCTGCCCGGGCCCAACTCCCTCTACGTGCTCTCCGTGTCCTCCCGCAAGGGCCGCCGCGCCGGTTTCGCCGCCGCGGCCGGAGTCTTCTGCGGCGACTCGATCCTCATGATCGCCTCCGCGGCCGGACTCGCCTCGGTCTTCGCGGCCTCCCCGCTGCTCTACGGCCTCGTCCGCTGGGCCGGAGTCGTCTACCTCGCCTACCTCGCATTCGGCCTCCTGCGCGGCGGCTGGAAGACCTGGCGCGCCGTCCGACGCGGCGAACCCATCGAGACCAAGACCCTCGAGACCGCTGGAGCGAACGAACGCCCCTACGTACGCGCCCTCATCGCGAGCCTGCTCAACCCCAAGGCGATCCTGTTCTTCGTCGCTTTCTTCGTGCAGTTCGTGGACCCGAACTACGCCTGGCCGGTGCTCAGCTACGGCGTCCTCTTCGTGATCCTCCAGGTCTGTTCCCTGGTCTACCTCTCGACGCTGATCGTCGCCGGCGACGGCCTCGCCCAGACGTTTCGCAGACGGCGCCGCCTCGCCGCCGCCGGCAACGGCCTGGTCGGCGCGGTCATGGTCGCCTTCGCCGCAAAACTCGCCACGGGCTGATCAGGCGTTCGCGGCCCGGCGCTGGCGGACCATGCCGCGCAGCAGCCGCTTCGGATTCGGTGCGGCCGGCAGCGGTTCGGCCGGGTCCGCCGCGAACGCCCAACGGCGTCATCTTCGTGCTTGCGGTGATCGCGGCCTGGGGCCGCTTCGGGCCCTACGCGTTCTAGGCATGACGCGATCGAACGGCGGCGGGAGCCCCGGCCCTCGCCGCCGTGTCACACGCTCGAGCCCGCCCGGAGTCGGCGCAGCATCCTCGCGTCGGCGAAGCCGACGGCCCGCGCGGCCGATTCGACCGTGACCCCCTGGCCGATGAGGTGTTCGGCCCGCTCCAGCCGCAGCAGCGACTGGTAGCGCAGCGGAGTCGTCCCGACGGCCGAGGTGAACTGCCGCGTGAGGGTCCGCTGCGAGACTCCGCAGTCGGCCGCGAGATCCGCCAGGCGCAGCGGCTCGCTGTAATGCGTGTCGATGCGGTCCTGGACCCGGTGCGCGGTGTCCGACAAGTGCGAGCGGTGCCGCAGCATCGCACTCGCCTGCGGCTCATGGCCGTTGCGGCGCGCGAACACGACCATCTCCCGGGCCGCCCTCGCGGCCAGGCGGGCCCGTGCCGCACCGCCACCAGATGCAGTGCCAGGTCAATGCCGCTGGCGATGCCCGCAGACGTGATGACCCCATCGTCCTCTGTGTATAGAACATCACGTACTACTGAGGCCCGCGGGAAGCGTTGCGCCAGCTCGTCCTGCAGATTGTGATGCGTGGTGCACCGCCGCCCGTCGAGCAGACCGGCCTGCCCGAGCGCGAACGCACCGGAGCAGACGCTCGCCACCGTGCCGCCCATGTCGTGGTGCTCGATGAGCTGCCGCACTTGGGCATCCGAGAGCCTCGGGCCGCCCGCGCTCTTCGGCGAGCGCCACCCGGGGACCACGACGAGGTCGCCCGGGGCGAGTTCCGGCCAGCCGGTCTCGGCCCGGAGCGGCAGGCCTTGGGCGGTCGGCACGTCGGTCTCGTCGGCCACGTACCGCAGTCGGTACGCCGGTGTCCGCCGGACATTCCCAGGCTCCTCGGCCAGCACCTCGGCGGCGGTGGAGAACACCTGCGCCGCGCCCGCCAGATCGAGTAGGTGCAGCTGGGGGACCAGGAGGAAGACGACCTCGGACACCGGATTCACTCCACTGGACTCACGCTGCTTCGGAGGACCGATCCTGCCACTCGCGCACCAGCGTGTCCACTCCGGTGATCTCCGCGAAGCGCCCGGCCAGGGCGTATTCGGTCCGCTCGATGATGGCGTCGGTCCCGAGCGTGCGCGGATCGTCCAGGATCTCGTCCAGACTGCGCCCGGTGGGCGCGTCGCGGTGCTCGACGGGGTTGGTCGCGGTCGCGTCGGTGACGAACACGGTCCGGTAGCCCAGGTCGGAGGCGACGCGGGCGTTGGTCTCGCAGCACTGCTCAGTACGGATGCCGGCGATGACGACCTCCCCGACGCCTTGCCGGGTGAGGATTTGCTGCGCGTTGGTAGTGGTGAAGACGTTGTGGGAGGTCTTCATCAGGTCGGGCTCGCCCGCGAGGGGTTTGAGACCCGGCAGGAATTCGACGAACCCGCTGGCGGGGTCGAACACGTTGCCGGTGCCCGGCTCGGCGTGGCGCACCCACACCACCAGGTCGCCGTTCTCGCGGGCGGCGTCGACGAGCGGATTGATCTTGTCGACGATGCCGGGATTCGACATGGCCGCCCACATGGGACGCTGCCGGAACGATTCTTGGACGTCGATCACGAAGAGTGCCTTGTTCATAGGCTCAATGTTCGCGGTCGACCGGGGAAGCGGCCAGGCACGATCGCGCCGCGATGCGGAACGATCCGGTCTTCGCACAAGGGCGGCGGCCAGCTGGTCGTAGCGGCCCTCGGGCCAGATGAGCCCGCCGTTGTCGTTGCCGACCTGCACCAGAGTCGGTTCGACTCCGGCGTCCTTGAGCGCGCCGAGCACGTCAGCGGTGTGGTCGTACACGGCCTGCCTGAGGCCTTCGAAGCCGAGTCCCTCCCAGGCCGCGGGCTTGTACTGCTTGCCCGGGTCGGCCCACGTGTCCGAGTAGTGGAAGTCGACCAGGAGGCTCATCCCGGCGGTCTGGCGCGCTTGCCGAGTCGGGCCTCCTGGGTCGTGGTGTTGTAGCCGTCGGCGGGGTCGACCCACACCTTGGAACGGATGCAGTTGACGCCGCTCTCGGCGAGGATCTGCACCGCGTCGCCCTACTCCCTAAGGGATGTGTGTTCAGTTGATGGTGAGGACGACTACCCCTCCGGCGGGAACTGGGACGCTGCCGTCGTGAGCGGCGCGGGTGAGGGCGTCGGTGCCCCGGAGGCCGGGGACTTCCACGTCCTGATCGGTGTGGTTGATCAGGAAGTGCAACGGGCCGCGGCGCACGATTTCGAGCCGGTCGGGCAGCCCGGATGGCCGGTTGACTCCGGCCGCGTCGAGCACGGTGGCGAGCAGGTCGCGCAGGCCGGTGGCGTCGTCGAGTGCAGTCGCGACGTACCAGGCGGTGCCGCCGCCGACGCGGTGGCGGGTGATCGCGGGGCGGCCCGCGTCGGGCCCGTCGGCGAATGCGGCCACCTCTTCGGCACTGTCGAGGCGCACGTGCTCGGACCAGATGCGGCCGCTGGCACCCGAGGTGAGGGCGAGTCGGGTGCCCTCGTGCACCGGGTGGAACTCCTCGACCCACAGGCCGAGCGTCTCGCGCAGCACCGCTCCGTGCTCGCCGGGGTGGACGGTGTCGTGCTCGTCGACGATCCCGGAGAAGTAGGAGACGAGCAGGTGCCCGCCGTCTTCGACGAAGCCGCGCAGGTGCTTCGCGGCGGTGGCGGAGAGCAGGTACGAGGAGGGCGCGATGACGGCCTTGTACCGGCCGAGATCGGCCTCGGGATGGGCGAAGTCGACGGTGACGTGCTGCTTCCACAGCGACGCGTAGTAGGCCTCGACCCGCTCGCGGAACTCGAGTTCGATCGAGGGCCGCCATTCGAGTTCGAGGGCCCACCAGGACTCCCAGTCCCACAGGACCGCGACGTCGGCCTGCACGTCGGATCCGACCACATCGGAGATCTGCTTGAGGTCGTTGCCGAGCGATACGACGTCGCGCCACACCTGGGTGTCCGTGCCGCCGTGGGGGAGCATCGAGGAGTGGAACTTCTCGGCCCCGGCGCGGGAGGCTCGCCACTGGAAGAACATGAGCCCGTCGGCGCCTCGCGCGACGTGGGCCAGGGAGTTGCGGCGCAGTTCGCCGGGGGTCTTGGCGATGTTGCGCGGCTGCCAGTTCACCGCGGAGGTGGAGTGCTCCATGATCATCCACGGGCCGCCGGCCACGGCGCGGGTGAGGTCGGCGCTCATGGCGAGCTCGATCTCGTTCTCGTCGCGCTCGGCTATGAGGTAGTGGTTGTTGGAGACGATGTCCACGTGCTCGGCCCAGCGGAAGTAGTCCATGTCCTTGCAGTTGGGCACCATGAAGTTCGTGGTGGCCGGGGACTCGGAGTGGCGGGCGATGATCTCGCGCTGGAGGCGGTAGTTCGCGATGTGCGCGTCGTTCGAGAAGCGCATCCAGTCCAGTTTGAGCGCGGGGTTGACGCCGGGCGGCGCGATCGAGGGGGCCTCGACCTGGTCGAAGCCGCGGTAGACCAGGCCCCAGAACGCGGTGCCCCAGGCTTCGTTGAGCCGGTCCACATCGCCGTACTTGTCGGCGAGCCAGCCCCGGAAGGCCTCGGTGGAGACCTCGCAGTAGCACTGGACGTTGGCCCAGCCGTACTCATTGTGCAAGTGCCACATCTGGACGGCCGGGTGCTTGCCGTACCGGGCGGCCAACTGCTCCACGATGGAGGCGCACGCGTCGCTGTACACCGGGTGCGAGGGGCAGACGCCGTGGCGTGAGCCCGAGGCGAGTACGCGGCCCTCGAAGTCGACCAGGCGGAGCTCGGGGTGGGCGCGGCGCAGCCACGAGGGCGGGGCCGAGGTGGGGGTGCCCAGGTCGACGCCGATGCCGTTCTCGTGGAGCAGTTCGATGATCGCGTCGAGGCCGGTCCAGTCGTACTCGCCGGGGGCGGGCTCGATGATCCCCCAGTTGAAGATCCCGAGGCTGACGAGGTTGACTCCCGCCTCGCGCATGAGACGCACATCCTCGTGCCAGATCTCCTCGGGCCACTGTTCGGGGTTGTAGTCGCCTCCGTAGTGAATGTTCTGCACCGCGTCTCCTGTGAGGTTCCTTGCACAAATGCCTGTGAACGTGCACATTACTTGACTGGCGTTGACCTGACAACGTGAGGTTCCGCCGAGCGCTGTTTCAGAATTGTGATCGTTCAATGGGGAGCATTTGACTCACGAGCGGTTATATGGTTCAAATCCAATTGCCAAGCGCGTCCTAAGTAGCTAGATTCGTGTAAACGTTCACAGTTTCGTGGTGCGTTTTCATAGCCCTAGCACCGGACGAGGCCGCCGCGATCGAGGGGGCCGGGCGGATCACGATCTTCGTCAAGATCCTTTTGCCGCTCATGCGCCCCATGCTCACCTTCGTGGCGATCACGCAGTTCACGTGGCCGTGGATGGACTTCATCCTCCCGGCGCTGGTACTCCAGAGCGCCGACAAGACCGTCGCGCTCGGCCTGTTCCAGATGATCAGCTCCGAATACGCCAACGCCTACACCACCTTTGCCGCAGGCGCGATAGTGCTCGCCGTGCCGATCACCGTCCTGCAGCGCTACCTCGTCACCGGGGGCCGCCGCCGGAGCCGAGAAGGGTAGGGAGCCATGCTGCAACTGGATCCGCCTGCGGCTGTGGGTGGATCCGCGCGGCGGGAACGGCGAGCCATACTGGCTCAACATCGACGACGTCCAGCTGGTCCGCACCGGGTGAGACCGGAGCGGGGGAGACGTCCTTCCCCTTGGGAGGCCTCCCCGCGCTCCCGCCGGCCCTCCGGCGGG
>DATABR010000046.1:0-7592 GCA_036259435.1 Glycomyces sp.
GCGGCCCCGCGGACGGGCCCGTCGGCGTTGGCCTCGTCGGTCAGGCCCCACTCCTCAGGGGTGTTGGCGAGCCAGTCACGAAGCAGCGCACGGTAGTCGGTCTTCTGGTAGCCGTCCGAGGAGTTGAGCACCCCAAGCCCCACGTTCACCCGACCATCGCCGAGCCCGAAGATCCACCCGTATCCGGGTTGCAGGACATCCGGCTCGGCGGCAGTCCGCAACGCGAGCCACGACTCCAGGTAGTCATCGTCGTGCTTGGCCTTGGAGTGGTAGTACCGCCGGACGGCGACGCCCATGGGGCGGCTCTCGTTCCGCTTGAGGCCCAAGGGGAGCGCGAGGCGCCCGGAGACGCCGTCGGCGGCGATCACGAGCGGGGCCCGGTAGGTGACCTGCTCGCCGTCGCGCGTGGCGCCGTCGTTGCGAACGGCACTGACGCCGCAGACGCGTCCGGCGAGGTCGAAGATCGGCGCGGCGACCTTGACGCCGCACTGGAGCGAGGCTCCGGCGGCGACGGCGCGGTCGGCGAGGATCTGGTCGAAGTCGAGGCGGGTGCGGGTGAGCCCGTAGTCGGGGAAATGGTCCAAAGTGGGCCAGTCGAGTTCGAGGGCGATGTCGTCGGCGACGACGCGGAGGCCGCGGTTGCGAATCCATCCGGCGGACTCGGAGGTGTCGACGCCCATCTTGAGCAGCTGCGCGACGGCGCGGGGGGTGAGGCCGTCGCCGCAGACCTTCTCGCGGGGGAAATGCGTCTTTTCCAGGAGCAATACGTCGAGACCCCGGGCGGCCAGGTGGTAGGCCGCGGCCGAACCACCGGGGCCCGCGCCGACGACGATGACGTCGGCCTCCGGGGTTGCGTGAGTGGTCACGGGCGTCCTCTCAGGCGTACGGGCGGTGATCCTTATAACGACTGGGCTGCTTGTGAAGCTCTTCACAAGCGTTTGCCGCAAGTCTAGAACTTCGCTATCCACTCCCTGTCACTTAGGTCCGCCTAAGTTGTCATTAATCGAGGTCACGAGGCATACAGACGTGCGTGAACCAGAGTTGCGGGAGCGAGAGGAGCGTCTGAGGTGACACGGCGATCCGCGTGATAAACCAGACAGTCGCCGACCCACGCAACTTCCAACCCGAAGAAACACTCTCGTAACAAGCACTGTTGATTGACCCCTTGAGGTGCGCGACGAAGGGGAAGTGGCAAGCGACACAATGTTCAAATTTGAACTTCTCTCGAGTCGCCGCTATGGTCGATGAGTAATTCAAATGTGAACTACTTAGATCGCTCTCGCAAAAGAGGTAGGAATATGTCCGCTGTCGAGCCCGTCAAGGTCTCCGTCATCTTCTACTCGGCCACCGGCAACGTGACCGCTCTGGCCCGCCAGATCGCCGCCGCCGCGGAGAAGTCGGGCGCCGAGGTGCGTCTGCGCCGCGTCGCCGAGCTGGCCCCGCAGGCTGCGATCGAGTCGAACCCGGCCTGGGCCGCGAACGTCGCCCAGATCGCCGAGATCCCCGAGGCCACCCCTGACGACGTCGAGTGGGCCGACGCGGTCATCGCCGGTTCTCCCACCCGCTTCGGCAACGTCGCCTCGCAGTTCAAGCAGTTCCTCGACACCCTCGGCGGCCTCTGGTTCCAGGGCAAGCTGGCCGGCAAGGTCTACTCCGGCTTCGCCTCGGCCTCCGGCAAGCACGGCGGCAACGAGTCCACGCTGCTCGCGCTCTACAACTCGTTCCACCACTTCGGCGGGATCGTCGTGGCCCCCGGCTACTCCAGCGAGGTCCTGTTCGCGAACGCCTCCCCGTACGGCGTCTCGCACTGGAACGGCTCCGACATCGACGAGACGACCCTCGACGCCGCCGCGGCCCAGGCCGAGCGCGTCGTCGAAACCGCCAAGGCCCTCAAACTCGGCCGCGCCGCAGTCGCCGTCTAACCCACCCAAGCCCGAAAGCGCCCGTTCAAAGTCCCCGGCACCGGGACGAGAACGGGCGCTTTTTCGTTTCGTTTCAGCCGCTGCACCAGCGGGACGGCGGCAGCGCCAAGAACTTCGTTCCCGGGCCGATCTGACGGTGCCCCGAGCAAAGGCGCACCGGACCGGCGACACAGGAGATACCGAACCGGCCCGAGCGGCCCGGCGGTCGCGGAAGCCTTGCGCGACACAGGCGATCGACGGCCATGCAGCGTGCGGACCGCGGCCGGTCACAGTGCGTCGTCGTAGTGGTCGGGCGATTCGAAGGGGGCCACCGCCTCATGGGTCACCGGGATGCCGCCGGGGAAGTAGTCGCTGACGCGGTCGTTCGGACCGCCTGGTTCGATGCCGCCGGCCGGGGCGATGTATTCGATCTCGCTCGTGTCGCTTACCGGGACGCAGCCGGAGCCGATGAACAGACCGACGTAGCCGCCGACGGCGTACCAGAGGCTGATGCCGTCGTCGCGGACAGCGACCAGGTTGCGATCGGTCCGGTCCGTGTCTTCGACCGAGTCGTCGGTGGTGATGCGGTAGCCCAGGGCGGTCCAGTGGTCGCGCAGGGCGTCCACGAACTGCTCGCGCACGAGATCGGTCTCGGAGTCGGGCAGCGCGAACAGGTACCTGATTTCGATCTTCGTGTAGTCGGGGTCATCGACCCCGTTGTGGCTGCAGGGCATCTCGGTCCAGCTGCGCTTCTCGAAACCGGGGAAGCCCTCCAGTGCCGCGACCGACTCGGCGGCGGCGGCTTCCATCGGGACGTAGGCCTCGGCTTGCGTGTATTCGGCTTCGGGAGGTGCGGCTTCCATGTCTTCCTTCAAGTTCGAGCAGGCGGTGGCGAAGAGGACGGTGACGGCGGCGACGGCCGCGCCCAGCGGTCGGGCGAGCCGTCCGGGTTCGGGACGGCCTCGTGACGCCTTCACTGAACCTTCCCTTCTTGACCGGTCACGATGTACGCCTGGTTGGACCGGCTGCTCGTGTTCGGGCCGGTCTCTCTGTCTTCTGTGTCCCAGTAGGAGCTGTGGTTCTTCCCCGCACCCTCCCAGAACTTCCACGGTTCGCTCGGCTCGCGGGGCGAGTCGCTGGTGAAGGTGTTCCCGCCGAACTCCTCGTTCACCGGGGCGGTGCCGTGGACAGGGCCGTACTGGATGATGTCCTCGTCATTGGTCGAGGACCACACGTTGTCCTCGTCGACTCCGAGCGCTGACGCGGTGTCGACGCTGACACCCGGGGAGGCGATGAACGTGAGGTTGTCGGCGTCGACGCCCTCGGTCGCGGCGGCGGTGCCGACCATGGTGGTGCCGTAGGAGTGCCCGGTGAGGGTCAGGTTCGACGGCTCGCCTTCGGCGGTCGCGCGGATGCCCTGGGTGAAGGATTCCAGTTCGTCCGCGCCCTCTTCGGCCCACTTGCTGTCGATCGCCTCCGGGAAGATCGTGTCGGGGGCGTCGTAGCCGAGCCAGAGCACCGTCGCGGTCGCACTGTGCGGATCGTAGAAGTGGGCGTCGTCCGCCATGGTCCGGGTTCGGTCCATGAGGCCGCCGGTGGCGCCTCCGAGGCTGCTGGTGGTGCCGGGAACATACGTGTTGACGTTGTCGGCGGTGTCGGGATTGCCGATGGAGACGATCGCCCTGCCGCTGCCTTCGGTGTCGAAGCCGAGCAGGTAGTAGGGCTGGTCGGCCTCACCGGCGGTCTTCGGGGTGCCGTCGTCCTCGGTGATCTCGCTCTGGAGGCTCGTGAGGTCCTGCCGGTCCTGCTTGAGGTCGTCGAGTTCGGTCCGGGCCTGCTCGTACTCCTCGGACTCGGGGTCCATCCCGTTGAGCGCCTGCTCCTTGGCGGCGATCTGGGAGCCCAGGCTGTCGATCTCGTTGTCCAGCAAGGTGCGGCTGGCGGTGTCGCGGGATTCGACCGGGATGCCGTCGACTGGGCCGACCCATTCGGGGTGCTCTTCGACGAGCGCTTCGCGTTCGGCGTCGCTCAGGCCCTCCCACCACTGGTTGACCTGTTCGGGCGACATGCCGGAGGTGCCTTCGGCGATCGCTCTGGCCTCGTTCGCGACCTCCTCGGACACGCCTTCCTTGTAGTCGTCGACCAGGTCGTCGTACATGGCACCGAATTGCGGGGGCAGCTCGGTCGGGTTCTCGCGCATCTCCTTCAAGGCCGCCGCGGCGTCGTCGTCGGCGTCGTGGGCGCGGGACATGGCCGCCCGCAGCCAGTCCTGGTACTGCCCGGCCAGCTCGATCGCCGTGCCGTACAAGTCCACGCCGTTGAGCAGGGCCTTCAGGGTGTCCCTGTCCCAGAACCCGTCCGGCTTGGCGATGCCGACCTTGTCGCACAGCCACTGCGGCGGGCTCAGGGTCAGGATCGCCTGGTGGAGGTCGCCGGAGAGGTTGACGTCGTACTCGTGCTCATCGCCTTCTATGTCGAAGTCGCACTGCTCGATGAGCGGGATGAGCTCCTTGAGTTCGTCCTGCTCCTTCTGCAGCGCCTCGGCCGCTTCGAAGAGGGTCGTCGCGATGCGGGTCGTGGCGTAGTCGGAGAGGTCGTCCTCGTACCGGTCGGCGGCCATGGTGATCTGGTCGCGCACCATCGTCGCGGTGTCGGATTCGTAGTGCTCGACGCTCAAGTGGCCGTCGACCACGTCGGCGCGCAGGCGCTCGGTCTGGTCGAGCTGGCCGTCCACGTAGGTCTTCCATGCGTCGCCGAGGGTGCGGATCGCACCGCAGTCGAGGTCGCGCAGCTGCTGCCAGGTCATCTCGCTCATCGGGCCTACCAGTCCGGCCTGGCGGAGGCGTTGGCGTTGGACCGGTCGGGGTAGAGGTCCCCGGCGATCGACGCGAACACGCCCGAGTGGTAGTCGTCGACTTCGACGGCCTCTTCGGCGCACACGGCGAGGTATTCGCCGGTGTTGCCGACCAGGCCGCAGAAGCCGCCCGCGCGGTGGATCCGCCACCACTCGCCGGCCTCTTCGAGGGCCGGGCCGAGCGCGGTGCCCGCGTCTTTCAGCGGTCCGGCGCTCTCCGCGTTCTGGGCGGCCATGCTCTCGGCGTGCTGGCGCACTTCGCCTTCGATCTCGAAGAGGACCTCGACGGACTTGCGGACCTCGTCGGGGTCCATGGCGAAGACGTCAGCGCCGGCCATCGGCGGACTCCAGTACGCGGTCGGGCGACCGCCGACACGGCATTGACGAATGGGGCGAGAAGCGCATGAATCGAGTCCTCGGGGTTTAGGGGACTGAATTGCGCTCACTATAACGAACCGAGTCAACACATGCGGTGCACGAAATGCACCTCGTCCTCAGTTCATCATGCCGCCCTGGCGGGGTCGTCGATCAGGACAATGGACGCTTCGCAGGTCAGCGCTGGATTCGAGCGAGGATTCGCTGGGCGAACGCTCCCAGTTGGCGCTGTTCCTCGACGTCGAGTTCATCGAATACCAACTCGCGCACCTTCCGCACGTGGCCCGGAGCGGCCTTGACGAGGCGCTTGTGGCCGCCTTCGGTGAGGCGGGCCAGGGTCGAACGGCCGTCAGAGGGGCAGGCGAACCGCTCGAGGAGGCCTTCGTTCTCGAGGCGGCGGGCGACGTGCGAGAGGCGCGAGAGCGAACCGTTCGCCAGGTAGGCGAGGTCGCTCATCCGCATCGTGCAGTCCTCGGCGTGCTCCAGCACCACCAGGACGGTGTACTCGAAGTAGCTCAGCTGAGCATCCTCCTTCAGCTGCACTTCGAGTGCGGAGGGCAGATGGGTGACCAGCTTGACGAAGGGCAGCCAGTTCGCCATCTCCTCCTCGTCGAGCCAGGGCGCTTCATCACTCATGCAACGAGCTTAACTTGACTACTTGATACATCAAGAATCCTGCGGTAAATTTGTTGAAGGTTCAAGAATTGGAGTCCTCATGCCAGGCCGTCCCGGCGCCGCGTTCTCGGGCTTCATGACGCACGGCCTGCCGTTCGTGGACTTCCGCCATCCCGAGAACGTGCCGGGCTGGTCGGCGGACTTCGACGTGTGGGCCTGGGAGGCATTGGCGCGCGGCGACATCGAGGAGCTGGCGCGCTACCGCTCGCAGGCGCCGGGGATGCCGTACGCGCACCCGACGGTGGACCACTACGTGCCGCTGTTCGTGACCTACGGGGCCGCGAGCGAGCAGGAGCAGGCCGCGCAGACCGTGATAGACGGCTTCTGGTTCGGCCTGTCGAAGCGCTCGTTCCAGCTCAGCTGAATGTTCGGGCCCGTCCGCGGGGCGGGCCTGCCGAGTGTGGGCCGGTGATCGTCAACACCGCCCGCTCGCGCCGTCCGTGCCGCACCCACTTGCGGCGCGGGCGGCGCAACCTGATGCGAAACGGCGCCCGCCGCGGCTTTGCAGCTGCGGCGGGCGCCGTCGTTCGTTCGCGGGCGGCTTATTTGAAGCCGCGGTGCATGGCGACCGCGCCGCCGGCGAGGTTGCGCCAGGCGACCTTGCGGTAGCCGGCCTTGACGATGCGCTCGGCGAAACCGGCCTGGTCGGGCCAGGCCAGGGTCGAGTCCGACAGGTACTTGTAGGCCTCGGGGTCGGAGGCGACGCGGGAGGCGACCTTCGGGAGCACGTGCTTGACGAAGACGCCGTGGGCCTTGCGGTAGGGCTTCCAGACCGGCTGCGAGACCTCGCAGAGCACCATGCGGCCGCCGGGGGCCAGCACGCGCCGGATCTCGGTGAGGCAGTCGTCGAGGTCGACCACGTTGCGGATGAAGAAGGAGCCGGTCACGGCGTTGAAGGTGTCGTCGGCGAACGGCAGGCGCAGCGCGTCGGCGTTCACCAGCGGCACCTGCCGGTCCTGGTGGTGCTGGAGCATGCCCAGGGAGAAGTCGACGCCGATGACGTCGGCGCCCGACTTCGCGAGTTCGACGGTGGAGACCCCGGTGCCCGCGCCCAGGTCGAGGCAGCGCTCGCCGGGCTGGAGGCTCAGGGCCTCGCGGGTGGCCTTGCGCCAGCGCTTGTCCTGGCCGGCGACCATGACGGTGTTGGTGCGGTCGTAGCCCGGCGCGACCCGGTCGAACATCGCCGCGATGCGGCCGGGTTCTTTACGCGGAGTATTCGCTTCGTTCGCCTCGATCACCTGGACAGCCTCGCACACCTCGAACGGAAAATCCGCCGGAGCCCTGTCGGTGTGGGCCCCGGCGGATCAAGGGGTTATATCGGGCGCGCGCGGGGTAACGCGGCGCGAGCGGCCATGAGGGAGCAGGGTACGGCCGTTCGCTCGCCCAGTGGGGAGACTGGGTGTGGGACCCGGGTGTGTGGCGGGAGTGCCTGGTGCGCAGCGGAAGGCGCGGCGGTGTGCTCGTCTGAGCGGTGCATCGGCGCCTCCTTGCTTCGTCGGATCGAACATTGCGCCGGGCCGCTGCGATCCCGGCTGGGATGACGCTGAGAGATCCTCTGAGTGCGGCCTGCGCTACAGGACCACACTGACGCATCAAAGCTGTGATGTCGATCTATGAAACCGAACCGTTATCGCGCGTGACCCATCCGATAACAAGGGCGTGCCGGTTGTCACAGGGAGCGGCCGCGTCGTCACGAAAGCCGGGAAACCGCTGGTTCCGCCGTTTTGCGGGGGCGCGTCCGGGAGTGCCGGGCGCCGGAGAACATGGGCGGCGGGGCGCGCGGTGTC
>DATABR010000047.1:0-6464 GCA_036259435.1 Glycomyces sp.
AAGCGGTCGGGCCCAACGGCGAGTCGTTAGCGCCGGTCTGCCGGTCGCGTCAGCGACATTGTCGGCGCGCGGCAATCTCCCGTTGTGCGGCTATGCCGCGCATTCGGCTCCTGGTGCATATTCGAGGGTGATCTCAGTTTCGTACGAGACCTCGGACCCGGAGGGCGGGTCCTGCGAGACGACCTCGCACTCCTCGTACTCGCCTACCAGCCGCGTCGGCACCGAGGTCTTCACGTTCGTGAAGCCTTCGCGTTCGAGTTCCGCGACGGCCTCGTTAACGTTCCGCCCCTCGTAGTCGCCGAGCTCGACGAGTTCGGGCGCGGCGTCGCCGGTGCTCTCGTCCTGACTGTCGGTCTCTTCCGACTCGTTTTCGTTGTCGTTCTCGTTCTCGTTCTCACTGTCGTCGTTGTCGTTCGACCCGTTGTTGACCTCGTCTTCGGCCGTCGCCGGGTCCTCGGAGTCCTCCTGCGCGAACTCCGTCGTGGCTGCGGCCGAGGTCGCGTCTGTCGCCTCCGGGTCGTTGTCCTTCTCGTCGGCGAACGGGTTCAGCAGGAAGAACGCGATGAGGAGCACCGCGATACCGGCCACGACCACGAGGATCGGTCCGGTCGGATTCCGCTTGGGCTTCTCGGCCTCGCGCGGCGGCGGCAGTGGGCGCTCGGGGTTCGCGCCGGTCCGGTACTGGCCGGTCCCCGCGCCGTACTCGTCCTGGTGGGCCGGCTGCACGGTGGTGTGCGCGGCCACGCTGCCCGCGGCCATCGCCGGAGCCATGCCCGGGCTCATCATCTGGGTCGCCTGCGGCGACTGTCCCGGCGGCGAAGAGGGAGCGAGCATCGCCGTCGTTCCGCCCGTGCCGCCCGAGCGGCACACCTGGGCCAGCTCGGCGGCCGAGGCGAAGCGCTGGCGGGGGTCCTTCGCCAAGCAGCGCATGATGATCTGTCCGACCGCACCGGGCACGTCAGGAGGCAGCGGAGCCGGCGTGCCGGTCAAGTGCCCGGCGATCGCGGCGGTCGGCTCGTTCCCGGCGTACGGAGGGCGTCCGGCCAGGCACTCGTAGCCCACGATCCCCAGCGAGTAGAGGTCGGTCGCGCCGGTCAGCTGCGTGCCCTGCAGCTGCTCGGGCGAGGCGTACGCGAGGGTGCCCATCACGGTGCCGGTCTCGGTGAGCCCCGCGCCGCCCTTGGCCGCGGCGATGCCGAAGTCGACGATCTTGACTTCGCCGCCTGCGCCGATGAGCATGTTCGCGGGCTTGATGTCGCGGTGGATGATGTGCGCCTGGTGGGCGACGTCGAGCGCTTCGGCCGCGGTCGCCATGATCTGCAGGGTCTCGTTGGGCGACAGGCGGCCCCGGTCCCGCAGGACGTCGTTGAGCGCCTGTCCGCGCACGAGCTCCATGATGAGGTACGAGACCAGGCCCTCGGGCCCGTTCTCCTCGCCGTAGTCGTAGAGCCCGACGATCCCCGGTGACTGGAGCTGGGCGACCGCCTGCGCCTCCTGGTGGAAGCGGGCACGGAACCTGTCGTTTCCCGACAGTCCCGAGTGGAGGAGTTTGACGGCGACGACCCGGTTGAGGCGGGTGTCGGTGCCGCGCCACACCTCGCCCATACCGCCCGCGGCAAGGCGCTGTTCCAGGCGGTATCGGCCAGCGATCATGTTCCCGGGTTCCACCCTCGGCCTCGCTTCACATTCGGGGAGCAGGGGACGAGGGAGAGCTTAGTAGGGCTGCGCGAGCGCACTCGCGCCCGGCTTGCTGACCGTCCGGTAGGCGTAACAGGGGCATAACGGGCCGATAACGGCCCGGGAACTCACTCGCTGACGGGCTCGAGCGTGAGGCTGATCGAGTTGATGCAGAAGCGGGCGTCGTCGGGGTTGTCCCAGCCCTCGCCGTAGAAGACGTGGCCCAGGTGCGAATCGCAGTTGGCGCAGCGCACCTCGGTGCGGCGCATGCCGAGGCTGCCGTCCTCGAGGAGCTTCACGCGGTCCCCGGCCATCGGCGTCCAGAACGAGGGCCAACCGCAGTGGGAGTCGAACTTCGTGTCCGAGGCGAACAGTTCGGAGCCGCACGCGCGGCACCGGTAGACGCCTCGGCGCTTCTCGTCGACGTACTCGCCCGTCCACGGCGCCTCGGTGCCGCCCTCGCGCAGCACCCGGTATTCGTCGCGGGTGAGCCGCTCCCGCCAGTCCTGGCTGCTTTCGCGCTCTTCTCCCATGGTCCCCAGTGTAGGTGCCCGAGCCCGCGTCGTCCCGTCTGCGGGCGGCTAGGATCGGGCGCATGCGGTACCTCCTTGGCGACTACACCACTGAAGGCGGCCCGGGCCTCGTCGTGGCCGGCCCCGACGGACTCGGCGCTGCGGCGGCGGTGGTCAACCCGTCGTGGGTCCACGTCGGCCCCGAAGCGGTCTACACCCTCACTGAGACCGAGCCGGGCTTCGCCGCGGCCTGGCGCCTCGGCGAGGGCTTCACGCTCGACCGGGCCGGCCAGGGCCGGTCAACCGGGGGCAACAACCCCTGCCACGCCACGGTCGACCCGACCGGGCGCTGGCTGCTGGTGGCCAACTACGGGAACGGCGACGGGGGCGGCGCGTCGGTCGCGGTACTGCCCATCGGCGAGGGCGGCACGCTCGGCGAGGCCGTGGACGTGTTCAAGCTCTCCGGCTCCGGTCCCGACGCGGGTCGCCAGGCCGGAGCGCATGCGCACCAAGTGGTCTGTCACATGGGACGCGTGCTGGCCGTCGATCTGGGCTCAGACCGCATCCACGCCTTCGACATCGGCGAGGGCGGCAAGCTCGCGCCGGCAGCGACCACCGGACTCGAGCCCGGGTTCGGGCCGCGGCATTTGGCCTTCGTCGGTGACCGCGCGATCCTGGTGGGGGAGTTGGCGAATGCCGTCGCCGTGGGCTCGTTCGACGAGCGCTCGGCCACGTTCTCCTTCCGGTCCCCGGTGCCGCTGCCCGGCGGCGACGTCGCCGACCTGGCGGCACTGCCCGACATCGGCCTCGACGAGGACGCCCCGAACCCGCTGCCGGCCGCCGTGGTCCCCGACGCGGAGCGTGGCCTGGTGTACGTCACGGTTCGCGGCACCGACCAGCTCGCCTCGATCGACCCGGCGGACGGCTCACTCGTCCGCTCCGTCCCCGTCGGCGCCGCCTGGCCCAGGGATGCCGTGCTCACCGCCGACGGCACCGTGCTCGTGGCCTGCCAGCATTCGGGCGTCGTGACCCGCGTCGACCCGACCGGTGAGACCGAGCCCACTGCCGAGTGGACGGTTCCCGGCGTGACCTGCGTGGCCCCGCTCACATAAATCCTTCCCGGCCTGCATATTTTCACCTCCTGCAAATTTTCTACATGGGAATCTTGTAAACACCGGCTACTCGAATTAGAGTGGCCCTCATGGCAGACCAGTTCGGACTCCGCGAGCGCAAGAAGGCCGCCACCAAGGCGGCCCTCAGCCAAGCCGCACTGCGTCTCGCCGTGGAGAAAGGCGGGATCGAGGCCGTCACCGCCGACGAGATCGCCGCCGAAGCAGGCGTCTCCACGCGCACCCTCCACAACTACTTCCCCAGCAAGGAAGCCGCGCTCCTGCACGACTTCCAGGAGTTGACCCGCCAGCTCATCGCCGACCTGCGTGAACGCGTGCGGCACCAGCCTGTCTGGGACGCCCTACGCGAGGCCGCCATCGGCCTGCGCATCGACGAGCGCTTCGACCTCCAAGAGCTGCGCTGCCGCGAAGGCCTCATCCACGAATCCCCGGCACTCATCAAAGAGCAGTCCGGGCAGTTCATGGTGCTCTTCTCCGAGGCCCTCGACATCGTCGCCGAGGCCACCGGCACCAGCTCCGACGACCTCTACCCCCGCCTGATGCTCGGCGCCGCGCTGCTCGCCATGAAGACCACCAACGAGCACTGGCTCACACACCCCGGCGGGAAGACTCTCGCCGAAGCCATCACCGAAGGCTTCGCCGTCTTCGAACGCGGCGTCACCCAGCCGCCGAACCCGTCCGGGGCCTGAAACAACCCCGGATGCCCGCCCACAACTGAAGAGCCGCAACACCAGGAAACCCGCCGACGACGACGTCGGCGAACACCACCCGAGCCGACCGGCTCCGCCGCCGCACACCCACTGTCGTCCAAAAGCGCAGTCAGGGCGGCGGGGCCGGACGGTGATCCCTTGTAAGGAGCACCCACTGTGGCCACCTTCCTCTACCGCCTCGGCAGAGGATCCTTCAGACTGCGCTGGCTCGTCCTCGCCGTCTGGGTCCTCCTCCTCGGCGGTGTCCTCACCGCCGCCGCCACGATGCAGCAGGAGACGAACCCCGAGTTCGTCCTGCCCGGCACCGAATCGCAAGAGGCCTTCGACCTCCTCGAAGACCGCTTCCCGGAAATGAGCGCCGACGGCGGCACCGCCCAGCTCGTCTTCGAAGCCCCTGAGGGCGAGACCCTCACCGACGCCGACAACCAGGCCCTCATCGACGAGCTCGAGCAGGTCATGCTCGACTCGCCGCAGATCGCCTCGGTCACGAGCCCCTTCGCGACCGACGAGGCCGGCAACCCGATCGGGATGCTCTCGGCCGAGGACCAGACCATCGGCGTCATGCAGGTCGCCTACGCCGAACCCTCCATGGAACTCGACGAAGGCACCCTCGACTACCTCGAAGAGGCCGTGGCCGACGCCGAGGACTCCGGCCTCCGCGTCGAAGTCGGCGGCGACGTCCTCCAAGCGATCCCCGAGACCGGCACCACCGAGCTCATCGGCATCGGCGTCGCGCTCGTCGTCCTCGTGATCACCTTCGGCGCCCTCCTCGCGGCGGGCCTGCCGATCTTCACCGCCGTGCTCGGCGTCATGCTCACCACCGCGGGCATCCTCGCCGCCACGTCCTTCATGAACGTCAGCGAGTCCACCGGCACGCTGGCCTCCATGATCGGCCTCGCCGTCGGCATCGACTACGCGCTGTTCATCCTCTCGCGCTACCGCAACGAACTCGCCGAACACGGCGGCGTCGAAGACAAGCGGACCCGCGCCGAGGCCATGGGCCGCGCCGTCGGCACCGCCGGATCCGCCGTGTTCTTCGCGGGCCTGACGGTCATCGTCGCGCTCCTGGGCCTGTCGGTCGTGAACATCCCGTTCCTCACCGAAATGGCCGTGGCCGCCGCCGTCACCGTCCTCATCGCGGTCCTCATCGCCGTCACCCTGCTCCCGGCCTTCGCCGGGTTCGCCGGGAAGCGGATCTTCACCAGGCGGCAGCGCCGCCGCATCGCCCAGGGCGCGCACAACGCCAAGCCCAACGGCGGCAGGAAGTGGGCCGGGTTCGTCACCCGCCACCCGATCCTGGTGGCCCTGATCGGCATCCTCGGCCTCGGCGCCCTCGCCTACCCCGCGCTCGACCTCGAACTGGGCCTGCCGGACGCCGGCACCCAGGGCACCGAGACCACGCAGCGCCAGGCGTACGACCTCATCAGCGAAGGCTTCGGTGAAGGATTCAACGGCCAGCTCATCATCGTGAGCGACCTCGAGGACGGCGTCGACGCGATGACCGCCGTCCAGAACATCACCGAAGAACTGAACGGGATCGACGGCATCGCCGTCGTGGGCCAGGCGTTCCCGAACGCCGACCTCGACACCGTGATGGTCACCGCCATCCCCGAGACCGCGCCGTCGGCCGAGGCCACCAACGAACTGGTGCACGACATCCGCGGCGCCCTCGCCGACGACACCGACGCCGACTGGTCGGTGACCGGCGCGACCGCGCTGAACATCGACATCTCCGACAACCTCAACGACGCGCTGCTGCCGTACATGCTCATCGTCGTCGGACTCGCCGCGCTCATCCTGCTGCTGGTCTTCCGCTCGATCCTCGTGCCGATCATGGCCACGCTCGGGTTCATGCTCAGCGTGTTCGCCGCGCTCGGCGCACTCGTGGCGGTCTTCCAGTGGGGCTGGATGGCCGACGTGTTCAACGTCTCGCAGCCCGGCCCGATCATGTCGATGATGCCGATCCTGATGATCGGCCTCGTCTTCGGCCTGGCCATGGACTACCAGATCTTCCTGGTGACCCGCGTCCGCGAGGCGTACGTGCACGGAGCCGACCCGAAGCGGGCCATCGTGGAGGGCTACGGCCACTCCTCGCGGGTCGTGGTGGCCGCGGCGCTCATCATGATCAGCGTGTTCGCCGCGTTCATCTTCAGCCCCGAGTCGCTCATCGCCTCCATGGGCTTCGCGCTGGCCGCGGCGGTCATCTTCGACGCGTTCGTGGTCCGCATGGCGATCATCCCGGCGGTCATGGCCCTGGTCGGCCGCGGCGCCTGGTGGATCCCCAAGTGGCTCGACCGCATCCTCCCGAACGTCGACGTCGAAGGCGAGAAGCTCCAGGAGCACCTCGCTCAGGACGCCCAGCATGAAGACGAGCGCGAGCTCGCCGGGGCGACCAAGTAGCCGGAAGTCCGCGGGGATCCGGGCCGACCCTCGGC
>DATABR010000048.1:0-4965 GCA_036259435.1 Glycomyces sp.
GGCTCGCGGGTGCGAGCCGGGTACGGGTGGGTTCCTCGTTCTGTCCCGCGACGCGGGTGTTTCGGGCGGTGCCAGGTGTCCCTGGTCTTACCTGCCCTCCAGAGGCGTTTAGGGTCTCCGCCTGCCCGGCGGCGACCATACGCTTGCCTTCACGAAGGAGGTTGAGCGCGGCGTTGCGGTCACGGTCATTGACCGCACCGCATTCGCACCCCCATTCGCGGACCTTGAGTCCTTCCCTGCCTTTCGGGCCACAGAGCACACCACAGGCCGAGCACAACTGGGTCGAGGGAAAGAACCGACGCTCGGCAGGGTCTCGTCCCTGCCGAGACTCACCACGAACGAGACGTAGTACTTACCCGTCGCCGTCTTCATCACGGTGACCGAGGACGGATCGGACGGCAACTCCCGAGACCAGGCGACCTTGAGGTCACCGACCTTCGGCAGACGCAACCGCCCATTACCGAGCACCCGGAACCGGGCATTGCGCGTGAACCGGATCGCCTGCGCAGCGGTACGTTTCTTGAACCTCGGCGGACCGATCCGCGCTCCGGCCCGCTTCCCCCCGGCCGAAGCGAAGAAATTCGTATACGCGCGGTCGCAGTCGGCCAGTGCCTGCTGCAACACCACCGCACTGACCTCGCCCAGCCACGCCCGATCCGGGGTGGCTTTCGCTTCGGTGATGAGCCGTTGCGACAGTACCGCCGTGGACGGGTACGCCTCCCCAGCCGCGAATGCGACCCTACGAGCCGCGACCGCGTCATTGAACACCACACGGGCGACCCGAAAGCCCTGGCCAGCGCCACACGTTGCGGCACTGTCGGGTAGATCCGGAACCGGTACCGCAGATGCACGCCTGAAGCCTATCGTCCGGGTACGACAATCCCGCTGACGCGGGACCGTCGAGCAAGCAACCGACCCGGATTCACCTCCGCCGTAAACGGCGGAGCACTCTCCGGATCACTGGTAGCGCCCGAAGGCGCTGAGCCCGATCGCGGTGTGAGCGCGGCCCGGCGCTCGAACGCCAGGCTCACGACTAGGACGATCACGTTCGCGCCCAACTGGAGGGCGGTGTTCTTTCCGTCCGGTTCGCCGGAAATGCATCGCGGAGCGCCTTATTCGAAACGCGCGACCGGCAGTCGCACTTCGACGGTGGTACCGCGCCCTTCGACGCTTTCGAGGTGGATCTCGCCGCCGTGGGCGGCCACGATCGAGGACACGATGGACAGTCCGAGGCCGGAGCCGCCGGTGGCGCGCGAGCGCGAGGGGTCGGCCCGGTAGAACCGGTCGAAGACCTTCTGGCGGTGCTCGTCGGGGATGCCGGGGCCGTGGTCGGCCACGCGCAGGATCGCCCAGCCGCGGTCCTCGGCCACCGAGACGTCGATGGCCGTGCCCGGCGGGGTGTGGACGCGGGCATTGTTCAGGAGGTTGACGAGGACCTGCCGCAGCTGACCCTCGTTGGCGACGACGGTGATCGCCCGGGCGGCGGTGAGCGCGACCGGGTGGTCGGGATCGGCGACCTCGGCGTCGTCCACCGCGTCCTGCGCGAGCTGGGCGAGTTCGACCAGTTCGCGGTCGCCGCCGACCTCCTCGTCGAGTCGCGAGAGGACCATGAGGTCGTCCACGAGCTTGGCCAGACGCGCGTTCTCGCTGCCGATGCGGTCCATGGCCCGGTCGAGCTTCTCGCCCTGGGCGGCGGCGCCGGACTGGTAGAGCTGGACGTAGCCGCCGATGGCCGTGAGCGGGGTGCGCAGCTCGTGCCCGGCGTCGGCCACGAACTGGCGCAGCCGCCCGTGCTGGCGGTCCCGCTCGGTGATCGCCTCGGTCAGGCGCGAGACCATCCGGTTGAGCGCCAATGAGAGCCGGCCCATTTCCGTGCGCGGGTCGGCGGCGGTGATGCGGTGGACGAGGCTCCCGGAGGCGACGGTCTCGGCGTCGGCGACCATGTGGTCGACCACGCGCAGACCGCGCCGGGTGATGAGCCAGGCCGCGAGGATGCCGATCACCGCGACGACGATGCCGGTGATGACCACGGTGCGGGTCAAGGTCGCGGCCGTCGCCTCGACGTCCTCCATCGAGGTGGCGACCACGATGGTGTAAGTGCCGCTGACGCCGTTGACCTGCGCGTCGATGTCGGCGAGGGTCGCGGCCCGGTAGGTCACGTCGCCGTCGGTGCTCTCGACGGTGAAGTACCCGCTGCTCGACGGCGGCGAGGCGATGTCCGGCAGCGCGTACGGGGCGTCCTTGTAGCCGGCGGGGATGCCGAGGACGACTCGGCCGGACTCGTCGAAGACCATGAGCGCGAACTCGCTGTAGGGCACGTCGTCGGTGGGGTCGCCGGTGGGGACCGAGCGGATGCCGCCCTGCTCGAGCAGGCCGTGCAGCTTCTGGTCCACCTGGTCGATCAGGTGGTTCGAGACCGTCTGCACGGTCACGAACCCGATGATGCACACCGCTGCGATGAGCAGGACCGCCATGGCCGCGGCGATCTTCGTTCGTATGGCCACGGACTATCCCTGCGGCGGGCGCAGCATGTAGCCGACGCCCCTGACGGTGTGGATGAGACGCGGACCGAGCTTGTCGAGCTTGCGGCGCAGGTAGAACACGTAGGTCTCGGCCAGGCTCGACTCGGTCTCGAAGTCGTAGCCCCACACCTGCTTGAGCAGCTCCGATTTGGACACCACGCGGCCGGTGTTGGCCGCGAGGTAGCGCAGCAGCCGGAACTCGGTGGGGGAGAGGTCGATGGTCTTGCCGCCGCGGCTGACCTGATGGGCCGCGAGGTCGAGGATGAGGTCGGCCACGGCCACGGTGTCGCCGCCGCGCGAGGCGGCCGACTCCTTGCCGAGCGTGCGGCGCAGCACCGCCGAGACGCGCAGGCTGAGCTCCTCGAGCCGGAACGGCTTCATGAGGTAGTCGTCGCCCCCCGAGCCGAAGCCGTCGCGCAGGTCGTCGGGGGCGGTGCGGGCGGTGAGGAAGATGATCGGCGTCTCGTCGCCCGAGGCCCGCATCCGGTCGGCCACGGCGAAGCCGTCGAGGCCGGGCATGTTGACGTCGAGGATGACCAGGTCGGGCCGCACCGCTTCCACGGAGGTGAGCGCCTCGGTGCCCGAGCGGGCGGCGGTGACCTCGTAGCCCTGGAATGAGAGGGCTTCGACCAGCAGGTCGGCCAGGCTCTCCTCGTCGTCCACGACCAGAAGACGCGCCGGGGACCCGTCTCCCCGGAGCGGCACCGCAGGCGGTGTGGCCCCGGCTGGCCCGCTGGTCGAAGTCATCCACCGCTCCTCAGTACTGGTCCCGGGTCCCGAAAGGTTGCCCGCGCGTCACGCTTGGTTCGGCCAGCTTATTTCAGCGCGCACCGAGCGGAAAGGGTTCGGGGCCGTTTCCACACGAGTTCCGGACGCACTCTCAGCTGTCTCACAGCAACGAATCGGAGCGTCGGGCGCGGCGGCCTACCGCCAGAAGTTACTGACTAGTAGTATGCGGGTGACACCGAACACTTGGAGGCAGAGCAATGGAGCCAGCCGTCAGCGCTAACCACAGCGGCACGCAGTCCCTGGAGGGGCGAGCCGCGTTCGTCACCGGCGCGAGCCGCGGCATCGGCGCGGCCATCGCCGCCGCGCTCGGCGCCGCCGGAGCCAAGGTGGCGCTGTTCGCCAAGACCGGCGAACCCCACCCGAAACTCCCCGGGACCGTCTACGAGACCGCGAAGCTCATCGAAGCCGCGGGCGGCCAAGCCCTCCCGATCGTCGGCGACCTGCGCGACGCCGAGGCCGTGGCCGAGGCCGTGGACAGCGCCGCCGCCGCGTTCGGCGGGCTCGACATCTGCGTCAACAACGCCTCCGCGCTCGACCTCACCGGCATCGGCGAGCTGAGCCTGAAGAAGTTCGACCTCATCGCGGGCGTCAACCTGCGCGGCACGTTCGCCACCATCAGCGCCGCCCTGCCGCACCTGCGCGACTCCGAACACGCCCACCTGCTCACCGTCAGCCCGCCGCTGAACACCGACCCCCGGTGGTTCGCCGGCGGGCCCTACACCGCCACCAAGTACGGCATGACGATCATGACCCTCGGCGCGGCCCAGACCGAACCGGACGTCGCGGCGAACTGCCTGTGGCCCAAGACGACCATCGCGACCGCGGCCGTCGAGTTCGCCCTCGGCGGACAGCCGATGATCGACCGCAGCCGCAAGCCCGAAATCGTCGCGGACGCCGCGCTGGCGATCGTGTCGAAGGACCCGAACACCTACACCGGCAACGCCGTTCTGGTCGAGGACCTCCTCGCCCAAGAGGGAGTCACGGACCTGTCGGGATACGCCGTGGTTCCGGGCCAGGACGACTTCCAGCCCGACATCTACGTGGACTAACGACCGAGCCTGTCGTCCTCGTCGGTGGCGAACTCCCGGGCGATCGCCTGCTGCCTGCGGGCTTCTTTCACCTGGGCCGGGACCCCGGCGAGGACCACGGCCGCGAGCGCCGCGAGCACGACGGCGATGACCACGCTCGGCACGCTCCAACCGGTGGAGCGGGTCACGTACTCGCCGAGTTCGACGCACGCGCCCATGACCGTCTCGCCGTCGGCGTTCACGGTCTCGCAGGTCTGAGTCGGGGAGACCTCGCGGCCCTCGTAGACGAGGACGCGCTCCTCGCCGGGCAGCGCCGTGAGGAACAGGATCACCGCGAGCACCAGCGTCACCGCAGCCGTGACCACGGCGACGGCGGGAGTATCGGGAATCAGGCGCCGAGTGCGCCGCCCCTTGCCGCCGAGATCGGGCACATCCCGCATCACGAAGCCCCTTCCCTCCAGCCGGGCGACCGAACACCCGACCGCCGCCCCGATGCTACTGCCCAGCTCGCGCCGGTCGACGCGGCGACGCCGAGAGAGAGGCCGCGCCGACCGGCCGGTGTCCCGGCCGGTCCAGGCGGATCGAGCTGCCGACGATGCCTCAGGCGATGAGATGCACGTCGCCGA
>DATABR010000049.1:0-4863 GCA_036259435.1 Glycomyces sp.
GACTGGGCCAAGGTCCGGTACATGCCGCCTTGGATCGACACGCTCGGCCTCCTGTGCGCCGCGCACGGCGACGGCCACGACGCGGACGGCCGCTTCTGGTCCCATCCGACCGCCCGCGACGTCTCCGGCGACGAACTCGACGCCGCGTTGGCCGGCCTCACCGGGGCGCTGCTGCTCGGATGGCCGCACGCGCCGCGCCGCATCGTCTCTCCCGCGATCAAGGACCACATGCGCTGGGTCGGCCTGGCGACGGCGGACTGGCTCGCCGAGCGCCGAGGCTGGCGAACCTACTAGCCGCTTGCCCGCATAACGAGAAAACGTTCCCAAATAATAGAACCGGCTCGGTACTGTCTCGTTCATGGCGAAAGAGACTGCGACCTACATCCACGGTCACCACGAATCGGTGCTGCGTTCCCACGCTTGGCGAACCGCGGAGAACTCCGCCGCGTACCTGCTGCCGCGGCTGCGTCCCGACCACCGGGTCCTCGACATCGGGTGCGGCCCCGGCACCATCTCGGCCGACCTGGCCGCACTGGTCCCGGACGGCCACGTGACCGCCGTGGACTACGCACCGGCCATCGTGGAGCAGGCGGCGAAGGAAGCCGAGCAGCGCGGACAGGGGAACATGATCTTCGCGGTCGCCGACATCCACGCCCTGGAGTTCGAGGACGACACCTTCGACGTGGTCCACGCCCACCAAGTCCTCCAGCATGTGGGCGAACCCGTCCAGGCACTGAGCGAGATGCGGCGCGTGACGAAGCCCGGAGGCGTTGTGGCCGTGCGCGACAGCGACTACCGCGCCTTCACCTGGTTCCCCGAATCGAAGGGCCTGACCGAGTGGCTGGACCTGTACGAAGAGGTCGCCCGCGCAGGCGGCGGCGAGCCGGACGCGGGCCGAAGGCTCAAAGCCTGGGCGTTGCGCGCCGGATTCAAGGCCGCCGGCATCGAAGCGACCTCATCGACCTGGACCTTCACGAACGAAGCCGAGCGCGCCTGGTGGGGCGGCCTGTGGGCCGACCGGGCGCTGCACTCGGACTTCGCGAAGCAAGCGGTGGACGGCGGCTTCGCGACACCGGCAGAGCTGCAGGCGATCTCGCAAGCCTGGAAGCGGTGGGCCGCCGACGAGGAGGGCTGGCTGATGATCCCCCACGGCCAGATCCTGGCCCGAGCCTGAGCTCAGGACTGGACGATGAACCGGCGTCCAACGGCCGCACGAACGCATCCCGCTCCCGCTCCGCCTCCGCGAGACGGCCCTCAAGGTCCTCATCCTCAGCCGCATCGCCTCCAACCGGCTCGACGACCGGTTCGGCCGCGAAGACGTCGAATCCGCGACCTCCAAAGCCGGCGGCACCGTGATGGCGGCCGCCGCCAAGATCCCCGGCGGCATCTTCGCTCTCGGGCTCGCCCGGCCCGCGGCCCCTGCGACGCATTCCAGGCACCGGCAACGCGGTCATGACCGCCAAGGGCATCCGGCACGACCCCACCGATTCTTGGCTGGCACCACTGCGAACCGACCGCGCCGTCCGAGCCGACCTCGTCAAATACCTCAAGACCACCCGTCGCACCGAAATGCTCGAAGCCGCCGAGGAACTCACCGCCTACCCGGACGAAGCCCTCATCGTCTGGGGAAGACAAGACCGCATGATGCCCCCAGCCCACGCCCGCCGCCTCGACGACCTCATCCCCAACGCCGACCTACTCGATCTGAACGAATGCGGCACCCTGATCCCGATCGACCGACCGAAAGCCCTCGCCGAAGCCATCCGAACCTTCGCCCAATAAGGCGGTAGGACGTTCTCCGCCCCGGATCTCGCGGGTTTCCCGGCGTCGGAGTGCGAGCCCGGAATGATTTCCTTGCTCTCTGTCATCTGCTGCCGTAACCTCCTGGAACAGGTTCGTAAGCGAGTTTCTATGCCGCAAGGCCACTTGAGAGGTTTCGGGCGATGGACAGTGACGTCATCGTGGTTGGGGCGGGATTGGCCGGGTTGGCGGCTGCTGCTGAGTTGGTTCGGCTCGGGAAGACCGTCACGGTGCTCGAGCAGGAGGGCGAGCAGTCGCTCGGGGGGCAGGCATTCTGGTCGTTCGGCGGGCTGTTCCTGGTGGACTCGCCCGAGCAGCGGCGCATGGGGATCAAGGACTCGCACGACCTGGCGTGGCAGGACTGGCTCGGCACGGCCGGGTTCGATCGGCCCGAGGACGAGTGGCCGCGCAAGTGGGCCGAGGCGTACGTCGATTTCGCGTCCGGCGAGAAGCGGGCCTGGCTGCACGCGCTGGGGGTGCGGTTCTTTCCCGTGGTCGGCTGGGCCGAGCGCGGGGGTTATACGGCGCAGGGCCACGGGAACTCCGTGCCGCGCTTCCACATCACCTGGGGCACGGGCCCGGGGATCGTCGAGCCGTTCGCCCAGCGGGTTCGTGAAGCGGCCCGTGAGGGCAAGGTGCATTTCAAGTTCCGTCACCGCGTGGATGAGCTGACGGTGGCCGATGGGGTCGTCACCGGGGTTTCGGGGACCTTGCTCTCGCCGAACGAGTCCGCTCGCGGGGTGGTGTCCAATCGGGAGGCGCTCGGGGAGTTCTCACTCAGTGCCGAGGCCGTCGTGGTCACTTCGGGGGGCATCGGCGGGAACTTCGATCTGGTACGGGAGAACTGGCCCGCGCGGCTCGGTGCGCCGCCTCGGCGGCTCGTCTCCGGCGTCCCCGCGCATGTGGACGGACGGATGCTCGGGATCGCCGAGAAGGCCGGCGGCAATCTCATCAACCGCGACCGCATGTGGCACTACACCGAGGGCATCGAGAACTGGGATCCGATCTGGCCGCACCACGGCATCCGGATCCTGCCGGGGCCCTCGTCGCTGTGGCTCGACGCCACCGGCAAGCGCCTCCCCGCGCCGCTGTTCCCCGGCTTCGACACGCTCGGAACGCTCGAGCACATCATGGGCACCGGCCACGAATACACGTGGTTCGTACTGACGCAGAAAATCCTCGAGAAGGAGTTCGCCCTCTCCGGTTCGGAGCAGAACCCGGACCTCACCGGTAAGGACGTCAAGCTGCTGCTCAGGCGAGTGCTGCCCGGCGCGCCCGGGCCGGTGGAGGCGTTCAAGAAGCACGGCGCGGACTTCGCGGTCGCCCCCACACTGCCCGAACTCGTCGCCAAGATGAACGGCATCACCGGCGAGGGGCTCCTGGATTACGAGACCGTGCGCGCCGCCGTCGAGGCCCGGGACGCCGAGATGGCGAATACGTTCACCAAAGACCTGCAGGTCACCGCCTTGCGCGGGGCCCGGAACTACCGAGGAGACAAGCTCATCCGGGTCGCGACCCCGCACCGGCTGCTCGATCCGAAGGCCGGCCCGCTCATCGGCGTGCGTCTGAACCTCCTGACGCGAAAGACCTTGGGCGGCTTGCAGACCGACCTGGACGGCCGCGTGCTGCAGGCCGACGGCACGCCACTGCCGGGCCTGTACGCGGCCGGTGAGGCGGCCGGGTTCGGCGGCGGCGGGATGCACGGCTACCGGTCCCTGGAGGGCACATTCCTCGGCGGCTGCCTGTTCTCGGGCCGCCAGGCCGCGAGAGGCGTCGCGAAGTAACGTTCCGCACACCCATCGTCGTGCCAGGGCGTGCCGGGCAGTCCCCGGCGCGCCCTTTCCTGTGTGGCGCTAGCGGTCTAAGGTGGTCGATAAGCGGCGTTCCTCACCCGCGAAACCGAGCACTCCTCGCCTACCGGGTGTGGTCCGCTAACATCCAAGGTTCTGCGGGTGCCTGCCTTGCTCTCCCATGGCGGCGCTCGCCGAAGCCGGCTCGGATCGGCACCTCACAACTCGTGGATGGTTGAGCATGAGCGACTTTCGACACCCCGGCGCCCCGCAACCCCCGGTAGGCCCGCCCTCTGTGGCCCAGGGCGGCAACGTCGGACGGGCCTCGGTGGTGAGCGCCGGCCGACCCAAGCCGGTCCCCGGCGGGGCGAAGACCGGGCGCAAGAAGAAGCGCATGTCCGTGCGCCGCCGCCGCGTCTACGCGGCGCTCATCATGGTCTGCCTGATGATGCTCGGCGGTGTCACCGTGGCCGGGGCGTGGTTCTTCGAGAACGTGCCCCCGCCCGAAGACCTCACGTTCGGCGAGTCCACCACCTTCACCTATGCCGACGGCAAGACGCCGGTCGCCGGTTACGGCGAGTACACCCGCAAGCTCGTCGACAAGTACGAGGACCTCCCCGACTCCGTGGTCTGGTCGCTCCTGGCGCTGGAGGACAAGGACTTCTTCGAGCACGAGGGCGTCGACTACAAGGGCACCATGCGCGCCCTGGTCAACAACATCAAGGGCGGCGACACACAGGGCGCCTCGACCATCAGCCAGCAGTACGCGGGCATGGTCTCGGACATCCGTGGCGACATGTCCTACGGCCGCAAGGCGCGCGAGGCCGTCATGGCGATGAAGCTCGAGCAGCAGTACTCCAAGAAGACGATCCTGCTCCACTACCTCAACCTCAACTTCTACGGCCGCGGCACCTACGGCGTCGCCGCCGCCTCCGAGATCTGGTTCAACACCAAGGTCGAAGACCTCACCTGGGGCCAGGCGATGATGCTGGTCATGCAGGTCAAAGCCGGTGACGGCTCGTTCGACCCGCGAATCGCCGGCGAAGAGAGCACCGCGCCGGTCGACCGCTGGACCTACGGCATGGAGCAGTTGCTCACCTTGACCGATGACCTCAGCGAGGAGCAGCTCGGCCTGGACGGCGGCGAGCTGCTCCGCGTCGAGGTCGTCGGTCATGGTGAGGAGGGTCTCCATGCCGTACTCCCAGCGCTCGAGCGGGGCGGTGCTGTCCGCTCCGGCGATCCGCGGGTCGAACGAGCCGTCGCCGGCCTTGAC
>DATABR010000050.1:0-5274 GCA_036259435.1 Glycomyces sp.
GCGCTTTCTCGTGCATCCAGGCGAACGCCCGCGCGATCTGGGCCTTGGTGGCGAGCACGCCGCCGAATCACCGCCCCGGCAGGGCTGCGCGAGCACCTCGGAGCGATGGCCGACGGCGACCGGCTGCCGCCCTGGAACGAATGGTTCCCGCCCGAAGCGATTGAAGCGCTCGTTCCGGATCGCGCCCAACGCGAAGCGTTCGCAGCGAATCTGCCGCGAGTGCCGCTGGCGTACTTCGAAGAGACAGCACCCGATCCCGAACAGTGGCCGCTGCACTGGTGTGTCTATCTCCAGCTCAGCGCGGCCTACGCGGCCGAAGCGGCCAGCCTGGGCTGGCCCGTCCAGAGCGTAGAAAGCGACCACCTCGCGATCCTCACCAGCCCTGAAGCGACAGCCCAGCTCTGGAAGCGACCGCCCAAGCCAGGCATTGAACACCGCGCTGCTCGAACCGGTTGCGGCCCATCAAAACTCGAAGGTCCATTCGGTCGCTTCCGGGGTCTCCGTGAAGTAGTAGTCCTCGTCTTCGCGCAGATTCTCCAAGTGGCCCACCGGGGTGAAGTCCATGCGGACGTCGCTGTTGTCGTGCGCGACCTCGAACACGGCGGTCACCATGAGCCGCTCACGATCGCTCTCCGGCGCCTCGCTCCAGTGGACGGGGGCGGTCGGCTGTCCTCCCTCGAATACGACGAGTGCCGCTTCGCTGTCGAGCTCCCAGCGCACGATGTCCTTGAAGTCGTCGCACCAGCTCAGCTTCACGGCGATGAACACTCGACCTTCGGCGGCCCAGCCCTGGTCGGGAAGCCAGGTATGCCGTGTCACCTCAGCGGGCCCGGCGCAGGTGAGCCGGTACGCGTCGTGGCTGTGGCGAACCAGAACCTTCTCGTATCGGAAGATCTGCCAATCATCGGCCTCGGCCGGGATGCCGTCGTAGTAGCTCGCGACGGGGTCGATTCGTTCGCCCGTGCGCAGGCTCAGGCCTTGAGCGCGGCCTTCGTCCTCGACCCACAGGATCGCGTCATCGCCGTTCGGAACGGTGACCGCCGCGAAATCCCCACTTCCTGGCAAGCCGTGCAGATCGAAACGCTCGGTCCCGGCCTCGATCCAGATGTCCACCGGCCCGGCCTCGGCCTCCGGCTGATACTTCGGAGACAGTGCGAACTGCACGGCGAGCATCTCCGTGTCATCGGCGAGCTTCGGGAGCGTCTCGAACTCGGCGTGCATCGTCCATGGGATCTCACTTTGGATGAACTGGCACCGAAACGAAAGGGCGAAATGCGGTCCGCGCAAGTCCGCACCGTCGGACCTGGAGTCGGGGTGATTGAGGCACCAGGAGCCCTCATCGGCGCCGGAGAACAGCTCGTAGGGGCCGGTCAGGGCGAAGGATCCGGGCTCGGCGCTCCCGGCGGTGGTGAGGGCGGCCGCCGCAATGATCGGCATGGCGGCGAAGACGAGTATTCGGGGCATGAGGGCACGCACTGTATTGCTTGGTGATGGGGGCACACGAGGACCTTAGATGATCACCATCGGTGAAGTCTCAATAGACGGTCACAGTCTGCAATTCAGCCGATACCGTGATGGACCGCCCACAGTGCCGCTTGCGTGCGGTCGGCGGCGTCGATTCTTCTGAGGAGGTTCGTCACGTGGGTCTTCACGGTCTTCTCCGAGACGCCGAGGGCGCGGGCTATCTGGCGGTTGGTCTGGCCATTGGCGATCAGGCCGAGGACCTGGCTCTCCCTCGGGGTGAGCGTCGGGGCCGAGGGCGCAGTGCCGTTGCCGCTCATCAGGCCTCGCATCGCGACCGGCGCGAGGAGCAGCTGCCCGGCGTGGACGGTCCGGATCGCGCTCGCCAGCGCGTCCGGGTCGATGTCCTTGTAGACGAACCCGGCGGCCCCCGCGACGATGGCGGCCGGGACGCGGTCGGCGTCGGTGGCCGAGGTCAGGACCAGGATTCGCGGCCGGTCGCTCTTCTCGGCGGCGCTGCCGAGGCGGTCGAGGACGCCTTGGCCGTCGAGGCCGGGCATCTTGAGGTCGAGGAGCACCACGTCGGGCTGTGTGGCCTCGATGGCGCGCAAGGCTTCTTCGCCGTCCCCGGCCTCGCCGACGACGGTGAGGTCGGGTTCGAGTTCGAGGTAGCCGCGGAGGCCGCGGCGGACCACGGGGTGGTCGTCGACGAGGAGCAGGCGGATCTCAGCCATGGTCGGCCTCTTCGGCGTTGATGTCGAGTTCCACGGTGACGATGGTGCCTTCCCCCGGGGCGGTCGTGAGTTCGAGGTCGCCGCCGAGGGCCTTGGCGCGCTCGCGCATCGAGAGGAGGCCGAGCCCGCGGGTGGCGGCTTCGGTGGCGTCGAAGCCGTGGCCGTCGTCGGCGATCGTGATGCGCTCGGTCTCGACGGTGACCGAGACGTGGCGGGCCTGGGCGTGCCGGAAGGCGTTGCTGAGGGCCTCTTGGACGAGTCGGAGCACCTCGACCTCGCCGTCGCGGGAAAGGTCCACTGGAGAGCGGAGCTCGAACGTGACCTCGGTGTCGTGCAGGCGGTCGAGGAGGGCCACGTGCCGTCGGAGGGTCTCGACCAAGCCGTGGGCGTCGAGGTCGGCGGGTCTGAGCTCGACGATGACGGCGCGCAGTTCGGCGATGGCCTCGGCCGCGAGGGTCTCGACCTCGCCGAGCCGGCACGCGGCGGCCTCGGGGTCGACGGTGGAGAGTTTGCGGGCGGCGCGGGCGGAGAGCCGCAGGGAGAACAGGCGCTGCATGACCGCGTCGTGGAGTTCGCGGGCGAGGCGGTTGCGTTCCTCGACGACGGTGAGCTCGCGGCTGCGCTCGTACAGGCGCGCGTTGGTGATCGCGATGGCCGCGTGCGAGGCGAGCAGTTCGATCAGCTCGGTGTCGGATTCGCTGAAGCCGGGTCTGCCGAGGTCGTTGGTCAGCACGACGATGCCGAGGGTCTGGTCGCATTCGCGGATGGGGACGCCCAGGAGCGCGGCCATGGTCGGGTGGGCCTTGGGCCACCAGCGGAAGCGCGGGTCCCGGCGCAGGTCGTCGAGGAGCAGCGGCTCGGTCTCGGTGAGGATCGCGGCGAGCATGCCGTGCTGGCGTGGGAGCGGCCCGATCTCCAGGCGCTGCTCCTCGCCGATGCCGTCGGTGATGAACTCGGCGAAGCCGCCTTCGTCGTCGGGGATGCCGATGGCGGCGTAGTCGGCGCCGACCAGGCGCCGGGCCGAGGAGACGATCACCTCGAGCACCTGGTGCACGGACAGGTGTCGAGTGATCGCGCCGACGGCCGCCGACACCTCGTGCAGCAGCGACGCGGGATCTGGTTGGGAGGCGGTCACGGTGCCAATCTAGTCCAAACGCGGGCCGCGGGGCCTCGGTCGCAGGTCCTAAGACCTCCGGTGCAGGCCCGACCGCGACCTCAGCCCGATGCGGATCCGGGGCGGCGAAAATAGCGTGAGGGCATGAACGACAACGAGTTTTCGCGAGTGAACGAGCGCACCGCCATCGTCACCGGGGCCTCCGCAGGCCTCGGCGAAGCCCTCGCCGAGCGCCTGGCCGCCTCCGGCTGGGACCTCGTCTTGACCGCCCGCGGCGAGGAGCGCTTGGCTCGGGTCGCCGAGCGGCTCGGCGCGCGTTCCCTGGCCGGGGACGTGGCCGACCCGGCGCACCGGGAGGCGCTGGTGGCGCTGGCCGGGGGCCGGATCGACCTGCTGGTGAACAACGCGTCCACGTTGGGCGAGACGCCGCTGCCGACCTTGGTCGAGGCGGACCTGTCGGTGTGGCCGCGCTTGTTCGACGTGAACGTGCAGGCCCCGATTGCCTTGGCCCAATTGGCACTCCCGGTTCTGCGGGAGCGCGGCGGGGCGATGGTCAACATCTCGTCCGATGCGGCGACCGGGCCGTACGCGACGTGGGGTCCGTACGGGGCGACGAAGGCCGCGCTCGACCAGCTGTCGAACGTGCTCGCCGCCGAGGAGCCCGCCGTGGCGGTCTGGGCGCTCGACCCCGGCGAGATGGCCACCGGGATGCTCGCCGACGCGGTGGGCGAGGCCGACGCCGCCGAGGCCGACCCGCCCGCGGTGGCGGCCGAGGCGATCGTCGCGATGATCGGGTTCCGCTGGTGCACCTGCGATCGCGGCGCGCCCGTCAGCGGCCGGTACAGCGCCCGCGAATACGCCCGCGGCCACACGCATGAGCATGCGGAGGCGAGGGCATGAGCGCCACGTTGACCTCCCCGTTCGAGTTCGCGCTCGACGCGGCCCTGGAGGCCGACCGGCCGGCCGAGGCGCGCGGCACCGCCCGCTCGGATGTGCGGCTCTTGGTGTCCGACAAGGCGACCGGCGCGATCGGCCACCGCCATTTCGAGGACCTCCCGGCACTGATACGCCCCGGAGACCTGCTCGTGGTCAACAACTCGGCGACGATGCCGGCAGCCGTGCCCACCGGGCAGGGCCTGCGCGTCCACTTTTCGTCGACGCGGCCGGACGGCTCCTGGCTGGTGGAACTGCGCGACCGCGCGAATCCGTTCTTCGGTGAGGTGCCCGGCCGGATCGTGGACCTGCCCGGCGGGGTGGCGTTGCACCTTGAGCGGCGGTTCGGCAAGCGGCTGTGGGTGACCCGGCCCCCGATCGAGTCGGTGGCGGACTACCTCGCGCGGTATGGCAAGCCGATCCGGTACTCGTACGTCGACCGCGACTGGCCTTTGAGCGCATATCAGACCGCGTTCGCGACGGTGTCAGGTTCGGCCGAGATGCCGAGCGCGGCAAGGCCGTTCACACCGGAGATCGTGACGCGACTGGTGTCGGCCGGGGTAGGAATCGCCCCGATCACCCTCCACACCGGCGTCGCATCCTTGGAAAGCGACGAGGATCCGTACCCCGAATCGTTCGAGGTCGGCGAGTACACGGCTCGGGTAGCGAACGCCGCCAAGGACTCCGGAGGCCGCGTGATCGCGGTGGGAACAACGGCCGTGCGAGCGCTGGAGAGCGCGGTGATCGACGGCAAGGTGGTCGCGGCATCGGGCCACACGGACCGCGTCATCTCCCCCACTGCTCCGGCCAAGGTGGTGAACGGCCTGCTCACCGGCTTCCACGAGCCGAAGTCCACCCACCTCTCGATGCTGGAAGCCCTGTGCGACACCGAGCTGCTGCGGGAGTCGTACGAGCAGGCCATCGAGGCCCGGGATGAGGGGGTAGCGACCGGCCCGACCAGGTTCCATGCGGCGATCGTAGACGCCGGCCCGACCGCGGGCGCCGGGCGTCGTTAGCCTGGAGCGGTGGGCG
>DATABR010000051.1:0-8974 GCA_036259435.1 Glycomyces sp.
CCCCCCCCCCTTCGGCGTCCTGCTAAGAGAACGTGTCCTTAGATCGCTTCGCAGGTCACCGCCGGGGTGCCGGTCGGGCTCGACGCGATGAAGCCGAAGACCTCGCGGCTCTGGCCGCCGGCGACCGAGGCGTTCCAACCCACGTCCTCCGCGGTCACGTTCGCGCCCGAGGCCGTGATGTCGGCGTTCCAACTGCTGGTGATCCGGGTGGCCCCGGCCCAGGTCCACGTGAGCCTCCAGCCGTCGACGGCCGCATCGGCGGCGGTGATGACGACCTTGCCCTGCCAGCCGGAGGACCAGTCGCCCACCACGCTGACGGCCGCGGTGCAGTCGCCTTCGATCGGGCCGCCCGTGGTCGGCTCTTCCGAAGGGGGTGAGGTGGTCGTGGGGTCGGGGTCCTCGCCGAACACCGAGGCGCGCTCGGCGGTGTTGCCGATCCCGTACCGCGACTCGAAGATCCGCTCGCCGTAGGTGGTCATTTGGTTCGGGTCGAAATTGAGGACCTGGTCGAGGATCGGGTCGCTGTTGCCCGAGTAGGACCAGCCGATCCAGCCGATACCGCGCTGCTGTGCCTCGGACTGGATGGTCTCCCAGGCCACGACCTGGCCCTGGTGGGTGTCGGCGTACTCGCCGACGATGAGCGGCAGGTTCATCGCCGCGAACGCGTCGAAGTAGTCGATGACCGTCTGCGCGGTGCCGTAGACCTGGTACATGTGCACCGAGAACAGCGTGTTGGCGTCGGGGTCGGCCGCCGCGACCTGCGGAGCGGTGTCGCGCATGACGCCCTGCCAGTCCTGGCCCCAGTTGGGGGCGTCGACGACGAGGGTGTGCTCGAAGCCGATCGAGCGCATCCGCTCGATCGCGTCGCTGGTCGCCTGGGTCCACTGCTGCGGGTCGGTGTTGCCGATCGGCTCGTTGCCGATGTTGACCAGGACGTAGGCCTCCTCGCCCTCCAGGACGCTGTAGAGGCCCTCCCAGTAGGTCACCGCCTGGTCGAGCGTGGCCGCGCCGGCCTCTTCGCCGTAGCCGGTGGTGTCGTGTACTTCCAGGACGCAGATGAGCTGCTGCGCCTTGCATTCGTCCACGATCTGCTGCACGCGCGAGGCGTCGGAGACGCCCCAGTCTCGGTGGCCCGATCCGAGGACCACGCGGACGGTGTTGGCGCCGAGGTCGCTGATCTCGCCGAAGCTCGCGAACTCGCCCTGGTACCACACGTCCGGGTGGGTCGAGCCGCGCATGACGAAGGGATTGCCGTTGGCGTCGATCAACTGGGTGCCGTCGATGGTGAAGCCGCCCTGCTGCTGGGCGCCGGCCGGTACGAGCTGCCAGGCTCCGGCTATAGCGATGGCGAGCGTCGCGGCGGCTGCCATGAGCCACTTGCGCACCGGCCTGTGTCTTGAAAGACGACGCGGCGGTGCCGGGACGGCGTCGGTGGTGCCGATGACCATGTCGATCCCATCTGTAGGTTCGGGTAGAGGTGAATCGGTTAATCCCAACCTCAACATAGAGAACCATAAATATCGATGGTCTTCAAGACATGCGCTCGATTTGTCGCCGCGACCTCGCGAATCCCAAGTGGGCCGACCCTGTTTCGGAGCGTTGTGGACCTAGTCCGGGGCCGGTCCCGTGGAGCCGCGCGGGGAGAGCTGCGCGGGGCGGCACTGAACCGAGAAAGTTCGCGCCTCGACGCTCGCGGGCTCGGCCCCGATGAGCGTCAGGAGGACCTCGGCGCAGTTGGAGCCGTACGCCGGGATGTCCCGCGTCAGCGAAGTGAGCGCCGGGTGGGTGAGGCGGCACAGCGGTGAGTCGTCCCAGGCCACGACCGAGAGCTGTTCGGGGATCTCGAGGCCGAGTTCGTGGGCGACGCCGAGTCCGGCCACGGCCATCACATCGTTGTCGTAGATGATCGCGCTGGGGCGCTTCGACGACGACAGCAGCCGCCGCGTGATCTGGGCGCCCTGCTCGCCGGTGTAGTCGCTGTGAAAGGTCGTCAGCGTCTCGAGGTCGAGCTCGGCGGCCGTCTCGGCGTAGGCCGTGTCGCGGATCGCGGTGTGCAGCAGGCGCGGGAGCCCGGCCACGCGGGCGATCCTGCGGTGCCCGAGCGCGTACAGGTACTCCAGGATGTCGCGGCACGGCTCGGCGTCGTCGTGCCAGACCGCCGGGAGGCGCGCGCCCTCGATCGGGCCGCCCACGGCGACGGCGGGCAGGCCCAGGTCGGCGACGAAGTCGAGCCGCCGGTCGCTGGTGCCCACGTCGCACAGCAGCACGCCGTCGACTCGCCGCTCGGCCCACCAGCGCCGATAGACCTCGAGCTCTTCCTCGACGGTGCCGACGATCTGGAGGGTCAGGCCGAACGACCCGGCCGAGAGCGTGGCCTCGATGCCGCTGATGAGCTCCATGAAGTACGGCTCGATGCCGATGGTGCGCGGCGAGCGGCGCAGCGCGATGCCCACGGCCTGCGCCGAGGAGACCGACAGCGACCGCGCGGCGCGGTTCGGGACGAAGCCCATCTCGGCTGCGATGGCGAGGATCTTCGCCCGCGTGGCCTCCGAGACGCCGGGTCTCCCGTTGAGCGCGTAGGACACCGCGCCCTTCGACACGCCCGCCGCGGCGGCGATGTCGGCGATGGTCACTCGCCTGGTCATCGATGGTCCTCTCAAGGGGCACGGATCGCCGGGCGGTCAAGGGCTGCCGCACCGGTTTCCAGACTGTATCGCACGACGCAAGCGAACCGGTTCAGCGCTGGTCGGCCAAGACATCGACGGACATGATTTCAATTCGATTACGGTGCGGTCGGCGCATTGACTGACGGTGATCTGGGATATAAGTTCGGGTCACTTATCCGGTTAAGCACTTGGGTCTCCTGAGGCTCATGGTGTTCGACCGGCGAACCCCTTCCCTGAACGGAGTGAACGTCACCGTGATCTCGAGAACCAAGCGTTTCAGTGCGGCCGCAGCGGCCGCGGTCGTCGCACTCACCGCAGCCGCATGCTCCGACGGCGGCGGAGGCGGCGAAGCCACCAGCATGGAAGAAGAGAACGCAGACTCGATCACCGTCTGGCACACCGGTGACGCCTCGCAGAAGCCGATGATCGACGCCGTCGGCGCGGTCTTCGAAGAGGAGCACGGCGTCAAGGTCAACGTCGAGATCATCGACTGGGCCGACGCCCACACCAAGATTCTCACCGCCATCCAGAGCGGCGACGGCCCCGACATCTTCACCGGCGGCCTCTCCTGGGGCATCGAGTTCGGCGAGCTCGGCGGACTGTACGACCTGCGCGAGTACGAGACCGAGAACCTCGAGTCCAATGTGATCGAGGGCCTGTGGCAGTCGATCGAGTCGCCCACCGGCGAGCTCTACGGCGTCCCGCTCAACATGACCACCTTCTCGATGTACTACCGCACCGACATCCTCGAAGCGGAGGGCATCGCAGTCCCGACCACCTGGGACGAGATGGACGCCGCGATCGTGAAGCTCCGGGGCGCGGGCTACGACACCCCGTTCGTCTCCACCTGGGAACCCATCGGCTGGCTCGACTGGTTCAACTACATGTACCAGGCCGGCGGCTCGCTCTACAGCGAGGACTGCAGCGAAGTCACCGTCGACTCGCCCGAGGTCGTCGCGGGCACCGAATACTGGGCCAAGCGCTTCAGCGAGCAGAACGTGCCGACCGACCAGCCCGACATCGCCGGATTCGCCTCGGGCGAGTACGTGTTCGCCACCGGCGGCTCCTGGAACTACGACGGCCTCGCCACCGGCTTCCCCGAGATCGAGGGCAAGTGGAGCTCCGCGCCGCTCCCGGCCGGGCCCGCCAACGCCGGATCCTTCATCGGCGGCAACGTCATGGGCATCATGGCCCAGTCCGAGGCACCGGGCACCTCCGCGGCCTTCATCGACATGGTCTACTCCGACGAGGGCGTCGGCGCGATGCTCACCACCGCCGAGCAGAACAACGTCCTGTGGCTGCCCCCGCGCACTGACAAGGTCGCCGACACCCACCTCGACGAGGCCAACAAGACGGCCCTGACCGAGATCTTCGCGACCTCCGTCGGCCCGCCCAACTGCGGCGGCTGGGAGCCCGCCTCCCCGAACGTCCAGCTCGCCCTCCAATCCATCGTGCTCGACGGCGTTCCGGTCGAAGAGGCCCTCGCCACCGCGAAGGCCGAGATGGAAGCGACCCTGACGCAGTAGCCCGCCGACCGGGTGGGGCGGGCGCGCTCCCGACACCGGTGCGAACCGTGCCGATGCACGGCTCACCGGCGGCGCCGATTTCACTCCATTGAGGAGCAGAACTGGCACTACAGAAGGCCGCGCCGACCCGCCCCACCACCTTCACCGCTTCGGAGAACTTCCTTGACTGCCAAGCAGACCGCCAGCCTTGAGCGGGCCGAGGCGCCTGAGGCCGCACCGCCTCGGCCCGCGCCGCGCCCGCGTCACCGCCTCCAGCAGTACGGCCCGGCCTACGCCATGCTGGTGCCGTTCGCGCTGCTGTTCATCGTGTTCCTGATCTACCCACTGATCCGCTCGATGTACTACTCGCTCACCGACTTCAACGCCATCAGCGAGCCCACGTTCGTCGGCTTCGACAACTTCACCGAGCTCATCGTCAACGACGACCGGTTCCACACGGCCATCTGGAACACCTTCAAGTACGTGATCGGCTCGGTGATCCTCACCATCGCGCTCGGCATGGTCCTCGCCGTCGCCTTCAAGACCACGTCGCTGCGCGACCGGCTCCTGCGCACGGTCTTCTTCCTGCCCTCGGTCTCCGCGGGCGTCGGCATCGTCCTGGTGTGGAAGTGGATCTTCATGGTCGACTCCTGGGGCCTGGCGAACACCGTCGTGCGGTTCTTCGGCGGCTCCAACCGGTCCTGGCTCGCCGAGCCGAGCATGAGCATCCCGATCCTGGTCACCATGGCCGTCTGGGGCGGCGCCGGATACGCGATGGTCCTGTTCGTCGCGGGCATCAACGCCATCCCCGAAGAGCTCTACGAACAGGCCTCCATCGACGGCGCCTCCAAGGGCCGCCAGTTCTGGCACATCACGCTGCCGCTCCTGCGCCCGGTCCTGGTGTTCGTCTTCATCACCTCGACCATCGGCGCATTCCAGATCTTCGAACCCGTCTACCTGCTGTGGCGCCGATCGGCCTCGGTCGTCGGCGGCCCGCTCGACAGCGCCCTGACGATCGTCCCCTACCTGTACGACATGGGCTTCAACCGGTTCCAGCTCGGCTACGCCTCCGCCATCGCCTGGATCCTGTTCGCCATCATCTTCCTGGTCACCCTGGTCCAGCTGCGCGTGACGAAGACCTTCAAGGAGTTCGACCGATGAGCGTCAAGACCATCGCCGCGGCCGACGCGGTCACCAAGCGACCCAAGAAGGTCAACACCGCCGCCGAACTGGCCCGCATCCCGCTCTACCTCTGGGCGGTCGTGGTCCTCATCCCCTTCTGGTGGATGATCATCGCCGCCTTCAAGACCGTCCCCGAGCTGATGAAGAACCCGCCGACGTTCTTCCCGCAGGACCCGTCCGTGGACTCGTTCTACGACCCGAGCGCCCCCACCACGGGGGACGCCCCCAACCCCGACGCCGTCCCCGGTGTCTTCCAGCGCTGGGAGGAGGTCTCGGGCGGGTTCTTCCGCTTCGCGGCCAACACGTTCGGCGTCACCGTCGTCGTGACCGTGCTGAGCCTGCTCATCGCCTCCCTGGCCGCGTACATGCTCACCAAAACCATGGCGCCCGGCCGCCGCATCATCTTCGTGGTCATCATCTCCTCGATGATGATCCCCTGGCAGGTCAGCCTCATCCCCAACTACCTGCTCACCTCCGACCTGGGCATGACCGACTCGTACCTCGGCTACATCGTCCCGGGGCTGGCGAAGTCCTTCGTGGTGTTCTTCCTGGTGCAGTACCTGCGGTCGATCCCAGACGAGCTCGTGCACGCCGCGCGGGTGGACGGGGCCAGCGAGTGGCGCATCTGGTGGCAGATCGTGCTGCCGCTGCTGCGCCCCGCGCTGGCGGCGATGGCGATCTTCGTGGCGCTGGGGGAGTGGAACAACTTCCTGTGGCCGCTGATCATCATCCGCACCGACGAGCTGTTCAACCTGCCGATCGCGCTGTCGAACCTGAGCAACACGATCGTCTCCAGTCCCGGCTCGATGGGCGTGGCGATGGCCGCCTCGATGATGGCTACGCTCCCCACCGTGGTGTTCTTCTTCCTGTTCCAGAAGCACTTCATCAAGGGCATCGCCCTCTCGGGAATCAAGGCGTGAGGAACGTGGCGATGCGCTTGATGAAGCAGAGAACTCAGGATCAAGGGCATCGTCCTGTCCGAAATCATGGCGTCAGGTGGTGATGCGCTTGATGAAGCGAAGGCGCAGCATCATGGGCACTCTGTCCGGCATCAAGGTTTGATCCGGTCCGACTCGGGAAGTTCGAAATCGAGCGTCCCGTGCCGTTCCCCAACCGCGCTAACAAGGCATAGGAGCCTCTTTGAGCACCAAGCGAACCCTGCACGAAGGCTGGACCGTCTCCGGCGACCGCGGAGCGCCGGTGGTCGTCGAGGGCGTTCCCGCGACGGTGCCCGGCGTCGTCCACACCGACCTGCTGGCCGCCGACCTGATCGGCGACCCGTACGTCGACGACGCCGAGCGCACGCTCGCGTGGATCGGCCGGACCGACTGGACCTACCGCACCGGTTTCACCGTTGGAAAAGACGCAGTCGAAGCGGGCGACTGGGACGGTATCGACCTCGTCTTCGACGGGCTCGACACCGTTGCCCGGGTCAGCCTCAACGGCGTCGTCATCGGCGAGGCCGCCAACATGCACCGCCGCTACCGTTTCGACGCGCGCGAGGCGATCCGCGAGGGCGCCAACGATCTCGTGGTGGCCTTCACCTCGCCGTACGCCTACGCCGAGGCCCAGCGCGAGCGGCTCGGCGACCGCCCGAACGCCTACCCCGAGCCGGGGAACTTCATTCGCAAGGCCGCCTGCAACTTCGGCTGGGACTGGGGTCCGAACCTCGCCGGGGTCGGGATCTGGCGGCCGGTGCGCCTGGAGTGCTGGCGGACCGCGCGCGTCGACGAGGTCGTGCCGCGCGTCTCGCTCAAGGACGGGCGCGGGGTCGTGGACTTCTCGGTCCGCCTGAAGAAATCCGCCGACACCGACGTGGACCTGTTGTGCGAGGTCGCCGGGTGCGCGGCGACCGTGCGGCTGGCGGCCGGAGTCGAAACCGCGAACGTGCGCGTCGAGGTTCCGGACGCGGAGCTCTGGTATCCGCACGACCGTGGCGCGCAACCGCTTTACGACGCCGCCGTGACCGTGCGCGCCGGCGAGGAGGACTGCGATTCCTGGACCGGCCGGATCGGCTTTCGCACCGCCGAGCTCGACACCGAGCCGGACGCGGACGGCCGCCCGTACACGCTGCGGGTCAACGGCGAGCCCGTATGGGTCAAGGGCGTCAACTGGATCCCCGACGAGGCGCTGTTCAGCCGCATCGACCCCGCGCGCATCGAACGTCGTTTGCGGCAGGCGATCGCGGCCGGGATCAACTACATCCGCGTCTGGGGCGGCGGGGTCTACGAGTCTGAGGACTTCTACCGGATCTGCGACGAACTCGGACTCCTCGTGGGGCAGGATTTCCTGTTCGCCTGCGCCGCCTACCCGGAAGAGGAGCCGTTCTGGTCCGAAGTGGAGGCGGAAGCGCGGGACAACCTGGCCCGCTTGGCCCCCCATCCGAGCCTGGTGACCTGGACGGGCAACAACGAGAACATCTGGGGCTGGCACGACTGGGGCTGGCAGGGCGTCCTCGGCGACCACACCTGGGGCGCGGGTTACTACCACGAACTGCTGCCGAAGGTCGTGGCCGAAGTGGACGGCACCCGGCCCTACTGGCCGGGGAGCCCCTACTCCGGTGTTCGGGAACTGCACCCGAACGAGCAGGCGCACGCGTCCGTCCACATCTGGGACGTGTGGAACGACGAGGACTACACCCGCTACCGCGACTGGAAGCCCCGCTTCGTAGCCGAGTTCGGCTACCAGGCCCCGCCCACGTGGGCCACGGTGCGGCGCATGGTCACCGACGAGCCGCTCGAGGCCGAGACGCCGAACATGCTGTGGCACCAGAAGGCCGACAACGGCCAGGCCAACCTCCAGCGCGGTCTCGACGCCCACCTGCCGCCCGTGCGCGACTTCGACGACTGGCTGTACTTCACGCAGGTCAACCAGGCCAGGGCGATGCGCCTCGGCATCGAGTACTTCCGCTCGCTCCAGCCCTACTGCACCGGCTCGATCGTGTGGCAGCTCAACGACTGCTGGCCGGTCACCTCCTGGGCCGCGATCGACGGCGAGGAGCGCCTCAAACCGCTGTGGTACGCGCTCAAGGACGCCTACGCCCAGCGCATGGTGACCTTCCAGCCCGATGGCGAGGGCTTGAAGATGGTGGTCGTCAACGACGCCGCCGAGACCTGGAAGGGCGTCGTCGGCTTCTGGAAGTGCAACGCAGAGGGCCGCATCCTCGGCCGCGCGCTCGTTCAGATGGAGATCGACCGGCACGACACGGCGGTGCTCGAACTCGAGCCCGGCGCCGTCCCGAAGGACGGCGAGTTCTTGGTGACCGGCCGCGAGGACTTTCCTCGCGCGACCTGGTTCACCGAGGAGGACAAGGACATGGACTGGCCCAAGGCCCGGTTCACCGCCGAGACCGCCGTGGTGGACGGCGGCGTCACGATCACTGTCACCGCCGAGACCGTGTTGCGCGACTTGTGCGTCTTCGCCGACCGCGTCGACCCCGATGCGGTGGTGGACAAGGCCTTGATCACACTCGTTCCCGGCGAGCAGGTCACGTTCACCGTGGCCAGCGAGGCGATCGCCGCCTCGCCGGAGCTCCGCGAGGCCCTGACCGCGAAACCGGTGCTGCGCGCGATCAACGATTAGACCGGGCGCGCGGGCGGCAGGCTGAGGCCGCCCGCGCGC
>DATABR010000052.1:0-6524 GCA_036259435.1 Glycomyces sp.
AGCAACTCGGGCAGCACGGCGGACTTCCCGCTCGCGGGAGCGCCGGAGACGGCATAGAACGGCGCGAGTTGGTTCCGCATACGCGCAAGTCTCATGGATGCGGCAGTGCGGCGCATCCAGATTGAATCGCATCGCTCGCCAGGCGCGTCAATCGGCGAGGCGGGCCTGCCAGGGATGCGGGCCGTAGGCCGTCGTGAGCGCTTCGCGAAGCCATCGGCGTTGGGACGCGTCCAGGATCGGGAGTGCGGCCGTGAAGTCCGCTTCGTCCTTGGGGCGCGGCGCTTTCGCCTTATAGAGCAGCTGGATTTCTGGGGCCAGGTAGGGGATGCCGTCCGCGCTCACGCGCCCCAGCTCTGACACCGGGCGTCGGATTCGCGGGTCGCGGCGCGAGACCCACTCGTCGTCCTCGAACCCGTCGAGCATGAACTGCATCCGCCACGGCTCGTCCGGGCCCGGGCGGCACCAGATGTCGTGCACCTCGGGCGGCAGCACTTCCCCACGCGCCCAGGGCCGAAGCCGCCCCGGCGGGTCGGCCGCCCACCACTCCCAATCGTCCAAGACCCGCTGCACCACCAGCTGGTCCCGCCGGAGCAGCAGCACGTCCACGTCACCGTGCTCCCGGAACGGGCGCCCGACGGCGAGCTCGATCGCGTAGCCACCGGCGATCCACCAAGGCGAGGCCACGGGGGCGAACAGGTCGTGAACCTCAGTCGGCGGGGCGGGCTCCCAGCGGCCGAAATGGTGCGCGTCAGTCACCGTCACATCGTGCCGCTGCCAAGCGAACCGCGCAACCGTCTTACTCCCGAAGGTCGTCATGCGCTGCCTCCTGCAGAAGGCCAAAAACCCTCGCATCCTCCGCTGGGTGCCCGACGAGGACGAGCACTGAGCGGACGCGCCTGGGATCATGGTCGCCATGAGCGACACCGCCATCGAACTCTGCTGCCTGCTCCGCGCGCTGCCCGGTGCGGAGAAGGACATGACCGCATACGAGGACAAGGTGACCGCGCTCGTCCCCGAGCACGGGGGCGAGCTGCTGGCACGCGCGATCGGAGACGGAGCCGGAGGGCACCCGCACGAGGTCCACGTCTACCGCTTCCCGAACCAGGCCGCGCTGGACGCCTACATGGCCGACCCCCGCCGCCAAGCGATGGCCGAAGAACGCGACCGAACCGTGGCGAGCACCGAGCTCTACCGAGTTCGGATCGCCTGAACCGCAACCAGAGAGAAGGAGCCGACTGATCGACACCCCTGCCGAACTGCCTGCGCTGATCCGTGCTTACGGACTGCTTCCCGTTGACGCGAGCCGGTTCCTTCCCGAGGGGTTGATGAACCGGAACTGGCGGCTCGACACCGCCGACGGCTCCTTCGCGCTCAAGATGATCGCCGATGCCGCGCCGGACGTCGTCCGCCGGAATCTCGCCGTGCTCGGGCCGCTCGCCGGCACAGGTCTGCCGGTCCCCGTGCCGGTTCCCGGGCCGGGCGGCGACCCGGTGGTCGAGATCGGCGACCGCGCCTTCTGCCTGTTCCCCTGGGTCGAAGGCGCGCGAATCCCGGGCACCGACCTCACCATGGACCAGACCGGATACCTCGGCTCCCTCCTCGGGCAGCTGCACCGGCACCTGGAATCGCAATTGGCGCAAGCTCTCCCAACGACCCCCGGCAAGGCGCTCGACCCTCGCCCGTCGCTGTCCGCTCCCCCCGAACCGAAGACCGCCGTGCAGGCCCTGGCCGAGGCCGACCGGCTCCTGGCGGTGATAGCGGCCAAAGACGAACCGGATGCGTTCGACGCCTCTGCGGTCGCAATGCTGCGCGCCCGCCGCGCGCTGATCGCCGAGTACCGCGAGTCGCGGCCCGACAGTGCCGGTTCCTCCGCCGATTCGGGTTGGATCCACGGCGACTTCACCAGCAGCAACCTGCTGTGGAACGCCGGCGCGGTCGAAGCCGTCCTCGATTGGGACCGGCTGCAGCGCAAGCCGCTGAGCGATGAGGTCGTTCGTGCCGCGATTCTGCACTTCAAAGCAGCCGACGGGCAAGTGGACCTGGGGCGAGTGGCCGCGTTCGTCGAGGGATACCGCGAGGCCGTCCCGATGGACGGCGCATCGCTCGCCGAGGCGGTGCGCCGCTTGTGGTGGCATCAGATCACGAGCTTCTGGATCCTGTGGCTCCACTATGAACGCGATGACCCCACCTGCGACCACCTCCTCGTGCCCCGGGAAAACCTCCTCCGCTGGTGGACCGACCACTACGACGAGGTCGAGTCGGCCTTCACCCGCTCTGGCTCGTAAGGACTGCTTCGAGGCGCGCGAACGCCTTTGGATGCACCTCCGCCGAGCACCGGTCGTCGTCCGTTATGTGAGCGAAGCTGCAGCAATCCATCAAACTTCCATTTTCGGGATGAATCGTCGACTCAGTGGCATGATTCGCGTGCAGACCAGGGCCACTTGATACGTCGTCAACTGGACTCATCCTGCGCCAAGCGGTCCTGTCGCGTCCGGCTGCTTGCCATGCCGAGAGCCGGTGCGCGACCAGGGCCGCGAAAACGCGAACACGAACTGAGCCGTCCGGCTCGGAAGGGAACAGCATGAGACGCCCGCTCACGTCCATACTCTCGGTCGCCTTGGCGGTGCCGATCACCGTCGGCCTACTCGCCGCCCCCGCCTCGGCCAAGCACCAGTTCGACGAAATCCAGCTTCCGAACGGGTTCTCCCCCGAGGGCATCGCCTTCGACGAGGGTATGGCCTACACCGGTTCGCTGGCCGACGGCTCCATCCTGCGGATCGACCTCCGCACCGAGGACGTCGAAGCATTCGTCGCCTCACCCGGGACGGACAAGCGAGCGCTCGGCATGAAGGTCGACCGCTTTGATCGACTCTGGGTCGCCGGAGGCGGACCGAACTTCTTCCCCGGCGTCGCACCGAGCTTTCGCGTCTACGACATCGAAACCGGCGATCTGGTGGTCGACGTCGAAGTCCCCGGCGAGTTTCTCAATGACGTGTTCATAACCGAGGACGCGGCCTGGTTCACCGACTCCTTCGCTCCGCAGCTGTTCAAGGTGCCGATCGCGAAGGACGGCACCATCGGCTCGCCCGAACGCATCGAGCTGGGCGGCGACTGGGTCCAGAGCCAGGACGTCGGCGCCAACGGCATCGTGGCCACGCGCGACGGCGAACAGCTCATCGTGGGCCAGACGTTCACCGCCGACGAAACCGGCGGAGCCCTCTATGTCATCGATGCCGACGCCGAGGGAGTGGCCGACGCTCGGCGTATCTCCCTCCGCGGCGGCTCGCTGGACGCCGGGACCGACGGTCTGGTGCTGATCGGAAGGAAGCTCTATGTCGTCAATCCCGACGGCGTGTTCAAGATCAGGCTCAACCGGTCGCTGACCACCGGAACGATCGTCAAGGGGATCGATGTGGGCTCCGAGTGGGCGACCACGGCCGCCAAGTTCCGGTCCAAGCTGTACGTGGTCGACGGCAACTTCGGCGAGAACTTCTCCAACATCGGTAATCCTGATGCCGAATTCAAGATCGTGGTCGTTCCGCTCGGGTTCTTCCACCACTAGGACCTGCAACGCCGGAGAGGAACAGCAAGGCCTTTGCCCGATGGAGTTCGCCGCTGTGCGAGTGCATCCGGCAAAGGCCTTGCAGTGCTCGCCAACAGTCGCCGCCTACATTGAGCGCATCGAACGTGGCCGCCCTCCGGCGGGTCCCGCTACTACGCGCCCGCCGCTTAAGCAGTCTGGGCGTCGAAATCGGTCGCCAGCAGCGCCTCGATCGCCGGGTCGTACATCGCCGCACCCGACTCGGAAACGCTCGCGACGCCGATGAAGCCGTTCACGCCGTCCACGTCCACCACCAGGAGCGCGGTGTCCTCGTACAAGTCCGTGGTCTCCGGAGCGGCCGACGTCCAAGAGTTGCGCCACTCCGCCAGCACTCCCGGCCGACCGTCCACTTCGACCTCAGTGAAGGTCATCTCGCCCATCTGATAGTCCTGGACCGAGTCGAACCCGTCGCCCAGCCAGACCTCGGCCGCGCTCGCGGCGCTCGCGTTCAGGTCGCTCGGATCGAAGGCGGCATACGCGCCGGAGAACAGCCCCACGGCGAAGACGGAGATCCAGGTCTCGGTGTGGTTGACCGCGTAGAGCTCGGCGTCGGCCAGTGGCTCGGACGACACACCCGGACCTACGTACGGCTGCCATTCCGCGCCGGGGATCGGCGTGACCGAACCGAGCGAAGCCACCTCCAGATGAGTGCCGGACGGCACGGGCGCGGACTCCTCGGTCGGGTCCTCCCCGCCGGGCTCCTCCGGCGCCTCCTCACCACTCTCGCCGGTCGTGTCGTCGGAAGCCCCGGTGGACTCCGCGTCATCCCCGCCGCCGATGAAGAGAAACCCCGCGACCCCGCCGAGAACCATGAGGATCACCACGCCGATGACCAGGAACGCGGTGCCGCCGCTTTTCGTGCTCGGCTGCACCGGCGGCGGCCCGTACTGCACGTACGGGCTGTAGCCCTGCTGCGGGTACGGCTGGGGCTGACCAGGATCGAACTGCCCAGGATACCCTCCCGCGGCCGACTGCGTCGGCGCATAACTCGAGGCCGGGACCTGCGACGTCGGGTACGCGCCGTCGGCGCCGACCTGCCCGGGGGCGTAGCCGCCCGGCGGCGGCGGGGACTGCCCGTTCTGGTCGCCGGCCGCGGCGGCGTCTTGCGGGGGGTACGTCATGGACCGATCGTAACCGGCACCCGCGAGGCCCGTCCCCCTCAGATTTGCCACGGCGAACCTCGCGAGCCGTGAATAGGCGCAGCGAAAACACTAAACCGGGACGGGTGCCGCGCCCGCCCCGGTTTCAGGGATCCGAAACTAATCCCTAGTATTCCCGCCCTGTCAAGGCCGGTTTCGTTAGCTGATCGCTACAACTTCTCGATGTACTGCCGACCGAACCTCAGCTCACGAACACCGCCACCGTCCGAGCCGGCACAGCGAACGCGCCGGTCGCGTCGTCGAAGCCCGCGTCCGCGAACGCCGCATCGGCCGAGCCCTGGAGGACCGGATGCAGCGCCGCACCGAACCGGCCGCCTCGGAAACGGTCTGAGAGGTCGCCTCCGGGCTCGCGTTGAACACCACGGTGACCGACTCGAAAGCGTCGTCGAGGCCGTCGAGGTCGGTGCGCATGGTGATCACGCCCGGAGCCTCGGACTCCGTGCCCGAGAGCGGGAACGAGACCCGGTCGGCCACGGCTTCCGCGTCACCGAGGCTGAACGCGCTGGTCGAGGACGCGATCCGGAGCAATTCCAGGTACCGCTGGTTCGCCAGGCCGATGTCCGCGCACGAGGGCTGGTCCACCGCGGCGATCGCGTCCTCGGCATAGGGCCACTTGGCCTCGCTCGTCCACGCGGGCGGCAGGCCCGCACCGAGGCCGCCATGGAGAGCACCTGCACTGCGTGCGCTCGGTCCCGCTCACATCGCCCAGCTTGTAGGCCAGAGCGTCGAAAAGGATCTCGTTGTCGTGGGCGTCCACATAGTTCACAGCTTCGCCGGGGCTGGGCGGTGTACCCGGCGCCGGTCCCGTTGTAGTCGAGCTCGGCGCCGGTGGTCGCTTCGCCGTCTGCGGCGGTGAACGTGTAATCAGCGAGGTTGCCTACCAGTCCGAGCTTCGTCAGGTCCTGGGCGTGTAGCAGCGCCGCGAGCTCCGTATCCGTTGCGGTGCCGTCGTTGTCGTCGGTCCAGAGGCCCGAGCCGAAGCCCTGCGTGGTCGGATCCTAGATCCCGGTGCCCGCCATGTTGACCTGCGTGGGCTGCTCGAACAGGGCGTCGTTCGCGACCTCCCCGAAGTTCCAGCCCTCCCCGTACAGCAGAATGTCCTCGTCCAGAGCCGCTTGCACCGCAAGGAGGTTCGACTTCGGATGATGACCCATCAGGTAAGCGGAAGCCGTCCACGTGGTAGGCGTCCTGCCACAGCACAATGGACTCGACGATGAACTTGCCGAACTTGGGCCGCTCGGTGGCGGTGTTCGCGCAGCACGTCGAGTGAGTGCCGGGGCGGAGCCCTAGTGGCGCTCGTCCTCCAGGATGCGCGTGGTAACCGGCCCCGAGTGCTCGTAGTAGATCGAGCGCACGGGCAGCGGGAAGGAGTCGGTGCCGAACGGCGACGATGCGCCGATATGGCCGGAGGTGAACTCACCGACCTCCAGGTGGCCGGGCTTGACGGGACGGCTGCGGGGCTTGGCGTCGCGGTCGTCGCTGGTCGCGATGTCGGACTGCCGGCTGGCGAGGTTCGAGTCACTCATGAGCAGGATTTTAACGGTCGCCTCAGGGAGCGGGCACCGGATCATGGGTGCCGGGCGTCACGCCCGGTCGGCAGCGCAGCACCCGCCCGAGTGCGAGCCGCCCGCCGACCCACAGGCCGTAGCGGGACACGGCCCGGTAGCCGTAGCCCGAGCAGGTCGGCGTGAACCGGCACCGCACCTGGACGCGAGGCGACAGACGGCGCCGGTACCACGCGATGAGCCGCAGCCCGACCCGCC
>DATABR010000053.1:0-17838 GCA_036259435.1 Glycomyces sp.
GACCGCGCCGCGGTCGGGGGCCTCTTTCGTCTTAGGCGCGGGCTCGGCGAACGGCCTCGGCCAGTTCACCGAGCAGCGCCGCGGTCTCATCCCAGCCGACGCAGGCATCGGTGACCGACTGCCCGTAGGTGAGCTCGCCGAGCGGGCCGGGCTCCTGCCGGCCGGGCTCGATGAAGCTCTCGATCATGAGCCCGGCGATGCCCTGCTCCCCCGCGGCGATCCGGGCCGCGACTTCGCGGACGACTTCGGCTTGGCGGACGTGGTCTTTGCCGGAGTTGGCGTGGCTGGCGTCGACGACGAGGCGCTGGGGCATGTCGTGCTTGGCCAGGAGCGCGAGGGCGTCGCGGACGTCTTCGCTGGAGTAGTTGGGTCCGCCGCGGCCGCCGCGCAGGATGATGTGGCAGTCGGGGTTGCCGCTGGTGGAGACGATGGAGGCGCGCCCGTCCTCGTCGACGCCGAAGAACACGTGGTCGCCGGCGGCCGCCCGGCAGCCGTCGATCGCGGAGGTCAGGTCGCCGTCGGTGGTGTTCTTGAAGCCGACGGGCATGGACAGGCCCGAGGCGAGCTGGCGGTGGACCTGGCTCTCGGTGGTGCGGGCGCCGATCGCACCCCAGGAGACGGCGTCGGCGATGTGCTGCGGACTCGTCGGCTCCAAGAACTCGCAACCCACGGGCAGACCGGTGTCGAGTACATCGAGCAGCACCTGCCGGGCGAGGCGCAGGCCGAGCTCCACATCGTGGGTGCCGTCGAGGTGGGGGTCGTTGATGAGGCCCTTCCAGCCGACGGTGGTGCGGGGCTTCTCGAAGTAGACGCGCATGACCACGCAGAGGGCGTCCGAGAGCGGGGCGACGGCGGCGGCGAGGCGCTGCGCGTAATCCTTCGCGGCGGCCCCGTCGTGGACCGAGCAGGGGCCGACGACCAACAGGAGCCGGTCGTCGACGCCCGAGAGGACGTCGTTGACGGCTTTGCGGCTGTGCTCGACCAGCGCGGCCCGGTCGGGGCCGAGTGGGAGTTCGCCGCGCAGGACGGCGGGGGGCACGAGCGGCTGGAAGTCGAGTACGCGCAGGTCGTTGGTCTGCGTGGTGTGGTCGGCGGGCGTGGTCATCGCGTGCGGGTCCCATCTTCGATGCGGGGCGGGCCCCAGTCCACTCGCGGTAGTTCACCCCGGTGCCGGCCCGCCGTAACGACGAAAGGCAGCGACTCGTGTCGCTGCCTTGCTGGCTCCGGGTGTTCGTCTAGTCAGCGCACGTGACTACCGGCTCCACCCGGAGCCAGCGTAAAGCGCTGATACCAACGAACTGCCGTAGACATGGGCCGAACCCTAGCACAAGCGCCCGCCGCCGACCACATCCCGGTCGCAAGCCGGACGCGATTGCGCAAGTCCGCGTCCGAACACATCGGCCCGGACCTACGGTGAGGCCATGAGGCGACGCAACGACCGCGTCGGTGTGGCCCTGTTCGTCGCCGCATCGATCCTCGCCGGTGGCAACGCCGTCGGCGTGCGCTTCTCCAACCGCGAACTCGACCCGCTCTGGGGCGCCTCGGCCCGCTTCGGCGCCGCCGCGGTCATCCTGCTGGCGATCATGGCCGTCCGCGGCCTGCCCATGCCCCGCGGCAGGCCGCTCGCCGGAACCGTCCTGTTCGGGATGCTCAACTTCGCCGTCCCCTTCGCGCTGGCGTACTACGCCCTCGTCCACATCCATGCCGGGCTCGGCCAGACGCTGCTCTCGCTGGTGCCGCTGGTGACGTTGCTGCTGTCGGCCGCCCAGCACCAGGAGCGGTTCCGGTCGAGTCTGCTGGTCGGCACCGTGCTCGCCGTGACCGGCGTCGCCGTGATCGCGCAGGCGCCGCTGCGCGGCGACGTCCCGCTCCCGGCACTGCTGGCGGTCCTGGGCGCGGTGCTCTCGTTCGCGCAGGCGAGCATCCTGGTGCACCGGCTGCCGAAGACGAACCCGGTGACGATGAATGCGGTCGGGATGACCGCCGCGGCGCTGGCGCTGCTGGTCGGGTCGATCGCGGTCGGCGACCAGTGGGTGCTGCCGGAGCGGGCCGAGACGTGGTGGGCGATCGCCTATCTCGTGGTCGGCGGGTCGGTGCTGACGTTCATCCTCTACGTGCAGCTGATCGCCCGGTGGGGTCCGTCGCGGTCCTCCTACGCGTTCGTGGTGATCCCGGTGGTGACGATCATGCTGTCAGCGTGGCTCGACGATGAGCCGCTCACCTGGTCGCTGCTTGCGGGCGCGCCGCTGATCCTCCTCGGCGTCTACTTCGGCGCCCTCCGCCACCCGCGAAAACACGTCGTTCCCGAGGAACCGGCAAGCTGACACGCGGCGCCCGGCGCCGTCTCAGGAAACGGTCCACGCCGCCTCGATCGGGTCGACCGACACCGCCGGGGCGGGCAGAACTCGCCCGAGCGCCTCGGCGACCGCGCATTTCCCTGCGGCAGGCGGTCCTGCCATCGCGATCAGCATTGAAGCGTCCTTCCACGTTGCGGCGCTTGGCATCGCGTTCACTGCGCGAAGGCGCCGATGAGGTCGTACAGCGCTTCCGGCTTGGTCCGGTGGCCTTTGACGTCGAGAGCGTCGACCGGGAGGCGGCGCCACAACCACAGGAGGACCTCGTCGGGTGTGCCGGTGAGCGTGGCCTGGGCGGCGGCCGTGACGCCTTCGACTGCGGACACGCCCTCCGGATCGACCTGGATCGTCCAGGACTGCGTTCCGGCCTGGAGGGCGACTTCGAGGCCGTTGTTGGCGGCGATCTCGTCGGCGACGGAGTCGCGGAAGGCACGACTGCCCCAGGTGAGCATGACCGTGAGCATCTCGTCGATGCCGTCGAGCGCGAGTGCGTCGTCGACGGGGCTGATCGGTTGTCCGGCGGCGAGTTCGGCATCGGCTCGATGGATCACCGTCTCCTGGGCCATGCGCCGGATCCAGAAACCGACCGACTGGTCGGGGCCGTACCAGGTGTAGGACAGGCTTTCGGGCCCTCGGCTTGCGAATTCGGCGATCAGATCAGCGAGCGCGCCGTCGAACTGCGCCGCGGGCCCGCCGGGGCGGTCGATGCGGAAGTCCTCACCGGGCGCGCGCATGAGCCGCATCGACTGGATCTTGTGGTCGTAGGTCTCGGTGACGTGGTCGATCAGGTCGGCCGCGGTCCAATCGGGGCAGGTGGGCACCTTCACGTCGGGTGCGGCGGTCGCGAAGGCGGCCTTGAGCTTGGCGGCTTCGGTGACGAGGTGGGTATTGAGCAGGGTGTGATCCATGCGCGCGATCATGGCACGAGGGTGCGACATTCGACGCGGGGCCTTACCGGTCGGTGTCCAGACCCGCTTCGCAGGCGATGATCGCCGCCTGCACCCGGTTGTCGATGCCGAGGGCGGTGAACAGCGCGCTCAGGTACTGCTTCACGGTGCCTTCCGACAATCGCAGGGCCTTCGCGACCTGCGCGTTCGACTGTCCCTTCCCGACTTCGGCCAGGAGGTCCCGCTGCCTCGGGGTGAGGGCCGCGACCGTGGCGCGGGCCTTGGTGGATCGGTTTTCGCGTTCGCCGGTCTGGCGGCGCAGCAACCAGCGGCCGACCCGCGGCGAGAACGCCGCACCCCCGACCGCCAGAGCGCGCACGCCCGCGATCAAATGGTGCGGATCGTCGGATTTGAGGAAGAAACCCAGCGCGCCGAACCTGATGGCGGGACTGCACCGCGGCGACCCGGCTCTCGACTGGTCGGGCCCGAAACACTCCGGGCCCGACCGCAATCCTCTTCGAATCAACTGCGGTAGGCGCGCCAGCCCCCGGCCTCGGTGATGTCGGTGCCTGCCGCCCCGTTCGCGACGAACCCGGTCGCCCAGGTGCCGTCGTCGAGTTCGACCTTGCCGAGGGTCATCGGCGCTGGCAGTGCGTGCAGGAAGCGGCCCAACGCGGCCGGGTTCAGGAGCCACCGTTCCCCCGGCAGGCTCGCGCCGTGCTCGCTTCTGACGACGAGCGGTTTCGGCGGCTGCGTGTCCAGCGCGTACATCCGGTACGCCGCCGCGGTCCGCGTTTCCCCGGCGAATCGTGCGCCCAGGTCGGTCAGTTGGCCGTTGAGCGGCATGCCGGTGAGGTGCGCGCCGAAGACGATCAGTTCGGTCTCGGCCGGGGCGAACAGCGGGGAGGCGACGCCTTGGACGCGGGCGGCGAGGTCGATCGCGACTTGGTCGTTGAAGGCGGGGACGATGACGCTCACGCCGAAGCCCTTGGCGCCCGCCGTCCCGGTGGGGATGGCGACGGCGGCCATATCAAGGAGGTTCACGAAGTTCGTATAGGTGCCCATGGCGGCGTTGACGGCGATCGGGGCCGCTTGGACCTCCGCGATGGACGGGTGCAGCGGTGCGGTCGGCAGCAGCAGCGCGTCGAACCCGTCGAGCAGCGCCTCGGCGTTCTTGCGGGCGGCGCGCAGCCGCTGCTGGTCGGTCACGAGGTCGGCGGCGCTGAATTTGCTCGCGCCCCTGACGATCTCGGCGACCGTGGGGTCGGCGTCGTCCGGGTGGGCGTCGATGTGGGCGCCGAAGGCGTCGTAGCGTTCGGCCACGAGAGCGCCTTCGTAGAGCAGCAGCGCCGCATCGAGCAGTGGCTGCACGTCGACCGGGACGAGTTCGGCCCCGGTGGCCTTGAACTCGGCCAGCGCCGATTCCCAGAGCGGCCCGAACGCAGGATCCACAGCGGTGAGGTTGGCCGCGACCGGGACCGCGATGCGCGGCTCGGCCGGGGCGGCGAGGACCACATCGCAGGGCCACTCGCGCGAGGCCGGATCGACATCACGAGGCCACGGCGTGTCCGATCCGGCGGTGAGGGCGTGCACGCGGCTGGCCATGAGGCGCACCGCTTCGGTCGCGAGGGCGAGGTCGCGGGCGAAGACGGTCACGCAGTCGTAGGAGGGGCAGGCGGGCACGACGCCGTCGACGGGCACGAGGCCGAGGCTGGCTTTGATGCCGATGATCCCGTTGAGGGCGGCCGGGACGCGGCCGGATCCGGCGGTGTCGGTGCCGAGCGCAAAGTCGGCGATGCCGAGGGCGACGGCGACCGCCGACCCGGACGAAGAGCCGCCGGAGATGAGTTCGGGGTCGGCGGCGGAGGCGACGGGCCCGTGGGGGCTGCGGGTGCCGACCAGGCCGGTGGCGAACTGGTCGAGGTTCGTCTTGCCCAGGCAGATCGCCCCGGCCCGCCGCAGCCGCGCCACTGCGGTCGCGTCGCGCTCGGGTTCGTAGGCGAACGACGGGCATGCCGCGGTCGTGGCCAGTCCGGCCACGTCGATGTTGTCCTTGACGGCGAACACCGTCCCGGCCAGCGGCAGGTCCGCCCCCGACGCATCCACTCGGGCGGCCTCGGCCAGCACGTCGGCCTTGTCGCGCAGGGCGATCCACATCCCGGGCCGGTCGGCCTCGGTGATGCGGGCATAGGCGGCCTCGACGCGCCGGGCGGCGTTCATGCGGTTCACGAAGTCCCCTGTCTTGTTGTCCACGTTCATCTACCGTTCGCCGATGACGAGCAGCGGCGATCCGGGTGCGGCCTGGTCGCCGGGCGACGCGAGCACGCGGGTGACCGTACCCGACACCGCTGCGGTCACCGGCATCTCCAACTTCATCGCCTCCAAGACCACCACGGTGTCCCCGGCGGTCACCGCATCGCCTTCGGCGACGCTGACGCGCCACACGCTCGCGGCCATCGGCGCTTCGATGAGGGTCTCACCGGGGGCGAGGTCGACGGCGGCGCCGCCTGCGGGGGCCGGTTCGGTGTGGTCGCGGTCGAATTCGCCCGCGTCGGCCCACCGCCCGCGTTCGGCTTCGAACGCAGCCGCTTGACGGGTCTGGAAGGCCTCGATCGAGGCGGTGTTGTCGGCCAGGAGGCCCCGGTAGTCGGCATAGGCGAAGGCGCCTTCACGGATGTCGATCTCGGCTCTGCCGGCGGCGAGCTCGCGGCGCGTCTCGGCCAGCTGCTCTTCAGAGACGCGCTCGAACACGACGCGGTCGAAGAACCGCAGCAGCCACGGCAATCCGTCATGGAACGACGCGAGGTCGCGCAGCCCCGCCCAGATCGGTGCGGTGCGGCCGACGAGCTGATAACCGCCGGGTGAGTCCATGCCGTAGATGCACATGTACGACCCGCCGATGCCCACGGTGCCTTCGGCCGTCCAGGTCCGCGCCGGGTTGTACTTCGTGGTGACCAGACGGTGCCTGGGATCGACCGGGACAGCGGCGGGCGCGCCCAGGTAGACATCGCCCAGGCCGAGCACCAGCCATTCGGCGGCGGTGGCGATGTTCGCCACGTCCTCGACGGAGTCGAGCCCGTTGATGCGGCGGATGAACTCGATATTGGACGGGTTGAACAGCGCGTCATCGCGCACGTTCGTCGAATACCGCGCGATGGCCTCGTCCACGACCGAATCGTTCCACGAGATCGGCAACCGCACTTCACGCGAGGGCACGACCATGCCGGCGATGTCGGGCAAGTCCTGCTCGAGCTCGACCAGCAGCCCGGTGAGAGCACGAATCGGCAACACGTCAGGGTCCACATGCAAGTGAAGAGACCGCACACCCGGAGTGGTGTCGATGATCCCCGCCGGATTGGCGGCGGCGAGGGCGTCCATGAGCGCCCCGACCCGCATCCGCAAACCGAGGTCGAGGTGCATGGGCCCATATTCGAGGAGGATCGCGTCGTCCCCAGCGCGCCGATAGGCGACCGCGGGCCGGTCCTCGCCCGCTTCGACCTGCGCGAGCGTCCCCGTGTCGTCCTTCGCCCCGACGAGAGCAATCGGGGCGGCGACAGGCTTGGCGCGCAAGCGATCGGCTTCATCTTCGCTGACGGGCAGGAAAGTGACGGTGTCCCCGGGGCGCAACTGCCCGAGCTTCCACCGGTCCGCGGTCGTCACGGTGAACGGACACGCGAACCCGCCCAAGCTCGGCCCGTCCGGGCCCAACAGCGCCGGAGTGTCACCGGTGAAATTGACGGTGCCGACCGAATACGGATTGTCGTGCAGGTTCGACGGGTGCAGGCCCGCTTCCCCGCCATCGGTGCGCGCCCACTCCGGCCGCGGCCCATCCAAGCGCACACCAGAGCGCCCGGCGTGGACCTGCACCGACCACGTCGCGCCATAAAGCCGCTCCATGTCCGCGAACGTGAAGTAATGCGGCGCCGGCTGCGGACCGGGCGTGACCGCGAGCGTCCAGTCGTGGCCGAAACTCGGGCGCTCATCGACCGGGACCGGCGCGACGGCCTGCCCTTCGGTGAACGCCGGGAGAAGCCGGTCACCCACACGCAGTTGATCACCGGTGTAGCCGCCGATGCGCCCGGGCGGGAACGTCGAGGCCGAACCCAGGAACGTCGGAACGTCAAGGCCCCCTTGAAAGAGAATGTACGTGCGAGCGCCAGCGTCGGCGATCTGCCCCACCGCGAGCACGCCCCCGGCCGGAACCTCGATCGGAACCCACTGCTCAACGGCCTCGCCGTCGAGGGTCACCGAAGCCGGAGCGCCCGTAACGCAGACCATGACCGAAACGCCGAACCGCAGCGCCGGCCCGGCGATCGTGCACTCCAGACCCGGCACACCCTCATCGTTGCCCAAAGCCCGGTTGCCGAGGCGAAACGAGTAGTCGTCCATCGGCCCCGACGGCGGCACCCCGACCTGCCAGTACCCGATCCGGCCCGGAAAATCCTGCACCGTCGTCAACACACCGGCGGCGAGCACGTCAATGCGCGCAGAAACGTCCTGAATAGTCGCGACCGTACCCGTGTCATGCTCAACGGCCGCCACACGCGGGTCGACCGCCGCAGCCCGCAACTGACCCAAGTTCGTGTGCACGCCCTCCACCCGCGACGCATCGAGCGCCCCGGCCAGCGCCGCCCACGCCTCCTCCCGAGTCGCACCGGCGGCGATGATCTTCGCGAGCATCGGATCATAAGTCGCCGGGACGTCCAGGCCCCGCTCGATCCAGGTGTCAACCCGCGCCGACGCCGGGAAATCCACACAGGTCAACAACCCCGCCGACGGCAGGTGATCGCGGGCCGGGTCCTCAGCGTAAACTCGGGCCTCCACCGCCGCGCCCACGACCGGCGGCCCCGCGTCAGGCACCTCGGCCAGAAACTCGGTGTCCCCCCAGGCCACGCGAATCATCCACTCCACCAAATCGATACCGAGAATCTGCTCGGTCACCGGATGCTCGACCTGCAGCCGCGTATTGAACTCCAAGAACGACGCCTCCTCACGCTCGGCGTCGTAGATGAACTCCACAGTCCCCGCCGACTGGTACCGGGCCGAAGCCGCCAACGCACGGGCCGCCACATGCATCCCCTCGCGCACCGCCTCAGGAAGACCCGGCGCCGGCGCCTCCTCGATGACCTTCTGGTGACGCCGCTGCAGCGTGCAATCGCGATCCGACAGACTCACGACCCTGCCGACACCATCGCCGAAAACCTGCACCTCCACATGCCGCGCCTTGCGCACATACCGCTCAAGGTAAACCGCGTCGTCACCGAAGTTATCCGCAGCCAGCCGCTTCACCGTCGCGAACACCTCGGCCAACTCCGCCGCGTCCTCCGCCACGCGCATCCCGATCCCACCGCCACCAGCCGAAGCCTTCACGATCACCGGGAACCCGACCGACACGGCCGCCACCACCGCCTCCTCAACCGAACCGAGGGCAGCCGTCCCCGCAGCGAGCGGCACACCAGCGACCATCGCGGCCTCACGCGCGGTCACCTTGTCGCCGAACAATTCGAGCTGATCAGGAGTAGGACCGATGAACACCAGCCCCGCCTCCGCCACCCGCCGCGCGAACTCCGCGTTCTCGGCCAAGAACCCGTACCCCGGATGCACCGCCTGCGCACCCGTATCCTTCGCCGCCGACAAGATCGCATCGACATTCAAATACGACTCCGACGGCGCAGCCGGCCCCACACACACCGCCACATCAGCCTCCCGCACATGCAACGACGCCGCATCAGCCTCGGAGTAGACGGCCACGGTCGCAATGCCCAGCCGGTGGGCGGTACGGCTGATCCGCCGGGAAATCTCGCCGCGATTGGCGATCAGGATACGGTCGAACAAGGCAGCTCTCGCTCTCACAAAAAAAGGGGACTAGGGACGGACGGCGTTCGCCAGATGGGCCCACGTCAAAGCCGCCTCAGCACGACCGACCACGATGGACCGAGAAGTCTCGATATGACGGGAGAGAATCGACGTCGCCTCCACATAGCGGCCCTCCAAGGCCCCCTCGGCGATCGCGATGTGCTCCGCAATGGTGTCGGCCATCCGCTCAGCAGTGAAATAATCGAACATCCGCGCCGGACGAATCCGGTTGTTCACCACCTTCAAAGCCTCCGCAAGCTGCAAATTCCCCGAAGCCGCAAGCAACGTCAAGTGATAACGCTCATCAGACTCCACAAAACCCGCATCAGGACCCGGCGGCACCTCCCGCAACCGATACCACCGATCCAACTCCGGACCCAGCAAATCACGATCGTGCCGCACCTCGGAATCGACAGCGGCCCGCGCCAGCCCGCGCAACTCAAGCGTCAACCGCACCTCGTACAAATCATTGAGCTGATCGATCCGCGGCCGATACGGATACAACCCATCAACCTCACGCGACACCAACCCATCGGCCGACAACCGACTCAACGCCTCACGCACCGGCGTCCGCGACACCCCATAAATCCCAGCCAGCCGCTCCTCACCCAAACGCCTCCCCGGCTCAAACCTCCCCGCCATAAGATCGGCGCGAAGCGCCACATACACACGAACCGCCAAAGGCTCACTCGTCTCAGGCAACAACGCGAACCCACTCATATCGCCATCGCCTCCCGCACCCGCACATCCGCATCCACGCCCGCCTCACCCTCAGAAACGATCCGACCCGAACGCAGCACATAAAACCGACTCGCCGCCTGCAACGCGAACCCCAAATGCTGCTCCACCAACAACACCGACAACCCACCCCGCTTAGCCAAGCCCACGACAGTCGACTCGATCTCCGCAACCACATTCGGCTGAATGCCCTCAGTCGGCTCATCGAGAATCAACAACCGCGGCTCAGCGATCAACGCCCGCGCAATCGCCAACTGCTGCCGCTGACCACCCGAAAGAAGCCCAGCCTGACGACCGAGCAACGAACGCAACGCCGGAAACAAATCCAACTGCTCATCGACCAGCGCCTTCCCCCGCTTGCGCCCATCCGCGACCAGACGCAGGTTCTCCCCCGCCGAAAGATGCCCGAAGCACTGCTGCCCCTGCGGCACATACGCCACACCAGCCCTGACCCGCTTATTCGTCGGCCAACGATTGACCAGCTCCCCATCGAGCTCGATCGACCCGCCCATAGCCGGAATCAGCCCGACCACAGCCCGCAGCAACGTGGTCTTCCCAGCCCCGTTATGACCCATCACCGACACGACCTCGTCAGCACCGACCTCCAAGTCGACACCGTGCACAACCGCCGAACGGCCATATCCGCACGTGAGATTACGAAGTCGCAGCATCGACAGCCTCCAAATCATTGATCGGCTCCGCGCTGGCGGTACCGAGGTAGACCTCCTGCACGCGCGGGTCTTTCGAGACCTCGTCCACTGACCCGGAGGCGAGCACGGCTCCGGCGTGGAGCACGGTCACGCGGGAGGCGAAGGAGCGCATGAAGTCCATGTCGTGCTCGACCACGGCTACCGCGCGATCGGCGGCGATGTCGTGGAGGAGGAGGCCGGTGGTCTCGCGTTCGTCGTGGCCCATGCCGGCGATCGGCTCGTCGAGCAGCAGCACGTCGGGGTCGCAGACCAGGAGCATGCCGATCTCGAGCCACTGCTTCTGTCCGTGTGCGAGGATGCCCGCGGGCGTGTCGGCCTGGTCTTTGAGGCCGATGCGGTCCATGGTGGCGACCACCTTGTCGGGCAGGTGCCCCCGGCGGCGCAGCAGCGCCCACGGCGAGCGCCCGGACCCGGCGGCGATGTCGAGGTTCTGTGCGACCGTGAGGCCCTCGAAGACCGTGGCGGTCTGGAAGGTGCGGCCGATGCCCTTGCGGGCGATGTGGTGGACTTTCTTGCCGCGCAGTTCGACGCCGTCCTTGACGACCGACCCGGAGTACTTGGCGAGGCCGGTGATGGCGTCGACCAGGGTGGTCTTCCCGGCGCCGTTGGGGCCGATGAGGAAGTGGACCTCGCCGCGGTCGAGTTCGAGGTCGACGCCGTTGACGGCCTTGAACCCGTCGAAGTCTACTTCGACGTTCTTGCAGGTGAGAGCAGTTGCGGTCATGCTGCGGCCTCCACGGTGACGGGCCCTTTCCGGAACCTCTTGGCGACGGCGGGGATCGAGGCGATCCCGCCGGGGAGCAGGGCGATGACGACGATGAACAGGAGTCCTTGGGCGTAGGTCCACGCCGAGGGGAACTGCTCGGACAGGGCGGTCTGCGCCCACGCGACGGCCAGCGCGCCCACGACCGGGCCGACGAGGCTCGCGCGGCCGCCGATCGCGACGCCGAGGATGAACATGATCGAGGGCACGATGCCGATGCTCGCCGGGGAGATGATGCCGACGACGGGCACGAAGATCGCTCCGGCGACCGAGGCGAACAGGGCCGCGGTGGCGTAGGCGACGACCTTGATGTTCGCCGCGTCGTAGCCCAGGAACCGGACCCGCTCTTCGGCGTCGCGCACGGCGACGAGCAGTTCGCCGTACCGGGATCGCCTGAGTTGCAATGCGAGTGCGACCACGACGAGGAGCACGCCGGCGGCGATGAAGTAGAGCATCCGCTGGTTGATCGGGTCGGCGAGGTTGTAGCCGAAGAAGTAGCGGAAGCGGGAGAGCCCGTTGAACCCGCCCATGGACTGCTGTCCGATGAGGAGGATCGCGAAGGCCCCGGCGAGCGCTTGGGAGAGGATCGCGAAGTAGGCGCCCTTGACGCGGCGTTTGAACACCGCCAGCCCCAGTAGCACCGCGAACGCGGTGGGCAGGATGAGGATCGCGGCGATCGTGAAGACCGGTGAGGCGAACGGCGCCCAGTAGGCGGGCAGTTCGCGGATGCCGGCGAGTTCCATGAAGTCCGGCACCGAGCCCGCGCCGTTGCGGAATTCGGCGTCGGCCATCTTCATGTGCATGGCCATCAGGTAGGCGCCCATGCCGAAGAACACGCCTTGGCCGAGGGTGAGCATCCCGCCGCGGCCCCAGGCGAGGCCGATGCCGACCGCCACGATCGCGTAGCAGATGAACTGGGCGAGCAGCCCGAGCCGGAAGCCCGAGAGGATGAGCGGTGCGGCTCCGAACAGGACCAAGGCGGCAGCGGCGAATCCCGTCCAAGCCCCAAGGCGCGTTTCGAAGAACCTATTCATCAGCGTTCACTCCTGTTCGGGGCAGCGAGCCGGATGGGCGGGGGGACGGGTGCGGGGTCATGCGAGGCTCCTCGTGCGGAGAGTGAACAGGCCCTGCGGCCGCAGTTGGAGGAAGATGACGATGACGACGAAGACGCCGACCTTCGCGAGCGACGCGGTCGAGTAGGTCTCGAACACCGCCTGCGTCGCGCCGAGCGCGACCGCGGCGACCACCGCGCCCTTGATGCGGCCCATGCCGCCCGCGACCACCACGAGGAACGCGTCGACCAGATAAGACTGCCCGGTCGTCGGGCTCGTCGAGCCGATCAGCGTGAGCGCGACCCCGGCGACGCCCGCCAGGCCCGAGCCGATGAAGAACGTCCCGGCGTCCACGGTCCGCGAGGAGATCCCGGCCGTCTCGGCCAAGTCCCGGTTGCCGACCACGGCCCGGATGCGCCGTCCGGCCGGGGTGAACCTGAGGACAAGCGTCACCGCCGCGACCGCGACGATGGCGAGGGCCATGATGAACAGTCGCGTCTTCGGCACGGTCGTGCCCAGCAGGTCGACGCCGCCGCGCAGGGCCTCCGGCACGGTAACGTTGACCGCGGGAGCCCCGAACACGTCGCGCGCGACCTGCTGCAGCACAAGCCCCACACCGAACGTCACCAGGAGCGTGTCGAGCGGCCGGTGGTAGAGGTGCCGGATCAGCAGCGCCTCCAGAATGAGGCCCATGGTTCCGCCGACGAGGAACCCGATCGGGAGGGCGATCAGGAGAGAGGCCCCGGCGTCCCCGACGACCTGCTGCGTCACATACGCGGTGTAGCAGCCCGCCATGATGAACTCGCCGTGCGCCATGTTGATCACGCCCATCTGGCCGAACGTGAGCGAGAGGCCCAGCGCCGCCAGCAGCAGGATCGAACCGGTGCTGAGTCCGGTGAACAACTGTCCTACGAGGAGGTCCACGGTGTCTTCTTCCTAATCGCCCTCACGGTTATTCGGTCACCGAGAGGTCGGCGGCCCAGTCGTAGCCTTCGAGGAACGGGTCGGGTTCGATCGCGCCCTCGGACTCCCACACGGTGTAGAGCAGACCGTCGGCGTTGATCTCGCCGATGCGGGCGGTCTTGGAGACGTGGTGGTTGTCGCCGTCGATCACGACGGTGCCTTCAGGGCTCTCGAAGGAGACGCCGTCGGCCGCAGCCTGCACGTCCGCGACCGCGAATGACCCGGCCTTCTCGACTGTTGCGGCCCAGAGGTACACGGAGTTGTAGGCGGCCTCCATCGGGTCGGAGGTCACGCGGTCGGCCCCGTACTCGGCTTTGAACGCCTCCACGAACGTGGTGTTCGCGGGCGACTCCACGGTCTGGTAGTAGTTCCAGGCCGCCAGCTGGCCTTCGATGTTCTCGATGCCGATGCCGCCGACCTCTTCTTCGGCGATCGACACGCTCATCACCGGCATCTGATCGGCGGTGAGGCCGACGTTCGAGTACTCGCGGAAGAACGCGACGTTCGAGTCGCCGTTGAGGGTGTTGAACACCGCGTCCGCCCCGGCCGACTTGACCTGATTGACGATCGTGGAGAACTCGGTCGACCCGAGCGTCACGTAATCCTCGCCGAGCACCTCGATGCCGTGCGCTTCGGCGTAGGCGTTGATGATCGCGTTCGCCGTGCGCGGGAAGACGTAGTCCGAGCCGACCAGGTAGATCGACTTGACGCCGGTCTCGGCGAGGTAATCGAGCGCGGGGATGATCTGCTGGTTGGTGGTCGCGCCGGTGTAGAAGATGTTCTCGCTCGCCTCCAGGCCCTCGTACTGGACCGGGTAATAGAGCAGCGAGTCGTTGTCCTCGAAGACCGGCAGCATCGCCTTGCGGGAGGCTGAGGTCCAACCGCCGAAGACGGCGGCTGTGCAGTCTTCCCGGATGAGCTTTTCGGCCTTCTCGGCGAAGATCGTCGGCTCGGAGGCCCCGTCCTCGGCGACGATCTCGATCTCCTTGTCCAGCACGCCGCCGGCGGCGTTGATCTCGTCGATGGCCATGTAGATCGCGTCGCGGACGGTGGTCTCGGAGATGGCCATGGTGCCGGACAGGGAGTTGAGGGCGCCGACCTTGATGGTGTCGCCGGAGGTGTCGACACAAGACTCGGTCGCGACCGTCTCCTCTCCGGCGCGCGAGCCGCACGCGGCGGTGGCGACGAGGGCGGTGACGGCGGTCGTGGCGGCGAGAGTGCGGGCGAAGTCGCGGGCTGGAAACTTGAAGCGCTGTGGCATATGCGGTCTCGGACCTTTCGCAGAGGAGCGCCCGACGTGGAGGGGTGTCGGGTCTGCAGGGGGCATCGCCGCAGGCTGCGGCGGTGTACAAGTGCGTATACAGCGTCGTATCCGCTATGGGTACAAGCTAGGGCCGCGATGTTTCGCTGAAATTCACGTCAAGAACAGGCATATGAACTGTCGTTGCGAGGTCGTAAAGAAGCCCGCACAGCCGTGGAAGCCGCTTGAGAGAACGCGCGCCGCTTCGGGCACGAAAGAGGGCCGGGAGTCGCGTGTGCGGCTCCCGGCCCTGTCGTCCTGCAGTCGACTCGGGACGTCGACGAGTCGGTTGTGCGGCCCTCAGGCGCGCATGAAGGTGTAGTCGAAGTCCTTCCGCCAGGTCTGGCCCTCATCCTCGGAGGCCTCCCAGCGGCCGAGGATGCGCCCGAGCTCGACATCGGCGATGAACCGCTGATGGAAATCGGGGTCTTCGCGTGACATCGTCCAATGCCCGCTGTCCCAGTTCCCTTCGAAGGTCATGGCGAACTCGCGGCAGACGCCCCGCTCGTCCTGGTAGAGCGCCACGAAGCGGTCGTTCGCATCGCTGCGCCCGATGACGATGCTCGACTCGGAATGTTCGTCGCCTTCGGGGCGGTTCACGAAGCGCACGTACAGCAGCGACTCGCCGACCCATTCCGCAGTAGTGGCGCCGGGAATCTCAAGGCCCCGAGGCTCGAGGAACCATGCGTCCGAGATCGTCGTCGACCACTCGCCGACGAGCCCTTCGAGTTTCGCCATTTCAGTGTTGCGCATCGCTGCCTCCGGACGGGTCCCGCTGCACCTCATGGTATCGACAGTAGGCCGATCACCGGTCAGCGAGCCGCAAACGGCCTGCGAAGTCGGACCGCGCCATGCCAGACCCGGGCCGCCGCCAGCAGGAGCGCGGCCACACCGAGCCCGACCAGCAACCAGGCCACGTCGGGCGCGAGCAGGAAGAACGCTGTGCGACTCGGCGCGAGCCCCGGCACCGCCACCCACGACACGTACGCGATCGCCAGCGCCGATGCCACCCAGCAGCCCGACCCAGTCAGCACCCAGGCCTTCCGCCGGGAGGGCTTGGGGCCATGCGCGATCCGCACGAATGTCCACACCAGGAACACCAGCGCAGCCACGATCAGCAGCGACAAGCCCGTGAGTAGACCCGAGTAGAGCGGATCGACACCGAACTCCGGTCCCTCACCCCCGGCGAGGATCCGCGTCGCACCGAGCATCGCGCCGATGAGCGGCCCCTCTTCGAAGTGGCCGTACCGGTTCTGCATGACCACTAGCGCTCGGTCCAGCTCGGGAAGCAGCAGCACCCCGGCTGCGAAGCCGGGGGCCGCGCCCGTGTGCCATACCGTGGTCGTGCCCAGGTCCTCGTTGCGCGAGTCCACCCGCCAGCCCAGGCCGTAGTCGATCGTCGCATTGACGTTGGTCGCACCGGCGTGCATGAGCGCCAACGACTCCGGCGCCAACGTCGTCGTGCTCTCCGGGCCGAGCTGCGTCGCCGCGAACGCGCTCAGGTCGCCGATGTCCCCGCCGAGATACCCGTAACTGGGACCGGTCTGGTCGAACTGCGTGCCGACCGGCACCGCCTGCCCGAAGACCGGCGCGTACCCGCCGGGCACCGCCGCGGCCGCATCGGCGGTCGTGACCGCGCTGTCCATACCGATCGGATCGAGCACCGACTCCCGAAGGAACTGGTCATAGGGAACGCCCGCGACGGCCTCGATCACCGCGCCGACGACGAGGTAGTTGGCACTCGCGTACTCGAACGTGGCGCCGGGCTCGGCGAAGGGTTCGACGTCGGCGAGGTCGGAGACGGCCTCGCCGTATGGGTCCTCGCGGTGTTCGAAGCGGTCGGTGATCCCGGTGCCCTCTGGGATGCCGCTGGTCTGTTGGAGCAGGTGGCGCATGGTGATGCGGTCGGAATGCGATGCGTCGGCGAGCGTGAAGTCGGGCAGGTAGGCGACGATCGGCTCGTCCAGGTCGAGGCGGCCCTCCTCCACGAGGACCATGGCTGCGGTGGCGGTGACGGGTTTGGCGACCGAGCCCCAGAGGAACGGCGTGTCCTCGTCGACCGGGTCGCTGTTGCCGTCCTCGCCCCAGAAGGCCGTGTTCGTGTCGCCGTCGGCGCTGAGGATCGCGTAGGCGGCGCCGGGAACACCGGCGTCGTCGAAACGGGCGTCGAGGTAGGCGCTGACGGCCGCGATCGTCGCGGACTGGTCCTGCGGGGGCTCCTGCGGCAGTGGACCGGCGAGCGGCGCGAGCGCCGCGAGCGCGGCGGCGAAGGCAGTGGTGTACATGGTGGTCCCAAGGTGTTCGGGGATCAAGAAAAAACCATATGGTCATATGGCAACGCGATAACCATACATGTATATGATTATCGGATGCCGAGGACCGCCGACCACGAACTCCGCCGCGCTCAGATGGCCGAGGCGGTGCACCGGCTCATCGCGCACGACGGTCTCGACGCCGCGACGATGGCCGCGGTGGCCCGCGAAGCAGGCTTCTCCGTGGGCTTGGTGCAGCACTACTTCGCTTCGAAGGACGACCTGCTGCTCTTCGCTTATGAGCGCATGACCGCCGACCAGCTCGCGCGGGTCGCCCGGTTGGTCACCGAGGGCGAGGCCGACGAGCAGCCGATCCGGGCGATCTTGCTGCGCTGCATGCCGCAGCTATGGCCGCTGGACGAGGTGAGGAGGGGCGAGTACCGGGTCAACCGGGCGTTTCACACGAGGTCGCTGGACAATCCGACCGTGGCCGAGGTGGCGCGCCAGACCGCCGCGTCAGTTCGGGCCCAGGTCGCAAGGGCGGTCGAGAACGGCAAGGAATGCGGCGAGGTAGCGAAGCACGCAGATGCCGAGCTATTGGCAGTGGAGCTCACCGCAATGATCGAGGGCCTGGCAGACGATCTGTACCGCGAACCCGAACTCCGCGTGGGCGAACGAACGGCCGCCGAGGCCGCGCAGGTGATCCTCGAACGCCGCTTGGCGGCGGTCTTCCCCGGCGAATGCCGCCACTACCGGGGCCGTTCCGAAACGGATTGACCCGTGCGTCAATGCGAAAGATTGGGCGATGGACGTGCCCCTCGACATCTCGCCCTGGCTCCGCACAAGTGCTCGTCTCAACGGCGAAGTGGCCGAACGGTGGCCGGCTGCTCTAGGCGATCGGGCCGCTCGGGGACGGGAACGGCCCCCGCCGCGGCGGGGGCCGTGTTGGTGCGCTGCCGACTA
>DATABR010000054.1:0-3812 GCA_036259435.1 Glycomyces sp.
TCCCGTGGGATTTTGTGAACATATACAGAGCTATGACCCTTGAAATCTCCCACATGACTATCATTTAATAGAAACCGGTTCCATACCTCTGCGAATCCGAACCCCGACCCCTTTACGAAAGAAGGAACGACATGAACAACACCAGCGGACTGCGGCGGCGCACCCTCGCCAAGGCCGGGCTCGGCACCGCGGCGGCGGCGCCGCTGCTCGCCGCCTGCGGCGACGGCGAAGCCGAGGGAGGCGAGTCCGGCCCGGTCACCCTCAGGCTGTGGAGCGACAAGGCGGGCATGTCCGAGGCCATCGCGGCGTTCAACGAGGCCCACGACCCCGACGACGTCCAGATCGAGTACATCGAGGTGCCCGCCGCCGAGATGGTCAACCAGGTCAACCAGGCCGTCGAGGCCGGTGACCCCGATGGCGCCCCCGACCTGTTCCAGAGCGACAACCGCAACGGCGCCGAGCTGCTGGCCCAGCAGCAGGTCATCGACATCGGCGCGATGCTCGAGCCGCACGGCGAGCTGCTCGACCCCTCCGCAGTCGCGGGCCTGACGATCGGCGACATCGTCTATGGCGTCCCCAACATGCGCAACCCCCACTTCGTCATGGTGTGGCAGCCCGCCTTCGACGAGGCCGGCCTGACGGTGCCCACCACCTGGGAGGAGGTCGTCGAGATCGGCAGGGAGCTGAAGCGGGACGGCCGCTACATCTTCAACTTCGCCGGCGAGGACCCCTCGACGTGGATGAACATGACCTGGCAGGCCGGCGCCCGCTGGTACCAGGTCGACGGCGACGCCTGGAAGATCGAGATCGACTCCGAGCACAGCCGCTACGCGGCCGACATCGTTCAGCAGCTGTTCGACGACGAGCTGGTCGAGAAGATCTCCTACGCCGACTACGCCGCGATGATGCAGGAGTACGACCAGGGCAACATCGTCCTGCGACAGACCTCCACCTGGCAGCTGGCCGGGCACCAGACCAACATGAACGCGACGCTCGGGCAGTGGGCCCTGGCGCCGAACCTCGGCATCATGGGCGCCGAGCCGGTCTCGGCAGGTGACACGGCCGGGCTCATGGTCACTTCGCTGAGCGAGCATCCCGAGCGGGCCGTCGAGGCCGCCGCGTGGCTGTGCACCGATGAGGCGGCGGTGTCCATCATGGCCGCGCCCGACACCGGCTCGGGCTGGTACCCGGCGGTCGAGGACACCGAGCCGTACCTCGACGCCGTGGTGCCCACGGAGCTGCTCGGCGAGAACGCCGACGGGGCCGTGCCGGTGATCCTGGAGTCGGCCGTGTTCGCCGAGGGCTGGATCTACGGTCCGAACTCGACCTCGATGTACGAGGAGCTGGCCGACCAGTGGGGCCAGGCGATGGCCGGGGACATCAAGTTCGCCGACATCCTGCCCCACATGCAGGAGTGGACCGTGAACGACCTGAAGGACCGCGGCATCAGCGTCGCCGAGTAGCAGGGCGGGCGCTATAGAGCAGGTCATAGCCTATAACCTGCTTGGTGGTTATAGCCTATGAATTCTGTAGGGCCGTCGCGGTGCCACGCTTCGGTGGCGGTGCGGCCGAAGCGGGTTCCAAAGCGCCGCAGCCGCACCGCCGTCTTCACCGGGTGTTGCGAGCGATGCTTCTGGAACGGGGCCCGCCCGTCGCCCGCCACCCCCGAACCAGTCGCCGCTTCGCAGCGGCGAGCCGTGTCGCCCGTCGCCCGCCGCCGCCCGAAGCGGCGTGAACGCCGATTTGATCGATTTCGGCGAGCGTTCAAGCGCCGTTCACGGTCGGGCAGCGTGCACGATGGGCACGGCCGCTGTACTGAAGGCCCCAGACCCCGACCGAGAAGAGGACCGAATGTCCCGCAAGGGTGCGCTCCTTCGCGGCTCCGCCGCCGCCCTGGCCGCCGTCGCCGCGCTGAGCACCGCCGCCGCCCCGGCCGCCGCCGAGCCGAACCACGGGCACGCCGACGAGCCGGTCGTCATCGCCCACCGCGGCGCCAGCGGCTACCTCCCCGAGCACACGCTGGAGGCGTACAAGCTCGCCGTCGTCCTCGGCGCCGACGTCATCGAGCCCGACCTCGTGCTCACCGCCGACGGCGAGCTGCTGGCCCGCCACGAGCCGATGCTGAGCGGCACCACCGACGTCTCCGAGCACCCCGAGTTCGCCGACCGCAAGACCACCAAAACGATCGACGGGCAGGCCGTCACTGACTGGTTCGCCGACGACTTCACCCTCGCCGAGCTGGGGACCCTCCGCGCCGAGGAGCGCATCCCCGAGCTGCGCCCGCAGAGCGCCGTCTGGGACGGGAAGTTCGAACTCGTCACCTACGACGAGGTGCTCGACTTCGTCGACGGGCTCCGCCGCGAGGTCATCACCTATCCGGAGATGAAGCACCCCAGCTACTACAAGGAGATGGGGCTGAGCATCGAGGACGCGCTGGCCGACCTCCTGGAGGAACGGGAGCTCGACGAGGAGGACTCGCCGGTGTGGGTCCAGTCCTTCGAGTACCCGAGCCTGGTCGAGATCGACGAGCGGATCGACAACCCCGTCGGGCTCAACATCGGCGGCTCGGGCGACATCTCCGACGCCGACCTGGACCTGTACGCCGACACGCTCGACACCATCAGCCTCAACAAGGACCGCATCGTGCCGCGCGACGAGGACGGGTACCTGCTGAAGCCGACCGACGTGGTCGACCGCGCGCACGAGCGCGGCCTGGAGGTGCACGTGTGGACGTTCCGCAACGAGAACGCCTTCCTGCCCGCCGATTTCCAGAAGGGCCACAAGGAGTCCAAGTGGGGGCACTACCGCGACGAGTACGAGTTGTTCTTCGGACTCGGTGTGGACGCGGTGTTCAGCGACTACCCGGACAAGGCCGTGGCCGCACGATACTGGTCGAAGTCCTAACCCAGGACTCGACTCCCACCGAGGGGCCGCCCCAAGCCGCCGGGGACGGCCCCTCGGCCATGTCATGCGGACATCCTAATTTGATAATGAAAATCATATTCTATAAAGTGGCGAGATGACAGAACCGAGACGGCGCCTCTCGCGCTCGAGCCCCGGCGGGCGCCGCCCGCCGCGGAAGGGCCGCGTTCCGACGCTCCAGGCCGGCCGCGGTCCAAGAAGGCACCGCCATGCCGGCGCGAGGGCCGCACTCGCCCGCGGCATGCGGCGGCGCGGGCCGGATGTCGGAGGCGGCTGCCACCATGGCCGGATGAACGAGCAGGCATTCCCGATCCTCCGAGTCGAGGACGCCGCCGCGGCGGTGCGATGGTACGAGCGCTTGGGCTTCACCAAGCTGTGGGAGCACCGCTTCGAGCCGGACCTGCCGGCGTTCGTCGAAGTAGTCCGCGGCCACGTGGGGCTCTTCCTGTCCGAGCACGAGGGCGACGCCCGCCCCGACGGGCTGGTGTACCTGCGGCTGAAGAACGTGGACGACATCGCGGCCCGGTTCGGGGTGCGGGCGCGGGATACCGAGTGGGGCACCCGTGAGTTCGAATTGCGGGACCTCGACGGCAACCGGCTGCGCATCGGCATGGAGCGGTGACCGCTCGGGTGTCGCCGCACCGGTTCCAGCGGCCCTGCGAACCAGGTCCGGCCCCGCGGAAGCGAACGCCGCTTCGCGGCGGCAGGCCCTCCGCCCGTCGTCTACACCGCCCGAATCGGACGCCGCTTCGCGGTGATGGGCCGTTCGAAGCGAACGCCGCTTCGCGGCGGCGGGCCGCCTGCTCGCTCGAACTCGGTTACCGCCTCGCTCTGATTCGCAGGGCGTGCCTCAGCGGCGTAGATCCAGTTCGAAGTGGACTGTCTCGAAG
>DATABR010000055.1:0-29147 GCA_036259435.1 Glycomyces sp.
GCTCCCGCCGGAGGGCCGGCGGGAGCGATAATCGAGTGAGGCACAAGGGAGAGCTGAGCAACTTGGCACGGAAACGACCGACGATCCACGACGTGGCGGAGGCCGCGGGCGTCTCGCGCGGCACGGTCTCTCGGGTCCTCAACGGCAAGGCGAACGTCTCGCTCTCGGCGGAGACGGCGGTGCGGCGCGCCATCGCTGAGACCGGCTACGTGGTGAACCGGGCCGCCCGGAGCCTGGTGACCAGCCGGACCGGCTCGATCGTCATGGTGCTCTCCGAGCCCCAGGAGCGATTGTTCGAGGACCCGAACTTCTCGGTCCTCATGCGCGTGGCGACCAACCAGCTCGCCGACCGCGACATGTCGCTGGTGCTCATGATCGCCGGAGACGACGGCGGCCGCGAACGGGTGGCCCGCTACCTCAGGGGTGGCCACTCCGACGGGGCGCTGCTCGTCTCGACCCACGCGGGGGACCCGCTGCTCGACGAGATCGAGCGGGCCGGAGTGCCCGCCGTCGCCTGCGGAGCGGTGCTCGGCCGCGAATCGGTGATCCCTTACGCCGCAGCCGACGAACGCGGCGGCGCCAGGGCCATGACCGAATACCTGGTCGGCCAGGGCCGCAGGAAGATCGGCATGATCACCGGCCCGCTCGACACGCCCGGCGGGTCGCTGCGCCTAGAAGGCTTCACGGGCGTGCTCGGCCGCAAGGCCGGCAAGCAGATGATCGTGCACGGCGACTACACGCAGGCCGGCGGCGAGGCCGCCATGCGCAAGCTCCTGCACAACGTGCCGGACCTCGACGCGGTGTTCGTCGCCTCCGACCTCATGGCCGCCGGGGCGCTCCAGGCCCTGCACGCGGCCGGACGCCGGGTGCCTGACGGCGTGGCCGTGGGCGGCTTCGACGACTCGGCGATCGCCTCGGCGACCCGCCCGGCCCTGACAACGGTCCGCCAGCCCCTCGCGAAAGTCGCCGAAGAGACCGTCCGCCTCCTCATGGCCCTGCTGGAAGATGAGGAAGTCGAACCGGTCATCCTCCCGACCGAACTCGTCATCCGCGACAGTGCCTGAACCGTTTCGCCTGCCGCCGCAACTGCAAACGGAGGCGGGACGCTCGATGACCCGAGCACCCCGCCCCCTAGATGCGTGCTGTCCGAATACGCGACACGCGGCGTGCGACGTATTACTGGTAGAGGCCCTCAGAGCGAGGCCTTCCCGGTCGTACGGGTCGGGACGGGCTCGGGGATGTTCGCCGCCAGGGCCGTGATCGTACCCACGGCGAGCAGCAGCAGGCCCAAGGCCGCCACGACCTCACCGAAGCCGAGGGCTCCCGCGGGGAGATCCTCGCTGATGCGCAGGTCGCCGCCGTACAGCATCATCGAACCGGCGAAACCGCCGAAGGCCCAGGCCATCCGCGTCTCATGGGTGCGCAGCCGGAAGTACAGGGCGCACCAGACCACGAGCAGCAGCATGAGGACAAGGGTCACCCCGAAAGCCTCCGAGTCCGCCCGGACCGCCTGGATTCCCGAGAGATGCCAGAAGTCGACCGTCCCTCCTCCGCCCTTGTCGACCCAGGGCATGAACATCGAGGCGACCACCAGCAGCGAGCCGCCGAGGGCGGCCAGGCCGCCAGCGCGGGAATACGGGGTCGAGGGCGTGCGCTCCATCTTCCACCTCCGGTAGTGGACCGTTGATATTTCAAGCGCACCACCGCAAAAGACCAGCGTCAACAATCTTGACGGATTCTTGACGGAGAAGCGGCGCTTCAGGCGCGCAATGGTGGAGAACGGACCGCGGATCAACCCCCGAAGCGCCCTGCCGAGAGGCCCGCACGCGCCTAAGATCGGGCCCATGGTGAACGAAGCGGCGATCGCGGGCCTGCTCGCGAAGGTGAAGGTCGAACGTCGCCGCGCCGACGCGGCCCGACTGTTGGACCTCATGCGCGAGGTTACCGGCGAGGAGCCGGCCGTCTGGCCCGGTGGCCTCATCGGCTTCGGCACCTACCACTACCGTTACGCGACCGGCCGCGAAGGCGACACCGTCAAGGTCGGCTTCGCCCCCCGCGCCTCTGCGCTCGTCCTATACGGGCTGATCCGCCGCTACGGCGAGGACCAGGAGCGGCTCGAACACGGCGAGCTGTTCGACGAGCTGGGGAAGTACACGACCGGGAAGGGTTGCCTGTACGTCAAGTACCTCGACGACGTCGACCTCGACGTCCTCGCGCGGCTCGTCCAGGTCGCCTACGAAGCCGACTGAGCAAGGCGTTTCAGCATTTGCGGCAGCCGTCGAAGCCCTGCGCGTGCGTGCGGCCCCATCGGACCCGCGCCGAGTCGAGGAGACCGTCGAGCGTCTCGGTGCCGTGCACGCGGTGCTCGGCCAGCAGCACGTTCGCCGCGGCGCGCGCGTCGGCCTCGGCCCGGTGGTGGTCGCCGAAGACGATCCCGGCCGCCCGCGCCACGCGCGGCAGCGTGTACGAATCGAGCTGCCACGTCTGCCGGGCGATGACCAAGGTGCACGCGTACCGCAACGCAGGAGGCGCGATCCCGACGGCGCTGTTGGCCCCGCGGATCACCGAGGTGTCGAAGGCCGCGTTGTGGGCCACGACGGGAGTGTCGCCGATGAAGTCGCGCAGCTGCGACCACACGACCGGCCAGCGCGGCGCGCCGACCACGTCGGTGCGCCGGATGCCGTGGACGGCCGTATTGCGCGCGTCGAACCGGTCGTGGCCGTCGGGCGGGCGGATGAGGGTCGCGTACGACTCCTTCTCCTCGTCGCCGCTGACGCGGACCACGGCGACGGAGCAGGCGCTGGCCCGGCTCCCGTTCGCCGTTTCAAAGTCGATCGCCACCCATGAGTCCACCGGCTCGATCCTCCCTCTGCTCAGCGACGCCCGACGGTAGCAGTCAGTCCTTTCGGGCCTCCCCCTCGGCCGGGCCGCGAGCTTCACCAGGTGGGCGTGGGCGTATTCGCAGACGACGGCGTGGCGGTAGACCGCGCGCGGCACGTCCGTGTTCGAGTCGGCCCTGATCGAGAGGTCCCCGTTCTGCCAGCGCAGGAAGGTCGGGTCGCCGGTGAGGTCGGCCAGGAGGGACAGGATCGAGTCGTCGAACCGCATGGAGTGCACGGCCCGGCGGTACTCGTCGGGCGTCAGGCAGGCCGCGAACGGGAGGTTCATGAGGCACAGGGCCGTCCGGATGTCGAGCCGCATGAGCCGGACGATCCCGGCCAGCCACGGCCCCAACGAGATCGGCACCGGCCGGTCGGTCACTTCCAGCGCCCACGCCGAAACCGCGACCGCCGCGGCCGTCACCGCCAGGTCGGCGTCGAGCATCCGCGGCTCCTACCCTTGCCGGGCGTACCGGCAACTGACGAGCCCGGTCCACCCCAGCAGCGCGGCCACCAACAGCGCCGTGGCCGGGTGCACGAGAGCGTCGAACGCCAGTGCGCCCAAGAGCACCGGATAGCCCAAGGCGACGAACCGGTACACCGAGATCGCCCGCCGCAACTGCGTCTGCAAGCCCACGGAGGCATTCTCGCAGCCGCGTCCGGTGGGCGCCGCCCACGCCGGAGCGGGGTTCCCTGTGACGCAAGTGCTGGACTCCGGTCACTAGAGTTGCGGCATGTCCTTCTCCAACCCCCGACCCGCCTCGATCAGCGTCGACTTCGGCACCTCGTACACCGTCGCCACCATCCGGCGGGCCGACGGACGCGTCCACCAGCAGCTGTTCGACGGCTCTCCACAACTGCCCTCCGCGGTATTCATGAACGACGACGGCGGGCCTGTCGTCGGCACCGACGCCGTCCACTCAGGCCGCCGTAAGCCCGAGCGGTACGAACCGAACCCCAAGCGGCGCATCGACGACGCCGTGATCCTCCTCGGCGAGACCGAAATCCCCGTCACCAGCGTCGTCGCCGCGGTGCTCAGCCGCGTCGCCCGCGAATGCGAGCAGACCCTCGGCGGCCTCGGCCCGGTCACCGTCACCGTGCCCGCCGCGTGGGGTCCGACCCGACGCCACGTGGTCGCCGACGCCGCCACCGCCGCCGGACTCGGCACAGTGGACCTCGTGGCCGAGCCGGTGGCCGCCGCCAGCTACTTCGTGGAGTCCCTCGCCGTCGACGTGCCGCCCGGCAGCGGCGTCGTCGTCTATGACTTGGGCGGCGGCACCTTCGACGCGACCGTGCTGCGCCGCAGCGACACCGGCTTCGACGTGCTCGCCGTCGACGGCGCTCCAGACCTGGGCGGCCTCGATTTCGATCAGGCCCTCGCCGAGCACCTCGCCGCGAGCGTCCAGTCTGACGACGAGCGCTGGAAGCGCCTCACCAGCCCGACCGAGTCCGCGGATCTTCGCCACCGCACCGCGTTCATGGACGAGGTTCGCCAGGCGAAGGAACGGCTTTCGCGCAGCGCCTCAACGGAGCTCACCATCCCACTGCTCGATGTGGACGCCCACCTGACCCGTGAGGAGGTCGAGCAGGTCTGCGCGCCGCTCGTGGAGCGCACGATCCGTGTCACGCAGGGCGTGATCCGTGAATCGGGCCTGACCAAGGAGCAGGTCAGTGGCCTGTTCCTGGTCGGCGCCGCCAGCCGGATGCCATTGGTCGCCACGCTGCTGCACCGCGAGCTGGGCATCGCCCCGGCCGCGATCGAGCAGCCCGAACTCGCCGTCTCCGAGGGTGGCCTGGTCGCCCAGCACACCGTCAGTTCCCCGATCTCCGTCCCGAGCCCGGCCCTGCCGCCGCAGACCGGCGCGCCCCAGGTCACGCCGGTGGCCATGGCGGTGCCTGCCCCGGGATCGGAGCCGCCCGCGACGAACCAGACGATGCAGCCGCCGCACACCTCGGCCCCCCGCCCGGTTTCCCAGCCGACGCCGCAGGCGCTGTCCGGCATGCCGGGCCTGGTCCCCCAGCCCCACATGCCCACTCACTCTTCGCCGAACCTGACCGGCCAGTACCCCGCGGCCCCGGTCCCGCCCCCGAACAAGAAGCCCTGGCTTAAGTCCAAACAGGGCATCGCCCTCCTCGCCACCGCGGCCGTGGTCCTCGTCCTCGCTGTGGGCGGCCTGGCCGCCATGCAGCGCTTCGACGACGACGAAGGCGACCCCACCGTGGTGAGCGAGGACCTGCAGACCGGGGACGCCGCCGGCGGCTCGGAACCGAGCGCCGCCGCCGAAGAAGGCGACGAGGACGGCTCCGCCGGCACCGGCGACGACTCCGGCATGGTGCCGTTGGCCGATGCGCTCCAAGGCGACATGGTGGCCGCCATGACCTCCCAGCACGTCGGCGCGATCACCGACATCGAGATCGGCCAGATCGACGGTGCGAACGTCGTCATCACCGGCGGCGACGACGCGATCGTCCGCATCTGGAACCCCGTCGACGGCGCCCTCATCGGCGAGTACCGCGGCCACGAGAGCGCCATCCAGAGCCTCGGCGTCGTCACTGACGCCGACGGCCGCGACGCGGTCTTCTCCAGCGACGGCTCGACCGACGACACCTGGTACCTCGACGACCCGGCCACGCCCGTCAGCGACCGCGAATCCCAGTGGGACACCATCTACTGGTACGGGATGTGGGACAACACGCCTGCCTATGCCACCGAGTTCACGGTCAAGCAGCTGTTCACCGGCAACGACATCACCGACATCCGCACGTCCTACGGCGAAGGCCTGAGTCTGATCGAAGTGGACGGCACGCTTCGCGCCGTCACCCACTACGAGAACCGGGTCACGGTCACTGACCTCGCCACGGGCGAACCCGTCGGCGGGACCTTCGACCAGCTCTCCTACGACATCATGGCCATCGCCACGGGCCAGGCGGCCGGGAAGACCCTCGCGGTCACCGTCACCGGCGAGGGCGCCATCCAGGCCTGGGACCTCGCCTCCGCCGAGAAATACGGAGCCCCGGCCCAGGAGCTCTACCAGACGGTGAACAGCCTGCGGCTGATCGAACTCGACGGCAAGGCCGTAGTGCTCGCCGCCGGCGACAAGGGCCTGAGCCTCTTCGACCTCGAGACCGGCGCGAAGATCGGCGACAGCTTCGCCGAGCACTCCGGCGACGACGCGCTCAGCGCCGCCGCGGTGACCGAGGTCGACGGCCACCAGGTCGTCGTCACCGGCACCTCGACGGGCCAAGTCGAGGTCTGGAGCCTCTTAGCGACCGTATGAATCTGGCCTGCGTTGTCGAGAAGGGCGACGGTGGGTTGGCTATGGCGAGGTCGGGATTGCCGGGGCGCTCGGCTCGCTCGCCGAACTCGACTCGACAAATCGGGACCAAACGCTTTGTAAGAAGCCGAGCGAACGGCGCAGGCCCGACCGGGCCCACGCCGTCGCACGTCACGTCGTTCGACGGCCCGGCTCAACGGTGGGCCGCCGCGCTGAACGCCTCTCAGCCCTACGTCTTTTGCACCGGCGGCGCGCTCGCGGGCACAGCAGGCACATCCCGTGCCTCGCGTCGCTTGCGCGCCAGGCGGATCGGCACGATGACCGCGGCGGCCACGAGCGCCGCGATGGGCAGGAACGGCAGGATCACGCCGATCGCGATCGAGAGGCCGACGAGGAGGCTCACGGCCCCGGAGAAGCCCACGACCAGGCCGTCCCAGAAGTTGGCCGGGCCGGTGTCCTCGCTCGTCTCCGCGGGCACGTAGGGCGCGGCGACGGTGAACTCGATGGTGGACAGGGCCACCCGGTCTTCCAGGTCCTCGAGCTGCGACTGCAGGGACGCCAGGTCGCCCTCGCGCTGGGCCAGTTCGGATTCCAGTTCGAGGATCGCGTCGATCGAGGTCGCTTCGGCGAGCAGCGTGCGCACGCGTTCAATGCTGGCGCTCTTGGTGGCGATGTGGGAGGCGAGGTCGACCGTCGCCTCGGTGACGTCCTCAGTGGTCACCGACCGGTGACGTTCGCGCTCGGCGAGTGCGGTGAGGTCCTCCATGGCGTCGGTGAAGTGCTCGGAAGGGACACGCAGGACCAGGTGCGCGTAGCCGTACCGGTACTCGCTCAAGGCACCGCTCGCCCGGTCGCGCTCGTCGGCGGTGACGAACCCGCCGTAGGACTCGGCGAGGTCCCAGGCCGCCTCGGCGACGCCGTCGGGGTCGGGGTCTTCGACTTCGAGGGCCGCCTCGTAGATGACGGCGCGGTCGCCGGTGTCGATCTGGGCGTCGGATGCATCGCCGCCGCCCGCTTCTCCGGTCGCTGCGCCATCGTCGATGTCCGCGGCTTCGGGGGCGGCCTGCTCCTCGCTGATACTGCCGGAATCACCACTGCCGCAGCCGAATAGCAGGAGAGAGGCGGTCAGGGCCACAATGGAATGCTTGAATAGGCGCATGTGTTGCCTCGCAGGGGTAGGGAAGGGGTGGGCGGACGCTGGGCCGCTCACTTCCATGATCGGCGATGTCGGTCACGGCGCGGATACGCGCGGCTATCGATCCGAGAAGGGTCGGCCCGAAGGGGTGCGGGCCGCGAAGTCTGTTGCAATATACTTGCAATAGCGAGGCGGCTGTGCCGCCAAGATGCGAATGACGTCAATTGGCGGACAAGGAGACACCGGTGATCGACCACGGACAGGACTCGCCCGGCGCGCGCGGCCGGGCGCACCCGATCGTGCGGTACGGCGACCCGGTGCTGCACCGGCCCTGCAAGCCGGTCGAGGCCTTCGACGCCGCGCTCGCCTCGCTGGTCGAGGACATGTTCGCGAGCATGTACGCCGTGAACGGGGTCGGCCTGGCGGCCAACCAGATCGGCGTGGACGCCCGGGTGTTCGTGCTCGACTGCGACGATGCCGAGGGAGATCGCACCGTGGCCGCCGTCGTCAACCCGGTGCTGCACCTGCCCCCGCCGCCTCGGGAGCTCATGGTCGGCGAGGAGGGCTGCCTGTCGGTGCCCGGCGCGTTCGAGGACACACCGCGCTCGACGGTCGCTGTGGTCGAGGGTTTCGACGCCGATGGCAAGCCGGTGCGGATCGAGGGCACCGGGACCCTTTCCCGCTGCCTGCAACACGAATTCGACCATCTCGACGGCACGGTCTACGTCGACCGCCTCCCGAAGAAGGCGCGCAACCGGGCCCTCGCCGAGGCCGGCCTGCGCTGAGGCTGGGTGGAACTGTTCAAAGGCTGCTGTGGATCCAGCGGCGAGCGCGCGGCATGAGCAGGCATCCGACGATGACGAGCGGCAGTGCGACGAAGTCCAGGATCCAGAACGCGGCCAGCTCCATGTCCGAGGAATCGCGCGCCAACGGATCGAATAGATAAGCGAGCATGTACCCGATGAGCGCGGTGACTGCGACGCACAGCGCCAGGACCGCGTACCAGGCGAATCGGCTCCGCCGTCCGAGGCGGATCGGCAGTACGGCGAAGGCGGCCGGCACCGCGGCGGCCAACGCCCAGCCGAAGTACTCCATCGGATCGGGCCTGACATAGCCAGGGGCGAACTGCGCTTCGTAGAACGCGGGCGCCAGTACGGCGGTCGCGGTGGCGAAGAGGACCCAAAGCAGCGTCTGGGCCGAGTTGACGGCCCCGGGCTTGGGAGGGTCGTGATCCGCGGTGTGGTGGTCGGCAGGGCCGGGTGGTGTCCGGGAGATGAGAACTCCTCTGATCGGCATGCGGGCCAAGGGCGTGCGGTTGATCGGCTCACGATAGGCGGGGCCCGCAAGCCGGCCGCTGCATGGCGTCAGCGCCCTCTGGCATCATCGGTCCGGTGGCATACGAGGAGCTGAAACAGGATCTGCGCCGGGCCTACGACGCCGAGGCCGACAACCGCGAGGGTATGGACGACAAGCCGTGGAAGGCGGCCGAGCGCGCCCGGTTCACCGCCCGGCTGCGCGAGGCGGGCGGGACGCGCCTGCTGGAGATCGGCGCCGGGCACGGTGTCAGCGGTCGGCACTTCGCCGGCGAGGGCTTCCAGGTGACCTGTGTCGACCTCGCGCCCGAACTGGTCGCGCACTGCCGAGCGAAGGGCCTTGACGCGCACGTCATGGATTTCGCCGATATGGCCTTCGACGACGCCTCCTTCGACGCGGTTTTCGGCATGAACTGCCTGCTCCACGTCCCGAGCGCCGATCTGGCGGGCGTGCTGGCCGAGGTGCGGCGCGTGCTCGCCCCGGGCGGCCTGTTCTACTGGGGCCAGTACGGCGGCCAGGACTTCGAGGGCGTCTGGGACGCCGACCGGTACGAGCCCAAGCGGTTCTTCTCATTTCTCACCGCCGACCGCATCCAGGCCGTGGCCGCCGAGCATTTCACCGCCGTGGAGACGAAGCTCCTTCCACTCGAAGGGCCTATCGACCAGTACCAGGGGCTCGTCCTCCGCAAGCCCTGACCGGAACCGAGGCCGCCGAGGCTGGGCAATCCGGCTGATGCGGATTTATCCTCGCGTCAGGCCTAGCGTCGGTACGCAGCGGCCGGGAACGGGGGACGAGCCGATGTCTGCTGAGCAGCACCAGATCACCGAACTCATCGCGACCGGCAACGACGGGCGCATGTACGCGACCGAGCCGGAGAAACTGCGCCGCCTCGTTCACTACGAGCTCGCCCGCGGGGACCGGCTCTTGCAGCCGGAGCTGCGGCAGGTCGGGGTGGGACTGGTCGCCCTCGGCGACTATGCGCGGGCCCAGCGGGTGCTCAGCGAGGCCTTGGACCGGGCCCAGACTCCGCGCCAGCGGGTCGCAGCGCTCATCAACCTCGGTGACGCCCATCGGTATCCGGGTGAGCTCGATGCCGCCGAGCCGCTGTATGAGGAGGCCATCGAGCTCGCCCGGGCCGAGAGCCCCAACACGCTCCACTTCGCGCTCCAGCATTACGGCAAGCACCTCATCGACGCCCGCCGCCCGCACCTGGCCGTGGAAGTGCTCGACGAAGTGCTCGTCATGCGACAGAAGATCGGCGACCCGGCGTTGATCGCCTCGACACAGGAGGCGTTGAGCGCCGCCCGCACGGCGGTCGGGCAGCGTACGATCTGACCGGGCTGCCCACCGACCACCTTCGAGGTAAGGAGCGCCATGGCGACCGACCACTCCCCAGGCCGCACTGCGGATCCGGCGATGAACGAGGCGGTCGGCATCGCCCGCCTCGCCGGAATGTTCCGGGCCGAGGCCGCCAACGGCCTCTACTGGGGCGCCGGACCCGACGAAGTGGCGCGGCTGCACCGGCTTCGCGACCACGCCGCGGCCCTCCTGGCGCTCGTCGACCACCGCCCGTACGAGGCGATCCACGCGATCTTCAAGGCCGACACCGGGCTGCGCACTCCGATTCCCGGCACCGAGTTCCGCGTCGACTGCGCCGACGGCACCCGCATCATCCGCCGCCAACGACTGCGTTCTGAGACGCTGGGGGAGCGACTCGAGGTGGCCGCCGCCGCTCTCGACGCAGCGGTCCCCGCCGGGCCGGTCGGCATCGCCGACACCGACCTCGCGGGCCTGCCCTGCCCGCACACCTACCTGCTCGTGTACGAGTTCACCACGGCGCTGGACGCCGCGGCGGCCGAGCGCGTGCTGGAGCGGGGTGATGCCGACCTGGACGGCGAGGTGTCGAGCCTGCCGCCGGAGGCGAGCGCGGTCGTGCTCGACCGCGGCCCGCTGCGGGTCGCCCCGGCGGCGAAGGCCATCCTCGACGCCGTCGCGGATATCGCCAAGGCATCCCTTGCGGTGGTGACGAACCCGTACGAGATCGAACGCCAGCACCGCATCGCGGACTGGTGCGAGCGCACTGTGGTAGCCGATGTGGACTATCCGCGAGTCGACTGCGGTGACCTAGCGGCTCCTTGCGTCTCGACCGGCGCTGACGCGGCGATCTTCGACGACGAGGGCCGCCTCCTCGTCATCAAGCGGACCGACACCGGCCAGTGGGCCGTGCCGGGCGGGGCGGCCGAAGTGGGCGAGCCCGTCGGGCTGGCCGCGGTGCGCGAGGCCTTCGAAGAGACGGGCCTGGACGTCGCGCTGACGGGTTTGACGTGGGCGTTCGACAAGCGGGACACCAAACTCGGCGACAGCCGCATGCCGATGATCATGAGCTTCACCGCCCGTATGCTCGATGCGGGACAGACGATCCGCCTCGCCGAACTGGAAGCCTCCGACTCGCGTTGGATCACCGAGGCGGAGTCCGAGCGGCTCGACCTCTTCCGTGGCCACGAACTGCGCATCTCGGCGGTGTTCGCCCGCCACAGCGGCGAGCGCTGAAGCCCGTCAAGCGCTGACGTTGCGGGCCGCCCGGGGCACGGTGTCCGGGCGGCCGGCGGTTCAGGCTCGCGTCACCAGATCCAGCCTTGGCACGAGACCTGGAGGGCAGCTTCGGCTTCGGCTTCCTCGGCCGATTCGGCCGTGGTCGAGTAGTACCACTTGAGGTCGTCCAGGCACTCCCGCATGGACTCGGCGTCCTCGGCCTGCGCGGCCTGGCCCTCGAGTTCGGTCACCTGCGTTTCAGCGGCCTCGAGGTCCTCTTCGAGTTGGGAGATCTGCGAGTCGCGGTCGCCGAGCCGGGTCTCGGCGTCCTCCAAGTCGCCGCTGGAGCGCAGCCACAGCGCCATCGACACTGCGGCGCCGGCCAGCCCGATAGCCATGACCACGGCGAGGATCGGGACCGCAGGGGACTTGCGGCCCGCCGGCGGGAGCGGCTGAAAGACCGGCTGCGTCCCGAACCCCGGCGCCTGCGCGGGGATCCCCGGTTGGGTGGGCTGCCCGGGGTAGATCGACATGCCGGGCTGCTGCGGCCCGTAACCCGCGTCCATCGGCTGCTGGGGCGGCGGCTGCGGCGAGTAGGAGGGCGGGACGCTCTGGGGCCGCTGCGGATCGCTCGAGTCGCCGAAGTTGTAGTGCGGGGGCGGGTTGTAGGCCATGATGGGCTCCTTCAACGGGTGGTGTCGGCGTCCAAGGTAGGGCTACCGTGCGAACCGGACGGGTCCTTCCAGTGTGCCCAATGGGCCGGGGACCGGTCCCTCCCGCGATGCAACTGTTACACAAGGGGCCGACAGTGGCGGGCGCAGCAGAGCCGCGCCCGCCGGATTCCCTACGCCGCCTTCAAGGTTCCCCCGTCGATCACGTGGTCGGCCCCGTGGATGTTCGCCGCCCGGTCCGAGAGCAGGAAGGCCACCAGGTCGGCGACCTCCTCGGGTTCGCCGATGCGGCCCGAGGCGATGCCGAACCGGCCGGGGATCGCCTCGAGCAGGTCGGCGTGCGGGACGCCGAACGCCTCGGCGACCTTGCCGCCGAAGCGCTCCTCGTCGCGCCACAGTGGGGAGCCGATCACGCCGGGGGAGACGGTGTTCACACGCACGCCGAGTGGCGCGACCTCCTCGCTGAGCCGCTTGGAGAACATCGTCAGCGCCGCTTTGGCCTCGGCGTAGCCCATTGGGGCGCCGCTGGGGGTGCGGCCGTTGATCGAGGAGACGTTGACGATCGCGCCGCGCCGCTCGACGATGCCCGGCAGCGCCGCCTTCGTCGTCCAGACCGCGCTGAACAGGTTGAGGTCGAACACGGTCTGCCACTGCTCCTCGGGGATGTCCAGGAACCCGCCGATGACCATCCGGTCGATGTCGCCGCCGCCCACATTGTTCACCAGCAGGTCGATTCCGCCGACCGCCTGCGTCGCCTCGTCGACGATGCGTACGGCTCCTTCGCGGGTCGACAGGTCCGCGCTCACCGTCGCCGCGGCGACCTTCTCCAGCTCGGGGGTGATGGTCCGGGCGGCGCCGACGACCCGCACGCCCTCGGCCGCGAGCGTCTGGGCGATGGACAGGCCGATGCCCCGGCTGGCGCCGGTGACGAGAGCGGTCTTGCCGTTGAGTCCGAGTTTCATGGAACAGCCTTTCGTACGGAGTATTTGAACTGAAGGTCAAGAATTTGCGCAGGAAAAGGCACCCTCGGATGAGGGCGCAGTGGATTGCTAGAGGCCCGCCAGAGCGGTCTCGATGATCTGCCGCAGGACCGGCGACTCGTGCGTTCGGGTCGTGACGCGCAGTCCGATGAGGGTGTTCATCAAGAAGTGGGCCTGGACGTCCGGGTCCACCTCCGGTGCGACGTCGCCCTCGCGCTGGCCCTTGCGGACGCGTTCGGCGAGGAGCCGGGTGGTCTCATCGGTCATGCGTTGCACCGCGCGGGTGGCTTCGGCGTCCCTGCCGCCCAGTTCGAGCGCCGTGTTGGCCGCGAGGCAGCCGCGCGGCGCCGGAAGCGACAAGTCGATCTCGACCAGCAGCGTCAGGTAGGCGCGAATGCGTTCTTTGGCGGTGCCCGGCTCGTTCAGGTACTCCTCGGTCAGTTCGGAACCGACCCGCCCGTAGAGGTCGAGCGCTTTGCCGAACAGTTCTCGCTTGGAACCGAACGTGTGGTACAGGCTGCCCTTGCCGACGCCGGTGGCCTCGGCGAGGTCCGCGGGGGAGGTGCCCGCGTAGCCCTTGGACCAGAACGTCTCCATCGCCTGCGCGACGGCCACGTCCGGATCGAAGTTCTTCGGCCTGCCCATGACGAGAACCCTACACCATTCTTGACTCAGGGGTCAAAAACCGGGTGAGTTTCGTTCTCCACCTCGAACATGTTGCGGCACAAACGTTCTGAATCAACCGTGACCGCTCCGCTGCGGACGGTTGCCGCACTTGCCGCGCCGGGCAATACTTGAACGGTGCTCAAACCCCTTGTGATCGCCTCCGACTTGGACGGCACCCTCCTCGCCCCGGACGGCGCCCTGTCCGAACGGACCCGTGACGCCCTCGCCGCCGCCCGCGCCGAAGGCATGGCCGTCGTCGCCGTGACCGCCCGTACGCCCTACGGCGTGGACACGCTGCCCGACCTCCTCCCGCATCTGGACGGCGCGGTCTGCGCCAATGGCGCGATCGTCTACCACCCCACCACGGGGCGGGTCCGCATCCTGCGCTCCATCCGGAACTCCGTGGGCCGCAAGGTCGCCGCCGTGATCGCCATGCGCCTCCCCGACGCGGTGTTCGCGGTCGAGACGGGCACTGGCATCGTCGGCGAGGCCCCGTACCGCGCGATCGTCGGCTCCTCGAACTGGGAGTTCGCCGACGATGTGGGCGGGGTCTTCAAGCGCGCCAAACGCGCCGTGAAGATCAAGGTCTACTGCGCCGGGCGCACCGGCGAGGAGATGGCCGAGGCGGTCGCCGACGCCGACCTCGCCGGGCTCTCGATGTGCCACTGGGGCGAATTCGGCATGCTCGACTTCAACGCCCGCGGCGCGGACAAGGCCTTCGGGCTCGGCGTCTGGTGCCGCGAGCGCCGGGTCGGGCCGGACGCGGTGGTCGCATTCGGCGACATGCCGAACGACGCCCCGATGCTCGCCTGGGCCGGCCGGTCCTACGCGATGGGCGACGCCCACCCAGAAGCCGTCGACGCCGCTACCGACCGCACCGCCACCAACGCCGAGGACGGCGTCGCCCAGGTCATCGAGTCCCTTCTCGCCGAGGACACCGCGGCCGCCGCCTGACCGCGGCCCGCCGTCCTCCGCCGACCGAAATAACCCGTTGCGCCCCTCCGGCTCATCTGCTGGACTGGAGGCGCGGCACGGCACCGCCGCGCGCACCTCGTCTCACGGCAAAGGAGCCATCATGCGTCAACAGTTCATGTCCCCCCCAGGAAGGCCGCTTCGACTTCAAGGACATGACTGCTGTTGCGCACGCTCAATCTCGGAATCCTCGCCCATGTCGACGCCGGTAAGACCAGCCTGACCGAGCGGCTGCTCCAAGCCGCCGGGGTCATCGAGGAGGTCGGCAGCGTCGACGCGGGCAGCACCCGCACCGACACGCTCGACCTCGAACGCCGCCGGGGCATCACCATCAAGTCCGCGGTGGTGTCCTTCGCCCTCGGCGACACCACGGTCAACCTCATCGACACACCCGGTCACCCGGACTTCATCGCCGAGGTCGAACGGATCCTGAACCTGCTCGACGGGGCCGTGCTCGTCGTCTCCGCCGTCGAAGCCGTCCAGGCCCAGACCCGCGTCCTGTACCGGGCGCTGCGCCGCCTCGGCGTGCCGACCCTGGTGTTCGTCAACAAGATCGACCGCGCCGGAGCCCGCTACGACACCCTCCTGAGCGACCTCGCGGCCAAACTCGACCCAGCCATGGTCGCGATGGACACCGTGGACGCCCTCGGCACCCCCGCGGCGGCGAGCCGACCACGCCCGCGCGACGCCGCGCTCGCCGAAGACCTACTCGAAGCGCTCCTGGACGAGGCGCTGATCAACGCGTACCTCGACGCTCCCCAAGCCAGAGATATGTCACATGGCGCACACGACACGCGACTGGACGACGCCTTCGCGGACCGAATCAAACTCGCCGAGGCACACCCGGTCCACTTCGGCTCCGCGATCACCGGCGCGGGCATCGACAGCCTCATCGCAGGCATCCGCCGCTACCTGCCCGAATCGGCGAACGACGCAGCGGGCCCGCTCTCTGGCACCGTCTTCAAAGTCGAGCGCGGCCCGGCGGGGGAGCGGATCGCCTACGCCCGACTGTTCTCCGGCACCGTCACCGTCCGCGACCGCGTGACCGTCGGCGACGGCCGCGAAGCCAAAGTAACCGCCCTCAGCCTCTTCGACGACGGCACCGAACGGCCCTGCTCCCGCGTCGAAGCGGGCCGGATCGCCAAACTCCGAGGCCTCGGGGAAGTCCGCATCGGCGACGCGATCGGACAGCCGCCGAAACTGGGCACCGAGCACTTCGCGCCGCCCGCTCTGGCGACCGTCGTCGTCCCCGCCCGCGAAGAGGACCGGCCCGCGCTGCACACCGCGCTGACCCGACTGGCCGAACAGGACCCGCTCATCGGCCTGCGCCACGACGAGACCCGCAGGGAGCTGTCGGTCTCGCTGTACGGCGAAGTCCAGAAAGAAGTCATCGGCGCGACGCTCGCCGAGGAGCACGGCCTGGAGGTCGGCTTCCGCGAGTCCACCGTCGTCTGCATCGAACGCCCACTCGGCACCGGCGACGCAGTCGAGTACATAGCCAAGGCCCCCAACCCGTTCCTCGCCACCGTAGGGCTGCGAGCGGCGCCCTCCGATACACCCGGCGTCCACTTCGGGCTCGGCGTGGAACTCGGCTCGATGCCGTTGGCGTTCTTCAAAGCCGTCGAGGAGACCGTCCACGAGACGCTCCGCGAAGGCCTCAACGGCTGGCAGGTCCAAGGCTGCGGCGTCACCATGACCCACTCGGGGTACTGGGCCCGCCAATCCAGCGCACACGGCGGCTTCGACAAGGCCATGTCCAGCACCGCCGGAGACTTCCGCAACCTCGTACCGCTCGTGCTCATGGCCGCGCTGCGCAGAGCCGGGACCGTGGTGTGCGAACCATTGCACCGCTTCCACATCGAGCTGCCCGCCGCCGACCTCAGCGGCGTCCTCGCCGCGCTGGCGAAGCTCCGAGCCGTCCCCGAACCACCGGAGATCCGCGGTGGCCGAGGCACCCTCGAAGGCGTGATCCCGGCCGGGGCCGTCCACGGCTTCGGCCAGCGCCTGCCCGGCCTCACCGGCGGCGAAGGCGTGCTCGAGAGCGTCTTCGAACGCTATGAGCCGGTAACAGGAGCGGTGCCATCGCGGCCCCGGACGGACGCGAACCCGCTCGACCGGGAGGCGTACCTGCGGTCGATCTCCCGTCGCGTCGGTGCTTGCTGAACGACGGCAGCGCTGAGCTGCGGCGAACACGCGGTCCGAAGTGGATTCTATTGTGTCCCAATATCTTGTATTTTCAGAATTGGACCGTATATGTATGATTAAGATCCCTTTGACCGCCCCTTCGCCTTGTCGGCACCTCGGCGGGCGAGAAGAGAACGGACACATGCATATGAAGCGAAGGCTCGCTACAGCGGGCGTCGCGATGGGGGTCGCCATGGCCGCCACCGGCGTCACCACCCTCACTGCGCAAGCTGACCCCGCCGACCCGGTGGACCTGGAGGTCGGCGAACTCGCCACCTGGTCCCTCGACGGCCTCACCCCGGAGCAAACGACTGAGGTCGAAGACCTCGGATTCATCCTCGCCCACGACCACGGCGGCGAGTCCCACATCATCGGGGACGAGGCCGCCGCCGAAGAACTGCGCCAACGCGGCTACGACCTCCAGTTCCTCGACACCGTCTACAAGGACGTCCCCGTCACCGCCCAGCAGGAGGGCACCTACTACGGCGGCTACCGGACCGTCGACGCCTACGAGGCCGACCTCCAAGAGATCGCCGCCGCCAACCCCGACCTCGCTCGCCTCCACGACATCGGCGACTCCTGGCTCAAGACCGAAGGCCAAGGCGGCCACGACGTCTACGCCATCTGCCTCACCAAACTCGCCGACGGCGACTGCGAGACGAACCCGGACTCGACCAAACCGCGGTTCACCCTGATGTCCCAGATGCACGCCCGCGAAATCGCCACCGGCGAAGTCGCGTGGCGCTGGATCGAGAAGCTCGTCGACGGCTACGGCACCGACCCCGAGGTCACCGAGCTCATGGACACCACCGAGCTGTGGGTCGTGCCGATCGCGAACCCCGACGGCGTCGACATCGTCGCCTCCGGCGGCGACGACCCGATCCTCCAGCGCAAGAACGCGAACGACACGAACGGGAACTGCGGCAGCCGCCTCGGCATCGACCTCAACCGCAACTCCACCTTCGAATGGGGCAACGACTCGACCAACCCCTGCTCGGAGACCTACCAAGGGCCCTCAGCCGGGTCCGAACCCGAGACGCAGGCGGTCGAGAACTGGCTGCGGGACATGCACCCCGACCAACGCGGCGAGAACGCGACCGACCCGGCGCCGGCCGACGCCCGCGACGTGTTCATCACCCTGCACTCCTACGGCGAGTACATCATCATCCCGTGGGGCTGGACCGATGACGTCTCGCCCAACGACGCCCAGCTGCGCGAGCTCGGCGCGGCCATGTCCGCCTCGAACGGCTACTTCGTCGGCACCAACGACGACACCGTCGGTTACAGCACCAGCGGCACCACCGACGACATGGCCTACGGCGAACTCGGCGTCGCGAGTTTCACCTTCGAAATCGGGGCCGATTTCGGCAACTGCGGCGGGTTCTTCCCGGCGTTCTCGTGCGTGGACGACACGTTGTGGCCCGAGAACGAGGGAGCGCTCCTGACCGCGGCCCAGGCCGCGGCCGCACCGTACGGCGGCTAGACCCCGGGTCCAGGCGGCGCACCACAGCCGCCGGGACCTGCCGAACCTCCCCATACACCACCGCTCCGCAAAGCAGCGCGGCTGCGCTCGACCGCAGCGGGCCGGAACGTTCGACGTTCCGGCCCTTGCGGGTTTTCGGGGTTGCACCTGCGCGCCCGAACTCCGATACTCTTGCAGTGCCCCAACTGAAACTGATCGCCACCGACCTCGACGGCACCCTGCTAAACCCGCAGGGCCGCCTCTCCGAACGCAACCAGAAAGCCCTCCATGCCGCCCGCGAACACGGGATCCTCACCGTGGCCGTCACGGCCCGCCCGCCCCGAGCGGTGTACCGAGTCCCCGAACTCGCCGCCGTACTCGACGGCGCGATCTGCTGCACCGGCGCGATCGTCTACGACACCGCAGCCCAGATTGCCGAACTGCGCCACCCGATCCCGCTCCCGGTAGCCCGGAAACTCCACGAGCGGCTGCGAGCCGCACTCCCCGGCGCAGTCTTCGCCGTGGAAACCGGCGAACGTCAGATCCACCAGTCCGCCTACTTCAAGGAAGGCGTCCACTTCGGCGACCCCTGGATACCCGTCGACCCCGAAGACGACCTCTTCAGCCAAGTCGACGCGGTGGCCGAGTTCATCGTCCGCGTGCCCGGATCAACAGGCACGGCGATGCACGAAGCCACCCGCGACATCGACATGCCCGGCGTGAGCCTGTGGCACTGGGGCAGATTCCCGGAGATCGAATGCACCTCAGCGCAAGCGACGAAAGGCAAGGCGCTGGCGGTCTGGTGCGCGGAGCGAGGCATCGGCCCCGAAGAAGTGATCGCCTTCGGCGACATGCCGAACGACGTGTCAATGCTCAAGTGGGTTGGACGATCCTTCGCAATGGCGGGATCCCACCCCGACACTGCGGCGGTAGCCACAGATCGAGCAAATGCCGCGGTCGACGACGGAGTGGCCCAAGCAATCGAAGCAATCCTCGACCTGCAGGCAGCGGCATAGCGCCGGACCGAATTGTCATACCTTCGCGCCACTCTTGCAGTAGGGGAGCCGAGTTGCGACACACCCGACCGCGTGGGTCGGAGTCGGTGCCGTCAGTCAAGTTCGGTTCGGCCGGTTCGTTTCGGCTCGCTTTTCGGTCAGCGAGAACCGATGGCATCGAGGAGATCGCGGTACGTCGCCTCGATGTCCCCAGGGATGCATGTAACCGTCTTGGCGTCGGGCCGCAGCGGCACGAGCGCTGCGAGGCGCTCGACATGATCGACGAGCCCCGCTACACCGCTTTGGTGCATCTCGTGGGCATCCACGTGGGTCGGATCGGCGGCAAGCCTCGTGCGTTCGGCGAAGCGCCGCACGATGCTCGCGGCATCGTCCAGAAGAAAGACTTCGCAGAACTCGGCCTTGGCATGTGCGGCGGTTCCCGCGAGCCGTTCGATGAACTCGACCCTCGCCACCAACTGCGGCACCACCACGTCGTGGCCGGAGTCGAGATGGGCCCGAGCCGCCGCGATGGCGACAGCCCGGGCCAGCAGTCCGGCCCGGCCCGGGTTCTCACGCCAGCCGCCGAGCATCCGGCGGACTTGATCGATGTCGAGGACCAGCGCGAACGGATGATCCTCCGCGTACTGCCGCGCCAACGTGGACTTACCGACGGCCGGAGGCCCGTTCAACAAGATCAGTCGAGGCACCGCACGATGCTACGAGACGCACCCGCTCGCCTGGCTTGACCGGTCGGCGATGCAACGCCGCGCCGAGAGCGGCGGCGCGCTAGCGGCTTCACCGGCAGCGGTAGAAGACGAAGCCCTTGTTGTACTCGAAGTGGTCATGCGTGGAGAAGTGCGCGTCCAGCTCTTCGGCGACGGCGATGAGGACTTGATCGAACACCGTGTCGTCGAGGCCGAAGAACGAGCGGGTCGAGTCGATGAACGCCAGAAGCGGGCCCGGCTCGGGGACGGCGACGGTGCCGCGGTTCTGGAACGTCTCGACCGAGGCGAACTCGGCTTCCAGATACGCGGGGGCGTTGCCGGAGCTGAAATTGTGGAGCACGACATCGGCGCGAAGGGCATCGGGTCCCAGGACCTTCTGCAAACCCCTGTTCAGCAGTGCGAAGTAATTCGTCATGTCGTCCTCGACATTGCACGATACGAGCAGGGTGCCGCCGGGCTTGAGCACGCGCCGGAACTCGGACACGGCCTTCGCGATATCCGGCACGTGGTACAGCATGTGCATGGCCAGGACCGCGTCGGCGCAGCCGTCCGGATAGGGGATCGACTGGGCGTCAGCGGCCATGACAGGCGGCTCGACCTCGGAGAGCATGCCCGGCCCCGCGTCAATGCCGACCACAGTGGCCTCGGGATGGTCGGCGCGGAGACGCTTGAGATAGCGGCCGTAGCCGCAGCCGACGTCGAGGATGAGGCGCGGATCGGCGGGCATGAGCCCGGCCGCGACGTCGATGGGATCAAACTTCGGGGTGCGGTAGTCGTAGATGCCGACCCGGGTTTTCAAGTTACCGGCGTCGCGGTAGTTCGCCATCGTCTGCTGCACGTCTACTGTCATGCGAAGCCTCTCTGCTCATGGAGCGCGCCATGGCAACGCGCTCGCAAAGCGTGGCGGCATTCGATCTCCCGCCACGAAGGGAGTTGCCCACGCTAGCGCACCAGCCATGAGGTCGCAACGGCTTGCTCAACAATTCGAACGCCGCCGACGTCGCAACGCTGCCTCACGAACATGTTGAGCTGCAATGTTTTCGACCAAAATTGCCGCCCCCGATCAATTCGACTGGTGAACCCGTCCAGCCGGAAGGTGTCGTACCCCGCGAGTATTTTTGAACCCGGGGACCCTCTTCTGTCCGTTTTGTGTAGACACTCCGATACACTCCCGGACACGCCCATCCTTAAGGCGGCTCCAGCTCGGGTTCAGGTCCCCGGCTTCACCATAGGGAGCTCCATCGTGGCGTCATCGGCCGCAACCCCGCCACTGCGGCGGCGCCACAGGAGCCACGCCAGGAAGCCCGCACCGGCCAAGAGCAGTACTACGAACCCCGCCGACACGTAAGCCCACCAGGGCAACCCCGCCGCGTTGGCCCCGTTCGCGCCCGCGCCCGCCGCCTCGGCGGCCTCCTGCGGGGTGTCGGTCCGCAAGACCACCCGGTCCTCTTCGTATGCGACTCGGTACGTCACGCCGCCGACCTCGAGTTCGGCATCCTGCTCGAGGCCGACAAAGGTGCCGGAGACTCCGCCTGCGGCGGTGACGACGGTGATCTCCTCGGGGAGAGCCGCGCCCTCGTCAGGGGCCACTGTCAGCGTCCCGCCCAGGGCGGCCTCGCCCTCGACCGTGAGCCCCCCGTTTGAGCCCACGGTCAAGGTCGAGGCCTCGCCGAGCGACAGGCTGCCACCGACGTTGCTTTTAGCGCGCACCGCCAGGCCCTGGTCCACGACCAGGTCCCCGGCGAGCTCGGCGCCGTCGAGCGCCAAGGCGCCCTCGGCGACCGACCACGCGCCGGAAGCAGTGCTCGCGCCCGAGTATGTCCAGGTGCCCGGGCCCGATTTCACCAGGGCCCCTTCGCCTTCGACGCCACCCGCGTACGCGGTGTCGCCCGCGCCGGCGACAGTGAGGCCGTCCGCCCCGAGCAGCACCTCCGCGCCCGCCACCCCGCTGAGGTCCTGCACTGTCTGGTCCTCGACCTGCGATATGTCCAGCACGGCCGCCTCACCGGTGAGCTCGACGCGTTCGGAGGCGGCGATGTAGCCGCCGGTCAGGGCGAGCGTGCCGCCGGAGACGATCGTCGGACCGGTGTACACCGTGTTCCCGGTGAGCCGGAGCGTCGCGTCCCCGGCCTGCTCCAGGCTGCCCGCGCCGCTGATGTCCTCGAGCGCAACCTCGTGGACGACGTTGTCGACCACGAGGGCGCCCTCGTCGACGATCTCGGTGCGCTCACCGCCGGTGAGGAGCCAGCCGTCGCCGCCGTCCTCGCCGGCCCCCAACCGCAGCACCGCCTCGGCCTCGATCGTGGTCGCGCCGTTGTAGTTCTGCTGGTCGGCGAACGTCACCTCGTTGCCCGGCGTGCCCGCGATCGTGACGTCGCCTTGGCCCACGGCGTTCATGGTGTCGTGGTAGATCCCGCCGGAGATCGGCGCCGAAAGCGTCACTGGGCCGTTGTAGTCGAAGATCAGGTGGCTGCGGTTCCGCTTCTCATGCATGTTGATGTATACGGTGTCGCGGTTGCCGGGCAGGAAGAACTCGTTGTCGCTCCCGTCGCCCCACTGCACCTTCGCGCCCTCGATATTGATCCCGCGCTTGTTGTGGTTGTGCGCCACGACCTCGTAGTTCAAGTTCGGGTCGGACAGTGACGGGTCATTGTCGGGGCCGGAATCGGCCCAGGAGTACGTGCCCGACATGACGACTTTGCTCCCGAAGATCTGGGAGTGGAAGTTGATGTCGTTGCCCCACTCCCGGGAGTAGAAGTCCACGTCGAGGACGGTGTCGTTGTTCTCCTGCGTGTCGATGATGAACGAGCCTTGATTCAGCACCGTGTCCACTTCGGGCATGGTGGACAGGAATTCGCGCTGGCTGTAATGGATCACGGTGCCGTTGTAAAGCACGCCGGAGAAGGTGTGGTTCCCCGCGAGAGACAGCCCGTCCCAAATGAACCTCGGCTGCACGATGTACCCGGAACCGCTGAGGTTGCCGGGGTGGTAGCGCCCGCCGTGCACCGCCACGATGAGCGTGCCGTCCACGTGGTGGTTCAGGGCGTTCCATTCGAAGTTCGGCAGGTCGTAGGGGTAATGGCCGATGACGCCGGTCGAGCCTTGGCCGTCGCCGTACTGGAGCGTCGCCCCGGCCTCGACCGTGACCGCCGGCGGATCGGGGTTCTCGATCGTGTTCCACCACCACGGTTCGCCGCGGGCTTCGACGGTCTGCGTCCGGCGGTCCTCGGGGATGGCGAAGTCCGAGTTCGCGGTGAGGATCAGTTTGCCTTCGCCGCCGACGGTGAGTGTGCCGACGCCTGAGAGGCGGCCGCCGTAGACGATCTCTTCACCGCCGCCGAGGTGGACGGTGGCGTCGCCGTCGAGCACGATGTCCTGGCCTGCGCGGATCTGACCGGTGATGTCGTAGGCCGCCTGTGCCGGGGCGGCGGCGAACGGAACGGTCAGGAACGCGAGTGCCGCGGCGAGCAGCAGGCGCGTCCAGGCGAGGCCGCCGGGCGGTCGCAAGGTGTGCGAATCCTTCACGAATCAACAAGTTACCCGGTGAATTTCAGTGGTTCTCGGTGGGTCGTGTGACCGCATCGAGGCCCTGGCCGCGCCGCGAAGCGGCCGATCCCCGCATCGCCTGCGCGACCGCTCGTGCTCGACATCCGGTGCGGCGCGGAGCGGCCCGCACCGCCGCCCGCGGGGTTAGGCTGGGGCGTATGCATGTCGTCATCGCCGGAGGGCACGGGCAGATCGCGCTGCGCCTCACCGAGATCCTGGCCGCCGAAGGGCATTCGGTGACCGGGCTGATCCGCAATCCCGACCACGCCGAGGACCTCAACGCGATCGGCGGACGGCCCATCGTGCTCGACCTCGAGCAGGCCGACGCCGAACACCTCGGCGGGCTCCTCGCCTCCGAGATGTACGGCGAGGTCGACGCCGTGGTCTTCGCGGCCGGCGCCGGCCCGGGCAGCGGCGCGGTCCGCAAGGACACCGTGGACCGAGCGGCATCGGTGCTGCTCGCCGACGCTGCCGAGCGCGCCGGTGTCCGCCGCTTCCTCCAGATCTCCAGCATGGGCGCCGACAGCGATCCCGACCCGAGCCGGGACGAGGTGTGGGCCGCCTACATCGAGGCCAAGAGCGCGGCCGAGGAGGACCTGCGCGGCAGAGACCTCGATTGGGTGATCCTTCGCCCGGGCTCGCTCACCGACGACCCGCCGACCGGGCAGGTGCAGCTCGCCGAGCCGCCGGTGGGGCGCGGCGACATCACGCGCTCCGATGTGGCCGCCGTCCTCGCCGAACTGCTGTGCCGCCCGACCGTCTCCAAGCGCGTCCTCGAACTGCGCGGCGGCGACACTCCCGTGGCGGACGCGGTCGCGGCCTTCGACTCCGCCGACTGAACCCACCTGAACGCTTGCCGCACATACGCATGCGGTTTGCGCCCGCATCGGACGTTGCTCGATACTGTACTGATGCGATTCGGTGTGGTTCCCTCTTCCGTCCGCCGCGACGTCATCGCCTGGAACGGCAGTGCCGGTCAGGCCTGGCTCGACGCCCTCCCCAAGACGGTCTGGAGTCTGACGCGGCTGTGGTCGCTGCGGATCGACGGTCCGCCGTACGGGGGTGGCAGCCACTCCTATGTGGTCCCGGTCCGTCGCGGCAACGGCGAACAAGCGGTTCTCAAGGTGATCTACCGCGACGGTGAGAACCGCGCCGAACCGACCGGCCTGCACCAGTACGCGGGCGACGGAGCGGTGCGCCTGCACGAGTACGACCCCCAGACCGGCGCGATGGTTCTCGAACGCGCCGTCCCCGGCAACCGTCTCAAGTCGACCCGCTTCTTCGGACACCGCACCCCCGAGGCGGCCTGGCGGCGCATCGGCATCGCCTGCGGGCTCTACCGGCGCCTGTGGCGGCCCGCTGCCGACGTCGACGGGTTCCCGTCGCTGCCCGAGGCCACCGAAATGCTCGACCACTGGCGGCGCGAGTACGCCGACCCCGGCGGGCCCGCCCGCCGCGGCCCTGCCGCGAACCGCTTCGGCCTCGCGCTCGACCTGTGCGACCGGCTGGCCTACCCGCCCGAGCTCGGCATCGGCAACCGCGACACCCACCTCGACAACATCGTGTCGGCCGAACGCGAGCCGTGGCTGGTGATCGACCCCAAGCCCTACCTCGCCGAACGCGCCTTCGACGGCGGCTACTTCCTGTTCAAGCAGCAGCACCACGGCCCGCACGGCGGCACCGAACTGCTCCACGCCGTGGCCGAAGGCCTCGGCGCCGACACCGAACGCGTCCGCGCCTGGGCCCTCCTGCGCGCCGTTGATTACCTCGCTGAAACCGAGACCGACCGAGACCGGGCGGCCGCCGAAGCGACCGTCAGCGCACTCGAACAGGCCTGAACCCCGCCGCCGGTCGAGCATCGAAGCCTGGACACAGTGGAGCGCCCCTGCTGAACGGCGAGGGCGCTCCACTCACTGGTTCAGAACGGCCAGTCGGCGTTCCGGCCCTGCTCCAGCAGCCCGATCATGCCGAAAGCCGCGTCGCTCAGGCCGCCGAAGGTGTGCCGCCCCCCGCTACCGGAAGGGGCGTGGCCGAACCGGTATCCGGCGAGGTTCCACGTGTACACCGCCTTCGACGTGGGGACCGCCGCGGCAACGTCGTTCGAGAAGCCGTGACGGGCCTGCTCGTCGGTCAGGATCACCACTGTGTCGTGCCCGGCGTAGTGGGCGCGGACCGCCGCCTCGGTCTCCGTGCCGCCGCCGATGAAATACCCGCCATGCTGCCACCGGTCGAGCGACCGCAGCAGCGACTCGCCCGCGACCGCGGGGAACACCATCGTCGGCTGCCGACCGTTCCAGTCAGAGGAGAACGACACCACGTCCGACTCCTTGCAGCGGCGGGCCAGTGCGAGCCCGAACATGGCGGCCGCATCCCACCGCTTCAGCGTGCCGTCCCTCGAGAAACCGGAGTTCATGGACGCGGAGGTGTCCACGAGGATCAGCGTCCGGCCGTCCAGTTCCGGCACGCTCCCCAGCGACGCCGCCAGGGCCTTGTCGAGCGCGTGCCGCCACCGCAGCGACGGTGCGGCCTTGTGCGCGGACAGGAACCGCATCGGCATCTGCCTGGACCGGGCGACCTCGTCGGGGTCGGCGAGACGCGCCGCCACCTCGGCGGCGACCGCGTCCGACACCCCGGCCGCGTCGAAGTTCCTGAGGTTGCGCAAACAGTTCCCGGTGGCGATCCCGTTGGCGACGAAGAGATTTGACGGCTCGACGGTGACGCAGTAGGCGGGCTTGACACCCGCATCCTCGATCGCTGCGATGCGGTCGAGCGCGACTGACCCGTCGTAGCCGTTCATTTCGCTTCGAGCAGGTTCGACATGTGCCAGCTTCTCGGCTGCGCGCTCCAATTTGGCCGCCTTGTAGCCGATTCTCAGGTCGAGCAGCCCAGCGAGACGCACCACGGCGATCGCCCGGCTCACTTCAACGAGGTGAATCGGGTGGTTGGCGATACCCCGAACAGGACGCTCTCGCACGACGCTTGCCACACCGAGCCGCAACAGTGCGTCGGAGACCTGCTCGGCCAGTCGTAGCGAGACTGTCGCGTACTCGACCGAGGCGTGGTATGCGCTTTTGGGATTGCGTCGCTCGCGGACACAACCGTCAGCGTCGATGAGCCCGGACAATGTGCCAATCCAAAAGTCTCGGCTGAACGGCCGCTGGGGCAAGGCCTTGCGTTCACAGCGTTTGCCCCGGACATCATAGTGACGCAGTACTTCGGTGACTGGATTGCGTCGCCATTGTCTGTACGGGAACCGCATCCGGACAATCGTTCCGCGCTTGTCCTCGCGCACCTCGCAGCCATGCTCGACCGCATAGTCTCGCATGAATGCCGCCGCGCCGTCGTGGGGATCGGCGTGGAACTCCGGCGTCAACGCGGTCATGCCGCCATCCCCCAGCATCGCTCCAACGAAGTATCCGTCCCGTGCGTCTCCCTCGTCGCCGAAGTAGCTCGCGGTCAACGGGGTTGGAATCCGGTCGTCGATTTTCAGGTCGCCCGTGGTCGTCCACTCCCATGCTTTGGGCCCGCTCTGCCGCTGGCGTACCCAGCGATGGTCATATGTCGCCTCGATCACGCGTCCGGACGTGAACCGGATTGACGCGACAGGGCGCAGCCCCGCGTCGATCCATGCCGTAGGCGTGATCGGGATCAACTTACCCACCGGGTCATCTCGGATCCCTTGGTTCGCACCGTATTCGACTGCTCGTGTGTCCCAGGACTTGTCATAGGACAGCACCTGCAGCCGCTGCGCCACTACCGCTTCGATCGGAGCTGTCGTACCATCCGGTAGCCACACGGGTGTCCCTTCTGCCAGACACGCCATGTACCCCATCGAAGGGATCATCGCCTCCCACAGTTTCGCCTTGTCGACGCTCGTGCCGGCGAGGGAGAGTGCGTCTTCCCACGTCATGCCGGCCTTCGACAGTCGGTCGGGATCCAGCAGGACCTCGGGGCGCACGGCTGCCTCGTCGCGAAGCGCGCGGTTGGCGCGGAGCATCGCGAGCGAGTCGGGGATCGCCTCGTCGCGGCCGTATCGGCGGTCGAGCAGGTGCCCGAACAGGTCGGCCTGCCAGTCCTCTCTCGGAGTGGCGTGGACGAGGTTGAGCACGTCGCCGAACCGGTAGCCCTTCGACGCGGTGTCGTACTTCAGGGCCGAACGCTCGGAGTAGAGCCGCGTGGCGGCGTCGGAGATACCGCGCTTGACGGCCTTCGGCATCGTGCGGCCGTGCGCCGCTGCCCAATAGGCCAGCGACTCGCCGGGCTCGTCGGGCCGCTGGAGCACCGCATCGACGATTCGGCGGCCGCCGGGGATCCCGGCCGCGACCATCGCCCGAGCGGCCTCGAGCCCGCCGACGAGCGATGCCGAGCGCATGTGGGCACCGTTGCGGAGCCAGGTGAGGAAACGTGCGATCCACTCGGGGTCGGCGAGGGCGATCTCACCGATGAGTTGGGCGTAGCGGCTGTCGCGGCCGACCGAGGATTCGTAGAACGTCTGCTCGCCGACCATGTTGGTGACGGCCAGCAGGTAGAGCTCGCTCTTGACGTCGCGTCCGAAGCCGAGCGCGCCTTCGAAGGTCCAGCCTGAAGGGGACGGCTCCGTGCGAACGGGGGAAGTGGTGGCGGCCCGTGTACCGGGCCGATTGAACTTCGCCATGGGGTATGAGGTTCCTTACGCACCGGGAGGGGTCTCGCATACAAGAGGGTGCCCGAGGTCAAGTCGCCCGCGGAGTTTCGAGGAAAGAAGTATTCGCGGGCTGCGCACCGGGAGGTGCGGCGGCTACGCTACCGCACCGGTGTGACAGCGCCACAGTGGTTTTCGGCGACCGCTGCCGAGTGTGCCGGAGGCGGACAGTTGCCGTCCGGTGCTGTCTGGTCCAGGCTGTTGCTCAGTCAAAAAGCGAGGGGTCGGATTTCCGACTGGGGGACGAGTCGTCCAGTAGTCGAAGAGTCCCTTCAGGAGTCAGTCGCGGCCGGCGCGGCGACTCGCGAGGAGACCGCGCCATCCGATCACGCCGATCGCGACGCCGAGCCCGAAGGAGGTCACCGCGAGTGCCAAGTGGACCCAGAAATACGCCGTCGGATCGCCCGCGGCGTCGAACGCCAGGCCGCTGACGTCCTCGAACAGGTTCTTCACGAACGTAGTCCAGATGAAAATAGACCACACGCCGAAGGCGAGCAGGAACACTGAGACGGCGCGGCTGAGCTTCATCTCCCCAGTATCCGGCCGCTCCCGACTCGGGGCATTCCGGGCACCTCGCTTCGGGCGCCGGTCACGTCCGGTCCTGCTCGGGCCCGCTCCCGCGGCCGACCTGTCGGATGCGCCTACTATCCTGGACGTTGCAGACTCGGTGTCACTCTGTGCGGCACTTGCGTGCATACCGTGGTCTGCGATGATGGAGACCGGAATGTCATCAATGCATGGAATGGCTGGCCCGGATATGAGCGGACCCAACGAACCCACGCTGCCAGGCGGCTATCCCGACCCTGCTGTCGGATGGGCGCGCATGGAGGACCTCGAGTTCGCCGACTTCCACATCAGAATGACGATCACCCCCGGCGAGCGGATCGTGCAACTGTGGGAACTGGCCGACGGCCACCCGGTTCACTGGTTCGGCAACGTCTTCCGCATCGACTCCGAACCCCCCGTGCTCAAGGTCAACTACCGCTACGAGTCCCGCCTCAGCCGGGCCCAGCGAGACCTCCTCGCCCGCACCGGCGCCAAGTTCTGGAAGGGCTGAGCAGGCCGGGACGGGCCGTCACCGAGCCGCCTCGGTGCCGATTCGGCTGACGCTTGCCGCCTGTCGCCGCCTG
>DATABR010000056.1:0-5612 GCA_036259435.1 Glycomyces sp.
CCCCCCCGCCGCCTTGCCGGCCGCGGCTGGCCGGTCGGCAAGCGGTCCGAAAAAACGAAAGCGGGCCCGCACCACACCCGAAAGCGGTGCGGGCCCTTTCCCCGGATCCGGGGAAGTCCTACCAGCCGATCCAGGCCGCCTTGCGGTAATCGCCGCCCAGCTCGTTCGCTTGGAGGCCCGAGTTCGAGACCGTCCACAACCGGTCGCCGATCACCATGGCGCGCCGGATCTCCGCGTTGTAGGGGTCGGCACTGGCGAGGTGTTCGATCCAGGCCGCCTCGGTCAGCGATTCGTCGCCGACGTCGAGCACCACTGCGCCCGTCTCCGCCTCAGAACCGCCCCAGTCCGAGACCGGCATGACCGCCACGCCCGTTTCCTGCCAGTACAGGAACGCGTGCGGGTCCCACTGCACGGGCGACTCGGCGCCCTCGCGGTAGTACTGGTCCAGCACCGTGGCCTCGGCGGCGCCCGTGTCGAACAGGCTCGCCTGGAGGCCCGTGGTCTGGCCCTCCGCAGTGGCCTCCTGGCCGATCCCCAGGAGCCGGTCAGGGCCCACAGGGTGCAGGTATCCGGAGTAGCCGGTGATCTTCAGTTCCCCCGTGACCACGGGGTTCGCCGGGTCGGAGAGGTCCACGGTGTACAGCGGATCGGTCTGACGGAAGGTCACCACGTAGCCGGTGTGGCCGATGAACCGCACCGCGTAGATGCGCTCGTCCACGCCGAGGTCGGTCACCGAACCGGTCTCGGTCAGCGCTTCCTCGCCGACCGCGAACACGGTCAACGTCGACTTCGACGGCTCGCCGTCCATGCCGGGGTCGCTCTCCCACGCGCAGTCTGTGAACCCCCCGCAGCCGCCCCACCAGCTCGCCTCGTCCTCGGTCGTCGCCACCCGCAGGTGCCCGTCGAACTCGCTCAGCGAGTACTGGTTCAGAAGGCTCCCGGGCACCGCGGCCTCGCCCGCCAGGCGCGCCCGGCCGTCGGCGAACACGAACCGGTAGATCTCGGTCTCGGCCGTCGGCTCCTCCTCGCCCCACGCGTAGTCGTAGTGGGCCAGGTAGAGGCTGTCGGCGGTGCCGTGCACCGTGGAGCCGTCGACCATCGCCGTCTGCGGTGCGGTCTCGGTCCAGTCCCCGTCGGCCGGGAGGGCGAACACGCTCACCGAGGAACCGGTGAACCGCTCGGGATGGGCGACTTCGGCGCAGTCGACTTGCTGCGCTTCGCCGTTGACGCTGAAGCCGGGCAGCCAGTCCTCGATCTCGGTCTCGCGCACCACGTCGGTGATGCCGTCGGCGTCGGCGTCCTCGTCCCACATCTCCTCCCACACCGGATCGATGTCGGGTTCGGCGCTCACGGCCAGGCGCACTTCGCCGCCGACCATGCGGGCGTCCACCATGGATCCGTCCATGGCGAAGGTGTCGAGCACGTCGAGGGTCGCGGGGTCGAGCCGTTCGAGGCGGAACTCGCTGGAGTAGACGTGGTCGCGCTCGACGCCCCACTCGGACATGAGCAGCAGCTCGTCGTCGCCGAGGAACAGCTGGTGGCCCCAGGAGTCGTCGTCGAGCTCGCGCTGGGCCACCACCTCGGACGACCGGGTGTCGACGATCCGCAGAGCGTTGTAGACGACGCTGTAGACGAAGGTGCCGTCGGTCTTGACGATGTCGGGCTCGTCAACGCCCGCGACGGCGTTGTTCGTCTCGGAGAACGAGCCGTCGGTGCCGCTGGATCCTGAAGATTCGGCGCTGTCGGAGACGGCGCCCTCGTCGCCTTCGGCAGCGAGCGGCTCTTCCATGCCGCCGCGGTAGCGGCCGTCGGTCTCCCAGGTGCTGAACGCGGCGATCGCCGCGTCCTGGATGCCCGCGAGCGCGCCCTCGCAGGAGTCGTAGGTGGCGAGCTGGGCCGAGACGGGAACCCAAGGGACCATGCCGATCGGGGGCTCGGCGTCGATGTCGGGGCTTGCGGTACACGCGCCGGCGGCGGCCAGGGAAGCGGCCGAGGCGAATGCGATGAGGAGTTTGGTCTTCATGCACTTGGGACGCCGCGATTCGCCGAACGGTTCCCGTCCGAATGAAGAACGGGCCCGCAGGTGTCGCAAGGCGAAGCCTGCGAGCCGCCGATCGGCACCGTGCCTGCGGCCCCGTCTCGGTACGGGCGGCTCACCCCTTGGTGCCGCCCGAGGTCAGGCCGCTGATGAGGTGGCGTTCGGCGAAAGCGTAGAAGATCAGCGCCGGGAGCATCGCGAGCATGACGAAGGCGAGCACCTTCGCCGTCTCGGTCGAGTACTCGCCCTGGAACTGCGTGACGCCCAGCGGGAGCGTCTGCCAGGTGGGCTTCGAGAGCACCACGAGCGGCAGAAGGTAGGAGTTCCAGGAACCCACCAGGGCCAGCACGGAGACCGTGGCCAGGACCGGGCGCGACATCGGCAAGAGGATCAGGAGGAAGAATCGCCAGGGCCCTGCCCCGTCGATTGTCGCGGCCTCTTCGACTTCGCCGGGGATCTGGCGGAAGAAGCTGCGCAGGATGATGATCGTGATCGGCAGCCCGAAGGCCGCCTGCGGCAGGATCACCCCGAACGGGCTGTTGAGCATCTCGAAGGTGCGCAGGATGATGAACAGCGGCAGCACCGCCACCGCGAACGGGAACATCATGCCCGCGGCGAACAGGGTGAACAGACCTTCGCGGCCTTTGAACTGGAAGCGCGCGAACACGAACGCGACGGCCGCGGCGGCGGCCACGACGATGAACGTGGTGGCGAGCGCGATGAACACGGAGTTGCCCAGCTGCCGCCAGAACGTGGCGTTGGCGAGCACGTCCAGGTAGTGCTCGGCGTGCCACGGATTCGGCAGCCCCAGGGCGTTCTCGCGCAACTGCTCGTTGTCCTTGAACCCGCCCAGAGCGCGAACAGGATCGGGGTCGCCACGAACACGGCCGCGAGGAACGCGGCGATGTAGAACCCGGTGTTGCGCACGAGCTTCGCGCGGGCGGTGTTGACGCTCATGAGCGGCCTCCGTCGGTCGAGGTGAGCGCCCCCTGCGTGTCGCGGCTGAGCACGTACTTCTGGTAGATGAGGGCGAAGACGAGGCTGATGAGGAACATGGCGATCGACAGGGCCGAGGCGTAGCCGATCTGGTTGCGCACGAAGCCCTGCTCGTACATGGTGATCGCGAGAGTCTCCGAGGCGTGGAACGGGCCGCCCTTGGTGAGCACGTAAACGAGGTCGAACAGCTGCACGGTGCCGATCACGGAGAGGAACACGGTGATGCGCACGGTGGGGCCCATGAGCGGGAGCGTGATGTGGCGGAACAGCTGCTTGCCGGTGGCGCCGTCGACGCGGGCGGCCTCGTAGAGCTCTTCGGGGATGTTCTGGCGTCCGGCCAGATACAGGATCATGTGGAAGCCGAAGAACTTCCAGGTGAGGATCCCGAAGATCACGAACAGGACGATGCCGCGGTCGGAGAGCCAGCCGACGCGGCCGTCGAAGCCGAGTCCGGCGAGCACGGCGTCGGCGAAGCCGCGCCGAGGCGAGAAGATCAGTCCGAACAGGACGGCGGTGACGGCCTCGGTGAGGATGTACGGCACGAAGAACAAGAGCCGGAACGCAGTGCGTCCGGGGAAGTGCTTGTGCAGGAGCATGGCGAGGCCGAAGGCCATCGGCAGCTGCACGGCGATCGACAGGACCGTGATCAGGCCGATCCGCCACAGGTCGCCGAGGAAGATCTCGTCAGCGAGCAGGGTCCGGAAGTTGTCCAGCCCCGCGAAGTCGGTGGGGATGCCGCCGAGCCCGTTCCAGCTGAAGAACGAGGTGTAGCCGGCGAACAGGACCGGGGTGAGGACGAAGAGGAGGAACAGGATCAGAGCCGGGGCGATGAACGCGGTGAGCGTGGTCGCCCCCGGCCGCCCGCCGCGCCGACGGCGAGGGCGGTCCTCGCTGTCGACGCGACCGGCGGCGTCGGCGACGTGATCCCTGGGGCGGGTCACCGTCACTGCTCGGCCGCCCACGCTTCGTTGACCATGGCCACGAACTCCTCGGGGGTCAGTTCGCCGAGGATGAGGCCCTGCGAGGCGTCGTTGACGGTCGAGCCGATCGCCGGCGGGTACGCCTGGTCGAGGTAGAGCTGTGTGTCGGTGGCGGTGGCCATCGCGTCGATGACCGCCTGCTGCTCCAGGTTCGGCTCGGGGAGGACGGCTTCGGGGTTGGCGGCCACAGTGGACATATTGCCGTCCTTGACCGCGCGAGCCTGGTTCTCCTCTTCGAGCAGGTGGCACATGAAGTCCTCGATCTCGTCGGGCGCGTCGGCGCCCGCCGCGAAACCGCCCCCGCCGCCGAGGAACTCGGTCGTGGCGCCCGGGCCGCCTTCGACGCTCGGGAACGGGAAGAACCCGAGCGCGTCGCCGGGTCCGTCGGTGCCGGAGGCGTCGCGCTGGACCTGCGGGCCCCACTGGCCCATGAGCTCCATGGCGGCGATGCCCTCGCCCATGTGGGCGGCCTGGCCGTCGACTTCGCCGTAGGTGGCCGATGCGAAGCCCTCCTGGAACGGCTCCAAGGCGGCGAGGTCGGCGAGGAGCTGCCCGGCCTGGAGGAACACCGGGTCGGAGAAGTCGCCCGCGTCGGCGGCGCCCTGGAGGCCGTCGATTCCGGCGAGGCGCATCACCAGATAGGTCCAGTAGTAGTGGACCGGCCACTTGTCGGCGGCACCGAGCGCGATCGGGGTGATGCCGGCGTCCTTGAGGGTCTGGACGTGCTCGGTGAACTCGGCCCAGGTGGCGGGCGGCGCGTCGATACCGGCCTGCGCGAAGAGGTCTTTGTTGTACCAGAATCCGACCACGCCCTGGTCGAACGGGATCGCGTACAGCTTCCCGTCGATCGTATAGGCCTCCAACGAGATCGGGTTGACCTTGTCGAGGCATTCGAGTCCGGAGATGTCGCGAACGAGCCCGGCCTCGACCTGTTCGGCGAGCACGCCGCCGCCCCAGGTGTTGTAGAGGTCGGGGAGGTCCCCGGCCTGCGTCTGGGTGGACAGGCGGGTCTTGAAGTCCTCGACGGCGATCGCGGAGGTCTCGACCGTCAGGCCCGCTTCCTCGGACCACTCGTCGGCCATAGCGGCCCATGTGGACTTCATCGGGTCCTCGTTCTGGATGTGCCACCAGGTGACGTCGGCATCGCTTTCGCCGCTGTCGCCGCACGCGGCGGCCGTCAGCGCGAGCACCGCGGCCGCACCGGCGGCCACGAGCGCTCGAGGTCGTCTCAAGGGGTTTCGCATCGGAGTCGTTCCTTTCGAGGGATGGGGTCGTCCGGTTCGGGCCGGGGACGCGAGGGAGCGTCACCGAAACTTTCGGAACAAGTATCGGAAATTTTCGATGCGGTCATATTACCCGCGGCATCCCCGAATGTGAAGAGGGTCGCTGCCTGCGGCGTCCAGAGCGGTCGAGGCAATAGGGGAATGGAAGCAGCTCGATGGCGCTGGCAGCGGGGAACGACAGGGAGGGAAACGCGAAACAGCCGCCCCGGGGAAACCGGAACGGCCGTGGAATTCGTGGAGCGGGTGACGGGAATCGAACCCGCTTCTCAACCTTGGGAAGGTCGCATTCTACCAGTGAACTACACCCGCGAACTC
>DATABR010000057.1:0-8645 GCA_036259435.1 Glycomyces sp.
CCAAGACTCATCGACCCGACGGGCTTGGGAGCCCACTGGTGGCTCCGCACCGACCGTCGGAGTTAGAACAGGTCGTCCGCGCTTTCCACGGTCGCGGCCCGAATAACCCAGAGCTCCGAAGTGTCGATATCCCTACATTGCTCGATCGTCTTGCGGTGACGTTCTTCGACTGGGATGCGCCCAGCTGCGGATCTTGGTCGCCTCTTCTCGGTTCTGCGCCTCGACGACCAGCAATTGCGGGCCGTCGCTCGTCTCCGCCTTGATCACCGTGTCGGGTCGGCGCTCGATCGGCGTGATCTCGGTCAGGTCGGTGTCGATGACTTCGGCCTGGACGTTTTCCGGGAAGTCGGCGTCGAAGATTCGCCGCACGGTGTCGGCGAACAGGTTCGGGCCTTCGCGGAATACGTGATGCAGTGCTTCATGGGGGAGCTTCGGCATGCGCTGAAATCATGAAAGCCACTTCCTCGATCGAGGGAGCGACGCGCTGCGTCGACGGTCATGCATCCGACATCACTTGCGACAGTGGTCAAACGGCGACGACAGCGGAACCTGCTTTTCGGTACTCGGTGGGACTCAGTCCTTTTCGGCGTTTGAAAGCGTTGCTGAAGCTGAACTGGTCGGCGTAGCCGACGGTGCGGGCCACTTGGGCCACGGTGCGATCGGGGTCGGCGAGGAGTTCTTCGGCGAGTTCCATGCGCCATTCGGTGAGGTAGGTCAGTGGCGGTTCGCCCATGATCTCGTTGAAGCGCTTGGCGAGCAGGGCGCGGGAGACGCCCGCTTCGCCTGCGAGGTCGGCGACGGTCCACGGGGTCGCCGGTCGGGTGTGAATGGCCTCCAACGCGGGCCCGGCCACCGGGTCGGTGAAGCCGCGGTACCAGACCGGGGCGCGCTGCCCTTGTTGGTCGAACCAGGTGCGCAGCGTGCACACCAGGCCCCAGTCGAAGAGGCGGTCGATGAACGCCTGGGTGCCGGGTTTGCGGCCGGCGATGTCCATGGCGCAGGCGTCGAGCCAGACGCACACGTCGGTCTCGTCGTCGACCACCAGCGCCTGCGGGAGGGCGCGCATGAGCCGTTCGTGGCGGCGGCCCGAGGCCCGGTAGGCGCCGACGAACAGCGCGGTGGCCTCCCCGTCGTCCGCGACGGGCTTCGGCGGCTCCACTTCGGCGCACGCTTCGGGGTCGAAGCAGGTGAGCCAGTAGTCGAGGTGCGGCCGTTCGACGGATGCGGCCTCGTCGGCCATGCGGAACGGCTCGCTGCCGCGCACGACCGCGGTCTGTCCGGCCCTGACCTTGACTTCCGAGCCTTCGGCGAGCAGCAGCACCCCGCCGCCGCGCGCCACCGTGATCATGGTGAGCGGGGCCCGGTCGTCGAACCGGACCACCCACGGGGCCTTGAGGATCGCGTCGCCGATGAGCGCGCCTTCGGCACGGATGCCGCCGAGAAGTTCACTGAGCGGGTCCATGCGCCAATCGTAGACGCACGCGTATGCATCTGAGCGTCGCGGCCATCGTGCGTCCATGTGCGTGGCGCTGTACTAGAGGAACACCGCCAATGCGCACCGGAATCCTTGGAGGACAGCATGAACGCGCACCCGACCGCCCTCATCGTCGTATCGCACCACCGCGCCGACTCGCTCACCGTCCACATCGGTACGGCCGCCGCAAACCGCGGCTCGCCGGGAAGCGGATGCTGTGGCTCGGGCTGGCCGGGGCGGCAGACGGGGACGACTTCTCGGTTTGGATGGCCGAGACTCTCGACCGCGTGCTCCGCGAAGGGATCTCGTTTTACAACGGCATCACCGACTCCGCCGTCGAAGTACTCCACGACGCCGAGGGCGAGCCCCAGATCGTCGACGCCGACGGCAACTTCACCAAGGGCGAGGCCCTTTCCGGCGATGCGCGCGCCGCTCACTACGAGGCGTTCGACCGCAAGGCCGTCGAGCATGCCGAGCGGTTCCTCGGCCTGGAGTGAATCCCGTGAGGCGCGACCGGCATCGCCGGTCGCGCTCGCTTTCAGCCGACGAGGACCTTGTCGATCGCGTCATCGGCGCGGGCGAACAGCGCGGCGTAGTGAGTCTCGCGCTCGATGCCCTGAAGGCCCTTGGCCTCGCTGTCGAAGAGGGCGAGGGTGTGCACGTCGGTGACGTCGCAGAACTCGGCGATCCCGCGTCGCAGCGTGCCGTCGAGCAGGGCCGTGACGAGGTCGGCGTTCGGGTCGTCCTCGGGGAGTCCGGCCAGGCCGAGCCATAGGATCCTCTTGCCCGCCATGGGCTTCTCGCGCCGCCCGTATGTCAGGCCGTAGTTCCACACCCGGTCGATCCAGCCTTTCAACGACGCGGGCAGGCCGAACCACCACACCGGGAAGACCGGGACGACCAGATCGGCGGCCAGCACGCGGTCGGCATGGGCGTGCACCTCTGGGGAGTAGCGCTTGTCGCGGTCACCGTAGTCCGGCTCGTCGGCAACACGATTGCGCGGGTCGAAGCCCTCTGCGTGCAGATCGAGCAGGTCGACGCGGTATCCGGCGGCTTCGAGGCGGGATGCGGCGCGGCGCGCGAATGCGGCCGTCAGCGACTCGGGGCGGTGATGGGCGACGACCACGAGGGCGGTGGGCTGGGGCTGCATATCGGTCTCCTTTGCGAGTGCGTATGTCCCAGTACAGCGCCGCTTCCGTGGACGGACCATGGCTGGAAGTCGCCCATACCTTCGCGTTCGTCTACGGTTGCCGCATGGACTCGTTCAGCGATCTGCTCGCCGACATCCGCGCCGAGGGCGCCTACGTCCACCAGGCCGCGCTCGCGCCCCCGTGGCGGCTCCGTTTCGACGACGGCGCGCCCCTGACGATGGTCACCGTCGTCGCAGGCGAGGCCGCGCTCGTCCTCGCCGACGGCACCGAGCACCGGCTTTCGCCCGGCTCGACGGCCATCGTCCGCGGACCCGAGCCGTTCCACCTGGTCGATGAGCCAGGCACGCTCGATCGCCCGATCCAGGCCGCCGCCATCGCGGACGTTCCGCGGTTCGCGAACGGCGACGCGGACGCTCCAGGGGAAGCAGACGCCACGGGCAGCGTCGCCGCGGCCGATGCGGGCCCCGCTGTCGCCGCAACGCTCCTCATCGCCGGGTCCTACCGGCCCGCCCGGGCCCGCCACGAGCGGCTGCTCCGCGCTCTGCCGCCCGCGCTCGTGCTCGACGAGGAGGTCGCGGACGTGCTCTGGCTCCACTCCATACGCGACGCCCTGGCCCGGCAAGGCCAACCAGGACACCAGGCCATGCTCGACCGCATCCTCGACTGGGGACTGGTCTGCACGCTCGGTTGCTGGTTCGAACGGCAGGAGACCGACGCCCCCGCCTGGTACCGCGGTGCGACCGACCCTGTCGTGGCACCCGCCCTGGACGCGATCCACCGCTCACCCGAGCGGGCGTGGACTGTCGCCGAACTGGCCGCCCGCGCGAACGTCTCCCGCGCCCATTTCGCCAAGCGCTTCACCGCGGTCATGGACCGTCCGCCCCTGCGCTACCTCACCGAGTGGCGGGTCGAGCTCGCCGCCGAGCTGCTGGCCGACCCAGAGGTGCCGGTGGCCCGGGCCGCCGCCGCGGTCGGCTACCGCGACCCGTTCGCGTTCAGTACCGCTTTCAAGCGCCACCGGGGTGTGAGTCCCCGCGCCTACCGCGCCCTCTCGCCGGCGGGAGTGCGCCGGGCGGCGGCTCAGAACCGCGCTACGAGCCAGCCGATGCCGGCCAGCAGCGCGATGAGGCCGAAGAAGACGTAGATCGCCAGTTCGACCCATTCGCTCGCCGACCGCGGCCGCCAGAAGCCCTTGCGGGGACGCTCGGGTTCCTTCGGGTCAGGGGTGTCGTTCATGGGTCCAGCGTAGGCAGTGGAACCCAGTGGAGCCAACAGCGGAAATGCTTTTGACGCCATGCCGTTAGCCGCACAGAATCTTCCGCATGGGATTCGTGGACCTCTCGGGCGTGCGGTACGGCCTCAGCGACGGCAACACGTTGTTCGCGGACGTGTCGTTCCGTGTCGGCGAAGGGGCGAAGGTCGCGCTCATCGGCGCGAACGGCACGGGGAAGACCACACTGCTCAACATCGTCACCGGGGTCCTCGCACCGGACGCGGGCACCGTCGCGCACGGCGGCGGCCTGGGCGTCATGCGCCAGCTCGTCGGTATGCGCGAAGGCGTACGGCCGCTGCGTGATCTGGCCGTCGAACTCGCACCGTCCCCGGTGAAGGCGGTCGCGGCCCGCCTCACCAAGTCCGAGAAGCGCATGGCCGCCTCCGACGAGACGGAGAACGATCAGCTCGCTTACGCGCAGGCGCTCGCCGACTGGGGCGAGGCCGGCGGCTACGAGTTCGACGTCCTGTGCGACACCGCCGCGGTCGCGATCCTCGGCAGGCCTTGGGAAGCGGTCAAGCACCGTCCGCTCAGGACGCTGTCGGGCGGCGAGCAGAAGCGGTTCGCCTTGCAGCTTCTGCTCCAGGGCCGCGACGAGGTGCTCGTGCTCGACGAGCCCGACAACTTCCTCGACGTGCCGGGCAAACGCGAACTCGAGCAGGCGATCCGCGCCTCGGACAAGACGATCCTGTTCGTCTCCCACGACCGCGAGGTGCTCGCGAACGCCGCCGAGTCGATCGTCACGCTCGAGGCCGGCACGACTTGGACGCACGGCGGCGGCTTCGCGACCTGGCACGAGGCCCGCGCCAATCGCCACGAGCGGTTCGAGGAGCTGCGCCGCCGCTGGGACGAGGAGCACCACAAGCTGCGCGAGCTCATGCTCATGTACAAGAACAAGGCGGCGTATAACGACAGCATGGCCTCCCGCTACCGGGCCGCGCAGACGCGGCTGCGGAAGTTCGAGGAGGCCGGGCCGCCGCCCCTGCCGCCGCGAGAGCAGGACATTCGCGTCAAGCTCGAGGGAGGGCGCACCGGCAAGCGCGCCGTGATCTGCGAGCAGCTCGAGCTCGAGGACCTGACGTTCCCGTTCGACCTGGAGGTCTGGTACGGCGACCGCGTCGCTGTTCTGGGCGCCAACGGGACCGGCAAGAGCCATTTCCTGCGGCTGCTCGCCCAAGGCGGTTCGGACCCCGAAACAGGGCTCGCGGCGAAGCGCAGTCTCGAGCCGGTGCGGCACACCGGCACCGCTCGACTGGGCGCGCGGGTGTACCCAGGGCACTTCTCGCAGACGCACGAGCATCCCGAGTTCGACGGCCGCACGCTCCGCGAGATCCTCTGGGAGGCCGACGATGACCGGCCCTCGCTCGACCGCTCCCGGGCGATGAGCGCGCTCAACCGCTACGAGCTCACAGGGCAGTCCGAACAGGACTTCAAGACGCTCTCGGGCGGCCAGCAGGCCCGGTTCATGGTGCTGCTGCTCGAACTCTCGGGCGCGACCTGCCTGCTCCTGGACGAGCCGACCGACAACCTCGACCTCGCCTCCGCCGAGGCGCTCGAGCAGGGCCTCAAGGCCTTCGACGGCACCGTCATCGCCGTCACGCACGACCGCTGGTTCACCCGCGGCTTCGACCGCTTCGTGGTCTTCCAAAACGACGGCGAGGTCGTCGAATTCGACGAGCCCGTCTGGGACGTCCGCTGACTTCATCCCTAATGGAGAGCCACAAATGGACGCGGCCGGGACGCGGCTGGTGGCACTGCATCCCGGCCGCGTGTCTGGGCCGGCCGGTCTTACTGCGGCCGATGTTCCTGGAGCTCAACGGAGGCGGATCGCACCCCAGGGGCACAGGTCGACGGCGCTCCGCACCGCCGGGTCCTCGCCGCCTTCGGCATCGAGGACCACGACGCGGCCTTCGCACGGTCAGCGCGCACATGCCCGCGCTCGCGCAGCGCTCGCGGTCGACGGTGATCCTCATCGGAGGCTCCTTCGCACGAAGCCGAGCTACCACGCCACCGGGAGGGCCGCGACGCCGTAGAAGTTCTGCTGGAGGACCAGCGGCACCTCGTCGGCGGGGACGGCGAGGCGCAGGTCTCCTCTGAAGTGGTCGCCGCGCACAAGCGGCGATCTACGTATAGAGAAAATATACGTAGATCTATAGGCGCGCAAGGCTCCACCCACCACCGCCGCGCTCGGGACTCGTGACCCTGGCGCGGCGGTGCGGTCGCGGTGCGGCTTAGACGAGTTCGAGGAGCGCTTCGATGTACTGGGCGACGCCGTCGTCGTTGTTGCCGGCGGGGGCGATCTCGGTGGCGGCGGCCTGGACCCACGGGTGGCCGTTGGGCATGGCGACGGAGTGGCCTGCGGCTTTGATCATGCTCAGGTCGTTGGTGGCGTCGCCGAAGACGAGCACATCCTCCCAGTCGATGCCGAACTTGTCGAGCACGACCTGGATCCCCGCGGCCTTGGTGACGCCGACGGGGCAGACCTCGAGCATGCCGACACCGGACTCGGTGACGTTGACCAGGCTCGGATCGACCACGTCCTGCGCGGCGACGAGCAGCTCAGGCCCGGTGTACTGATCGGACACGAAGTAGCCCTTGACCATCGGGCCGGTGAAGGCGGCCTCGCGGGACGCGGTCTCGAGGGTGACGGCGGGCCAGGGCCAGTCGGGCATCGGGTCGCCGGTGATATGCCGCTCGGGGTCGGCGGGCTCGGCGAGGGCGCGCAACGGGCCTACCTCGGCCTCCACCAGGCGCAGCGCCTCCAGGAGCACCTCGCCCTCGACGGACCGGTCGGCGAGCTGGACGACGGTGTCGTCGTAGCGGCATTCGTAGACGAACGCACCCTGCCCCAGGACGAGGAAGTCGGCCGAGGGGACGTCATTGCGGCACATGTCGAGCAGGCGCGGGCCGCGACCGGTGGCGCCGACGAGGATCACGCCCGCAGCGGCCAGCCGTTTGAGCGCGGCCATGGTGCGCGGGGAGACGGACTCGTCGGACCTGACGACGGTGCCGTCGAGGTCCGTCGCGACGAGCCGGGGAGCCCGGGCCAGCTGGATCATGCGTCCTCCTTGGTTGTCTCGCTGCGATCCGCCCCCGCCGGTCTGCGCAGATCCATTGTCTCGCTTCGGTGCAGACCCGTCCTATCAGGTCCGCCGGGGCGCGAGGGCCCCGGGAGGTTCAAAACCACCGTGCCAGCACTTTCGCCACCCCGTCCTCCCATACGGAGGGCGCCACCTCGTCGGCCGCGGCCCGCACCTCGGGGGCCGCCTGTCCCATCGCCACGGCGTATCCGGCCCACGCGAACATGGTCAGGTCGTTGTGGGCGTCGCCGAAGACGACGGTGTCGGCCGATGATACGCCGTAGTGGTCGGCGATGCGGGCAATGCCGGTGGCCTTGTTGACCCCGGGCGGTCCGATGTCGACCCATCCGTTGTAGCCGACCTCGACGTGGTAATTGCTCGGGTCGAGGGCCGCGCCCTGGGCGAGGAGCATCGCCTGCGGGCAGCGGACGGCGCCGCCGTAGCGGTTGGCGGAGTCGACGCGGGCGACCAGGCGCGGGGCCGGGCGCGCGACGAGCTCCTCGACGGTGATCTCCCCGGCCCATTGGGCGGGAAAGTCGCGGCGGAAGCCCTTGGTGTGCCACCACCCGTCCAGATCCCATTCGACGGCTAACTCCACGGCCGGGTTCGAGGCGATGAGGGCCGTGACGGCGATGGCCGCGTCGACGGCGGCCCGGTGGGAGATCTCGCGGGCGGCCAGGTCGAATTCACCGGCGCCGTGGGAGGCGGAGGCGAAGCCCTCGTCGAGCCCGAGGTCGTCGGCGGTGCGCACCGCGCCCCAGATGGCGCGGCCGGTGACGACCGCGACGGGCACTCCGGCGTCGCGCACGGACTGGAGGGCGTCGATCACCGCGCGGCTCGGCACGGTCGCCTGCTGGTCGTGGTAGTCCACGACCGTCCCGTCGAGATCGACGGCGATGAGCTTGGGGGGCGTCTGTCGGGGCGGGGCCGGGGCGATGTCTGACACGTCTCAACCGTAGCCCCGCGCGGGTGAACGGCGGGGTAACGAGCGGCTGAACTCACCTCACCGGCCCATGACAAGCTGCAATCACACCAAACCGACCCATCGGGACGGCCTGCGGCATACGGTTCGTCTATGGGCGAGATCACGATCGAACGCGTCTACGACTACCGCGAGGGCCCGCAGCGGGCCGGGGCGGTCTTCCTGGTCGACCGGCTCTGGCCGCGCGGGGTCAGCAAGGAGGACCTCGACGGGGTCACCTGGGCGCAGGACGCGGCACCGTCACCGAACCTTCGGATCTGGTTCGGCCACATGGCCGACCGCTTCGAAGAATTCAACGGCCGCTACCGCAGCGAACTCGACGGCCACCCCGAGCACGCCGAACCGCTCCTCGAAGCGGCCCGCTCCGGCCCGGTGACCCTCCTGTACGCAGCGAAAGACCCCGAGGTCAACCACGCACTGGTCCTGAAGGCCTGGCTGGAAGAACAGCTGGCCGAATAGGCCCCGGAATACGTGTCGTACCCCGGTGTCAGGGTTGTTGACCGGGGGTGCGCATTTAGGCGAGCCATCCTCGCCTTCGCTTTGCCAAGCTTCTCGGGCCCAGTGACAGCGTCCTCCGCGCCAACTGACGGCTCGCAAGCGTCGCCGTTGCGGGCGGCGTTCGAATGTCCGTTTTGAAGGCTAGAGCCGGATATAGCGCGGCCCGCCGACCGTGTGGTCGGCGGGC
>DATABR010000058.1:0-7562 GCA_036259435.1 Glycomyces sp.
CGCGACCGTCATCAACACCGTGGTGCGCACCAAGGCGAACGGAGGCTCGTCATGACGACCGTCGACATCACCGATGTGGACCCGGCACCGGCCGGGGCCGCGTTCATCGAGCTGGACGACATCTGCCAGCGCTTCGGGAACCTCAAGGCCCTCACCGGCGTGAAGCTCACGGTCCGGGCCGGGGAGACGACCTGCATCCTGGGCGACAACGGCGCCGGCAAGTCCACGCTGATCAAGATCATCGCCGGGCTCAACCAGCCCACCCAGGGGACGTACCTCGTCGACGGCGAAGCGGTGAAGTTCAGCTCGCCGAAGGAGGCGCTCGACGCCGGGATCGCCACGGTCTACCAGGACCTCGCGATGGTCCCGCTGATGAGCGTGTGGCGCAACTTCTTCCTCGGCTCCGAACTTCGCAAGGGCGTCGGCCCGTTCAAGATGCTCGACGCGGTGCGCATGAAGCGCATCTGCGACGAGGAACTGAAGAAGATGGGCATCGACCTGCCCGACATCGACCAGCCGGTGGGCAAGCTCTCCGGCGGGCAGCGGCAGGTCCTGGCGATCGCCCGCGCCGTCTACCTCGGTGCACGGGTGCTCATCCTCGATGAGCCCACCGCGTCGCTGGGCGTCAAGCAATCCGGGGTGGTCCTGAAGTACATCAACGCCGCTCGCGAGGCCGGGCTCGGCGTCATCTTCATCACCCACAACCCGCACCACGCCTTCTTGGTCGGTGACCACTTCGTGGTCCTCAAGCTCGGCGAGGTCGAACTCGACGCGCCGCGCTCGGAGCTGACCTTGGACGACCTCACTCACCACATGTCCGGCGGGGCCGAGCTCGAATCGCTCAAGCACGAGCTCGACCGTTCCGGCGCAGCAGAAGAGAAGAAGGGCTGAACCCATCATGAGCATCCGCATCGGCGTCATCGGCACGGGCTGGATCGGCGAGCAGCACGTGCAGCGGCTGACGAACGTGGTCGCCGGGACCACCGTCGTGGCCGTCTCCGACATCAACCTCGAACTCGCCGGCGCCGTCGCGTCGACGGTGGGCGCGAGGGAGATCGACTCGGCGGAGAAGCTGATCGCGGATCCGGAGGTCGAGGCGGTCGTGATCACCTCGTGGGGTCCGGTGCACGCCGAGCAGGTGCTCGCCTGCATCGAGGCGGGCAAACCGGTGTTCTGCGAGAAGCCGCTCATCACCGACGTCGCGGACGGCAAGCGCGTCATGGAGGCCGAGCAGGCCTTCGGCCGCCGCCTCGTCCAGGTCGGCTTCATGCGCCGCTACGACGCCGGGTACCGGCAGATGAAGCAGGTCATCGACTCCGGCGCCATCGGCGAACCGCTCATGGCCCATTGCGTGCACCGCAATCCGTCCGTGCGCGAGGCGTACACGACCGACATGGCCGCCAAGGACACCGCCGTGCACGAGGTCGACACGCTGCGCTGGCTGCTCGGCGAGGAGTTCTCCTCCGTGCAGACCGTGCTGCCGCGCAAGACCTCCAAGCGGTTCGCGCACCTGCAGGACCCGCAGATCTTCCTGTTCGAGACCGTTTCGGGTGCGCGCGTGGACGTCGAGGCGTTCGTCAACTGCCAGTACGGCTACGACATCCAGTGTGAGGTCGTGGGGGAGGACGGCGCGGTGCGCCTGCCCGACCCGGCCGCGCCTGCCGTCCGCAGGTCCGGCCAGTCGAGCGTGCCGGTGCTTCAGGAGTTCGGCGACCGCTTCGCCGAGGCCTTCGACGTCGAGCTCCAGGAATGGGCCGACCGGATCGGAGCCGGCGAAGCGCCCACGGGCCCGTCTTCGTGGGACGGCTACGCCGCCACGGTCGTCACCGACGCCGCCGTCCAGTCGCTGCACTCGGGCGCCGTCGTGCCCATCGAGCTGGGCGAGCGTCCGGACTTCTACGCCTAGAAGGGAACCCGATCAATGAAGATCGCACTCGACCCGACCCCGTTCCGGCACCTTTCGCTCCAGGACATGGTCCGCACCGCGGCCGAACTCGGCTACGAATACCTCGAGCTGAGCCCGCGCGACGACTTCATGCCGTTCTTCGTCCACCCGAGGGCCGACGCCGACCGCATCAAGGAACTCAAGGCCGCGTTGGCCGAAACCGGCGTCCAAATCGCCTCCATGCTGCCGCTGTACAAGTGGTCGAGCCCGGAGGAGGACGAGCGCCAAGCAGCGGTCCGATACTGGAAGCGCGCCATCGAGATCACCGCCGAACTCGGCGTAGACCAGATGAACTCGGAGTTCAACGGCCGCCCCGAGAAAGCCGCCGAATCCGAGGCGCAGTTCTGGCGCTCCATGGACGAACTCCTGCCCGTCTTCGAACGCGAGGGCATCGGCCTCAACCTGGAGCCGCACCCGGACGACTTCTGCGAGGAGCACAACGCGGGCGTGAACTTGGTGCGGGCGATCAACAAGCCGTGGGTCAAGTATGTCTACTGCGCGCCCCACACCTTCCACCTCGCCGGGGACGAGGTCTACCCGGATATCGCGGCGATGCTCGACTACGCGGGCGACAAGCTCGCGCACCTGCACCTGGCCGACTCGTTCAACTTCAAGGGCTCGGGCGGCCTGCGCTACATCCTCAATCCGCCCGGCACGCCCGCCCGCATCCACCAGCACCTCGACATCGGCCAAGGCGAGGTCGACTGGGACGCGTTCTTCACGAAGCTCCGCGCGATGGGCTTCGACGGCATCGCCACGGTCGCGGTCTTCGCCTGGGACGAACGCGCGCACGAATCGAGCGAGTTCATGCTCGACCGCGCCCGCGCCGAACTCACGGTCTGACCGGTTGGCGGCCCGCGCCGCCTCCCACCGCGCCCGGCTCAGCGGCGGCCCGCCCCCTTGCTAAGGTCTCGCTAGTCGGGCCCCCGCCAGCAGGCCGGGGGCCATTTTCGTGGCCGCTCTGTAGTACAAGGGTTGCAGTGATGCAGCAGTACGCGATCTTGCTATCGCCCTCCGCCAACCGCGTGTATGCGCGCACCGCCGCCCGCATGGCGGCGAACGAGATCCGGGTCTTCAGCGCCCACACGCTGGACGGCCGGATAGAGGACGTCGAGGAGACCTCCTTCGGTGGTGTCCCCTACCTCGCCTTCCGCTCCGACTCGCTGACCGAGCGCGACCTGCGGCTGCTCGCCAACCTCTCCTCGCTGTACGCGCTCTTCGCGGTGCGCGGCGCGATGCTGGAGCCGATCGCGGTCAAGCGGCTCGACCGCTATGAGGACGACCTCATCTCGATCCTCAAATACGTGGGCAAGACGAACGAGCAGTTCACGAAGCTGCTGCTCAACGTAACGGCTGCAGTCGCACTGCCCCCGGACCGGATTCTGGGAGGAGGCGTCAAGGTCCTCGACCCGATGTGCGGCCGAGGCACGACGTTGAATCAAGCGGCGATGTACGGCTGGGACGCCTTCGGCGTGGAAGTCGACAAGCGCGACTTCGAGGCGTACGGCGCGTTCGCGCAGCGCTGGCTGAAGGACAAGCGGCTCAAGCACAAAGCGGTGACGAGCCGAGTGAAGCGCGACGGCCGAGGCGTGGGCCAACGCACGAGGGTCGAGTTCGCGGCGACGAAGGAGCAGTTCCGCGCGAACGACCTTCAGGTTCTTGAAATCGTCAACGCGGACACGCAACGAAGCGGCGAGATCTTCAAGAAGCGAGCCTTCGACCTGATCGTCACCGACGCCCCCTACGGCGTCCAGCACGCGGCCGTAAAGGACACGAGGGCACTGACCCGCAAACCGACCGAAGTGCTGGAGGTCGCGATCCCCGTCTGGGGAGACCTGCTGAAACCTGGCGGCGCAATGGGCATCTCATGGAACACCTACACGAATTCCCGCGATGAACTGGCCGCCATGCTCGAGGAAGCCGGTCTCGAAGTCATGGACGACGACCCGTTCCGCGACTTCGAACACCGAGTCGACATGGCCATCAACCGCGACCTGATAGTGGCCCGCAAAACGCGCTGAACGACGACGATTCATCGCGGTCTCCCTTTGCTCGGTGGACGGTATGAGCGGTTGGCGCTTCGTACACTCGGCGGGTTCCGACAATCCGCGATGGCTCGGCTCGACCGCCTGTCGTTCGACCCCTTCACCCGACCGCTCAATCTCCTCGCCCCTGCGGCGACCCGCCCAAAACAAGGACGCCAATGCCCGTATCAGTGCCCGGACCAGGGGCGCTCGTTTCATACATCCGGACCGGTGGGCGCGATGACCGCATCGCCTACCGGGAACTGCCCGACGATGAGCGCCTGACGTACCGGGAGACGGTGAGCCGCGTGTACGACGCCGCGCTCTCCCGCCATTTCGGCGAACACCCCTCAAGCGAGCAGGTGTTCGATCTCATTGAGCGGGTCGCCGACCGGCATCCGCAGTACGCCGGTGGCGTCCGGCGAGTACTTCGCTCGACGGAAAAGGGACAGAACAGCGGGCTGGACCCGCGCCAGGTCCTGACCGCGCAGCACCTCGTCATCCGAGAGATCGCCAAACTGCATCCGGACTTCCGCGAGCGGGCCGACCGGCTCGTCGAGGCCGCGTCGAGGACGCTGGTTCCCGTCGGCGTTCGATCAGTCGAGTCGGGCCAGGACCATGCCCGCTCCGACACCGCAGGCACCGAGTTCACCGGCACCGACGCAAAGTCCGTGGTGTCGGTGACGCTCGGGCTCGACGGTGCGATGCGCGCACTCGAACTACTGCGCGGCGTGGAGCGCATGGGTGGCCGGTCGATCGGTGCCGCGATCGTGCGTGCCTGGGTGGCCGCCGAGAAGCAGCGCTGGAGTTGCGCGAAGGAACTGGGGCTGCACGACTCGTTTCCCGAAATCGGTTCGGGCAAGGGTGGAGGGGACTCGTTCCGGTGTGAGGCCTATTCGGCCAGTCGACTCTGTCGCGCAACCGTTGACCGGTACGGACGCCTTCGCGCCGTCACCTTCATGCGTACAGGCCTGTTCGACGATGACGGACGCCTCGGCCTCGCCGCCGAGATCCGTGAAGCGATCACCGAAGCTCAGAACAGCCTGACCGCCTCCTGGTAAACGCTGGGTGTGGCTGACCTGTATTGCTGTACGAGGCCGACACGGGTTCGGCCTCGACCCCGACCGCCTGCCGCTCGGTGAGCGTTTCGGCCACGCACTGAGCCGGTCGCGCGGCGGCTCGTCCTGCCCGATCGGCGTATTCGAGCCCCACCGTTCGGACCTGGCTACGCGAACGGCAGGTCAAGCCCACTCCCGAACCGGCCGACCAGATCGCGGGCCGCAAGCGGCGCGGTGCGGAGGCGGCAGACGACCCGACCGTTCCAGCTTCGAACGGACCATCGCCCGCCGCGAACAGCACCGCGCCATTGCGACCCGACGACACACTCGCCGTCTGCTACTTCGCCACCGTCCACGTCGCCATCATCACCAACCGGCTCCGAGACATCGCAAACACGGCTTAGACGGTTTGGACGGACTCGAAGGCGCCGTCGCCGTCGGCGTCCGTGGCGACCGTGTCGATGAAACCGTCGGCGTCGGTGTCGGACTCGACGGTGTCGGCGATGCCGTCGGCGTTGGCGTCGCTCACGACGGTGTCGAGGAAAGTGTCGCCGTCGGTGTCGAGGAATCCGCTTTCGGCGATCCCGTCGCCGTCGGCGTCCGTGGCGACCGTGTCGACCCATCCGTCGCCGTCCATGTCGGACTCGATGGTCTCGGCATAGCCGTCCCCGTCGGCGTCGTAGGAGACCGACTCGTTCACGCCGTCGCCGTCGATGTCGGTGTCGGCGGTGGCGGTGTAGACGTCGTCCGAGGTCGTGTCCTCGGCGTAGGCGTCTTCGGTGTAGGTGTCGTCGGCGTAAGCCGTGGAGTCCTCGGTGGTGTAGTCCTCGGTCGACTCGGTCTCGTATGCGTCCGTGGTGAAGTCGTCTTCGATCGTGGGATCGTCGTATTCGCTCATCGCTCTCCCAATCTCGGGCGTGAGAAGTGTTCGGTGCTTGCGATGGAAACCATAGAACCCGCTCGCAAATCGGGCGTTTTCGGGATCGACGCTTGACCGGGCCGTGGAGGCCGCGCGTTCATGTCGCTGGAAACGGAATGCCCGACTCGTCGGTCCCGGGGCGCCGGCGTTCGCCCGGATTACGGCACCTACTGCGGGCTGACCGAGTGCAACTGGTGGCCCTTGCTGCCTCTCTTCTGCTCACCGCCGCTTGCGCGAGCGGCGAGCCTTCGGACGAGTACTGGGTCGGGGGCGATGATCCCGTGGTCATTCGTGGGGAGGTGCCGGACGGGGTGCCCGACGTCCTTGAGCTGCGTGGGTCGATGCCGCAGGCGTCGACGCGCCTTGCCCGGTCACCTCCGCGACCTCCGTCTACTCCGTGAGCAGTCTCAGCCAGGCGGAACTGCTCGAGCGGTACGAGCACGACCCTGAGTGAGCCGCCGCGCACCGGTACCGTCTGGTGTGCGGCGGGTGCTCAAGCCGTTCTGGCGCGGGTCCTCCACAGGAGCCAGATGAAGTACGGGGTGCCGATGAGGGCGCACACCAACCCCGCCGGGATCTGGGCGGGCGCGATCACCGTGCGCCCCAGCGTGTCCGAGAGGCTCACCAGGAGTACGCCCAGCAGCACCGCCACGGGCAGCACCCGCGTGTGGCGGCTGCCGACCAGGGCCCGGGCCAGGTGCGGTGCCACCAGGCCGACGAAGCCGATCACGCCGACCACCGCTACGGCCGCCGCGGTGAGCACCGCGGCCGCGCCCAGCAGGAGCAGCCGGGTGCGTTCCAGGCGTACGCCGAGGATGCGCGGCGTGTCGTCGTCCAGCGCCAGCAGATCGATCTCCTTGCGGTGGAACACCATCAGCGGAAGAATCACGACGAGCGCGACCACGAGCGGGATGAGCCGGTCGGCCGTGCGGCCGTACGTCGTGCCCGAGAGCCACGTCATGGCCTTCGGGATGTTCCACGGGTCCGATGCCAGGATGATCAGCGTGATCGCGGCCATGCCGAACGACCACACGCCGATGCCCACGAGCACGAGCCGCGAGGTGTCGAGCCCGCCCCTCCAGGCGAGCGCGTACACGACCGCGAACGCCGCGAGGCCCCCGGCGGCCGCGAACGCGGTGACCGTCCAGGCCCCGGCGTGCGGCGCCCAAGTGATGAGGCCGACCGCGCCGATCCCGGCGCCGGCGGTGACGCCGAGCAGCCCCGGTTCGGCGAGCGGGTTGCGCAGCACGCCCTGCGTCACCGTGCCCGCGCACGCGAGCGCGGCCCCGGCCAGGATCGCGGCGAACACGCGCGGGTATCGCTGGTCGATGATCCACGTGTAGGACGCGCCGGTCTTCCCGGCGAGCCAGTTCACGAGATCGCCGCCGAGGAGCATGGTGTCGCCCGCGAGCATCCCGGCGGTCAGCGCCGCGACCGAGGCGATCGCGAGGCCGCCCCAGATGAGTGCGAACGCGGCCCGGCTCCGGCCGGCCGCGCCGTGCAGGATCGCTGGGCGGTCCTCCGAACGGGCGCTGGTGATCGAGCGCGCCAGCCACACCATGACGGCCGCGCCCAAGAGCGTGGTCGCCACGCCCACCGGGACCTCGATGCTCTTC
>DATABR010000059.1:0-13698 GCA_036259435.1 Glycomyces sp.
GCTGCCCCCGCCGCAGGCGGCGAGCGCCCCGACGGCCAGCGCGGCCGTTCCGGCGAGGGCGAAGACCCTCGCTTGTGCAGGTCGCATATGACCACTCCCCCGTGTGTGAGTCCCCTGTGGGCCGCGTTGCGGCGGGCCCGCGACTGTGGACCATCGTGACACTTGAAGGGGAGGATTTCGGGTGATTCGGTGCAATCAGCGCCGCAGAAGGCAGCGCCTCGCGCTGCGAAGACAGGGAGAGACCCGGTCGCTTCGTTCCAGGAGGGCACCGCGACGCGCAACGCGAAGGGGCCCGGACTCTGCCCTTCGTGAGGTGCAGTGCTCGGGGCCCCTTCGCGTTCTGGTCAGTTGTCGGCCCTGAGGCCCCATTCGGCGATGTTGTAGAGGGCCCGTTGCTGGGAGGCCCAGTTGTCGCGGACGTTGACGAAATCCTCGTTGATCATGACCGCCACAGGGATGTCCACCGTGGGCAGCACGTAGGCGTCCTCGATGACGCGCTGGACCGCCTGGTTGGCGATGTCGGCAGCCTTGTCGGTGTCGCTCTCGGAGCTGAGCTTCTCCAGGAGCACGTCGAGTTCGGGGTCATCGTTCTTCCCGAAGTTCGAACTCGAGCCGGAGGTCCACCACTGGGTCGCCGAGGAGACGACCAGCGGCTGGGAGGTCCAGCCGTAGTTGACCATGTCGAAGTCGGAATTCGAGAGGGTCGTGCCGAGGTCGGCGACCGCGAAGGGCTTGAGCTCCACCTCGATGCCGATGTCGGCCAGGTTGTACTGCACCAGATCGGCCATCGTGGTCCGGTCGTCGCTGCCGTCGGCGTAGCGGTAGTTGATCTGCACCCGCTCGCCTTCGGAGGTCTCGAGCATGCCGTCGCCGTTCCAGGTGTACCCCGCGGCCTCGAGCGTGCCTCGGGCCTGCGCCTTGTTATCAGCGCCCCGGCCGCTGGCAGCGAGGCGGTCCTTGAGCGCATGGAGCCATCGCGCGTTAGCTGAGATCGCGGATGGCACCGGACTGTCCGAAGCTCAGGACGGCCGCGATCCGCTCTCCACGTCGGCGGTCTCCTGCGACCGCAGCTAAGGCGAACGGGCGTACCAGTTTTGACATCCTCCGCTCCCTCAATGGGCACGGGTCTCCGGCTTGGCCGTCGCAGTGCGGCGGCGCTACGGGTGGGTTCCTCGTTCTTCCGCTAGCGCGGGTTGCGGGCGGTGCCGGGCGAGCCCGGTCTTACCTGCCCTCCAGAGGCGTTTCGCGTCTCCGCCTGCCCGGCGGCGACCTGCGCGAGACGACGGCCCTCACGCCTGATGTTCAACTCGGCATTACGGTCGCGGTCGTGAACCGCGCCGCAACCACACTCCCACTGCCGCACCGACAGGCCCTCGAGGCCCTTCGGTCCCGTCAGAGCCCCGCAGGTCGAGCACAGCTGCGTCGATGGGAAGTACCGGTCGACCTTCACGAACGTCCGCCCGGCCCGGGCGGCTTTTGATTCCAGCCGGGACAGGAACTGCCCGAGCGCATGATCGTGTACCGACTTCGCGGCTCGACCGCGAGCCAGGCCCTTGACGCACAGGTCTTCGACGTAGATGCCTTGGTACTCGGCAACGATCGCCTTGACCTGCTTGTTCAGCCAGTCGTCCCGCCGGTGGCGGATCTTTTCGTGGATCTTCGCAACGGCCAGCCGGGCCTTGGCTTGGTTCGCTGAGCCCTTCGCCTTGCGCGACAGCGTCCGCTGGGCCTTCTTGAGCTTGCGCTCCATCGCCCGGAAGAACCGCGGCGACTCGATCACCCGCCCGCCCCGCAGCACCGCGAAATCCTTGAGCCCCAGATCGACCCCGGTCTCCGCCTCCACCGGCTCCAGCACCTCGACGCCGTATTCGGCGGCCACGACGAAACTGGCGTAGTACTTGCCGGTCGGTGTCTTGATCACCGTGACCGAACTCGGCTCGGCGGGCAACTCGCGCGACCACGCCACTTTCAGATCGCCGACCTTCGGCAACCGCAACCGTCCGTTGCCGAGCACCCGGAAGCCCGCGTTGCGGGTGAACCGGATCGCCTGCGTGCCTGACCGGCGCCTGAACCGCGGCGGCCCCATCCTCGGGCCTTGCCGCACGCCTTTGATCGAGGCGAAGAAGTTCCGGTAAGCCCGTTCGCAGTCGGCCAGCGCCTGCTGCAACACGACCGAGGACACCTCGGCGAGCCAGACCCTCTCCGAGGTCTTCTTCGCCTCGGTGATCAACGCCTTCGACAGCGCCGCGTGCGTCGGATGCGGCAGTCCCGCCTCGCGCGCCGCTCGCCGAACCGCGATCGCGTCGTTGAACACCACACGCGCGCAACCGAAACCGCGCGCCAGGGCGAGCCGCTGCGGCGCGGTCGGATACACCCGGAATCGGTAACGAAGCTGCACCCCGAAACCGTAGCCGCAGGGTACGACAATCCACGCAGAGCAGCTTACGAAGTCATCTCGGCCGGGAGCGCCCGTGTGTGCACGACGGAGAGGCGCGAGACCGCCCGCGTCAGCGCGACGTACAAGTGGCGCAGGCCGACTCCTTCGATCGTCGCGCCGCCGGTGGCCGGGGCTGCGACGATCTCGGCGGGTTCGACCACGATCACGTGGTCGTATTCGAGGCCTTTCGCGAGGCTCGCGGCCACGAGCTCGACCCGTTCGGTGCCTTCGAGGAGGGGCTGGAGTTCGGCGGCGCGGGCGTCGGCGGCGATCACGCCGACCAGGCCCTCTTCGGCGAGGGCCTTCTCAACCGCTTCGCGAACGCCCGCTTCGAGTTCGGCCGTGTTCATGAAGTCGAGGGAGCCGTCCGAGCGGATCGACCGGGCGGAGGCGACGTCCACGCCCAGATGCGGGAGGACTCGGTTGGCGAGTTCGATGATGACCGCCGGGACGCGGAAGCCGGTGGTCAGCTCGGTGTGCTCGACCTGGTCTTTGCCCAAGTGCCGCATCTGATCGGTCCAGGAGGCGGCGGCCCACGCGGTGGTGCCCTGGGCGAGGTCGCCGAGGACGGTCACCGAGCCCTTGCCGGAGCGGCGGGCGATGACGCGGCACTGCATCGGAGAGAGGTCCTGGGCTTCGTCGATGACGATGTGGCCGTATGAGGCCGAGGGGTCGCGAAGTTTCAGGTGGGACTCGATCTCGTCGGCGATGAGGAGGTCGGCGGCGCTCTGCTTGCCGCGGGCGGCGCTCGTGAGGAGGGCCGCCTCGTCCTCGGACAGGATTCCGCGAGTGGCGTCGGCTCGGAAGTCCTTGTCGCCGTAAAGCTTCTTCATCACGGTCTTGGTGTTGAGCCCCGGCCACACCGCGTCGAGGAAGCCCTGCACGGACGGGGCTCGTTTGAGCTTGGTGGCCCACTTGCCGTCCGGGGAGTGGCCCGAGCGGATCTCGGCCTGACGGCGCGCGCCTTGCACGATGGCGTCCTCGACCGCTTTGCGTCCGGCGGTGTAGGTGCGGGTGTGCTTGCGGGCGTTACTGATCGCCTCATCCAGATAATTGCGGCCGAGCCGCCAGCGCCAGCCGCCGTCGGTGATGAGGAGGCCGTCGTCGGGGGTGGCGCCGGCTGTTCGCTGCAGCGCCGTCGTCGCCGTGCCGACGTGTCCCCAGACGGCGCGTTCGCACACGAGGGCGATGCGGGCGTCGTGCTTGACGAGGGCGGCTTCGTGGGTGTCGGTGGCGGTGGCGGTGTGGGCGCCGGTGAGCTGCTGGACGGTGACCTGCCAGACGGAGGTCTCGCCGAGGGTGGGGAGGACGCCCGCGATGTAGGCGAGGAAGCCTTCGTTGGGGCCGACGACGAGCACACCGGCCTTGTCGAGCTTCTCGGTGTAGTTGTAGAGGAGCCAGGCGGCGCGGTGGAGGCCGACGGCGGTCTTGCCGGTGCCGGGCGCGCCCTGGACGCAGAGGTTGACAGCGGCCTCGCGGCGGATGAGCTCGTCCTGCTCGGGCTGGATGGTGGCGACGATGTCGCGCATCGGGCCGGTGCGGGGGCGTTCGATCTCGGCGGTGAGGATGTCGGAGGCGACCTCTTCGCCGAGGCGGAGGTTCTCGTCCTCGAAGCCGGTGATGCGGGCGCCCTGGAAGCCGAAGCGGCGGCGCTTGGCCACGTCGCGGCGGTCGTGGACGGAGGCGCGGTAGTACTGCTCGGAGAGCGGTGCGCGCCAGTCGAGGACGAGCGGGTCATTGCCTTCGTCGCGGATGTGGCGGCGGCCGATGTGGAAGTCCTCGCCGTCGTCCATCCAGATGCGGCCGAAGAAGAGGGCGATGTCGCGGTTGGTCAGGTCGGCCATGCGGGCGATGGTGTAGTTGGCCATGGCCCAGCCGAGGTGCTTGTCGGGGCCGACGTCGCCGCCACCGCTGCCGCCTTCGCGGTTCTTGCCGAAGTCGGCGGCGTGGAGGGTGTGGACTTCGGCGGTGGAGCGCTGCATGGCGTCCATGTAGCCGCGGGCGCGTTCGTGGTGGTCGAGTTCGGCTTGGAGTTCGGCTTCAGACACAGGTGTCTCCCGGTGGATTCGGACAGGATTCACTGGCGTTCCGCCTGCAGAGGGCGAACCGCCGACCTTACCCGGGTTTGACCTGCGGAAGCAATCGATTTAACGCGCGGCGAGCGGCTTGACCTCGGCGAGGCGGCCGTCGTCGCGGTGAAGGACCCAGCCGCCGCCGGGCGGGACGAGGTCGGGCCCGTCGAGGGGGGCGGTGAGGTCGTAGCCGGTGAGATCGTGGCCGTCGCGGGCGGCCACGGCGAACAGGAGCGCGGCTAGCACGACGCTCTCGGCGCAGACGACGGTGGTGCGGCGCGGGTCGGGGAGGACGCGGATCGCCTTCGCGGCCAGCCAGACCGCGGTATGGGCCGTTCCGGGGAGTTTCGGGGTCTCGGCGCTCAGGTCGTCGCTGGTGGTGACGCGGAGGTCGAGGCGTCCGGCGAGGGGCGCGAGGGTGTCGGCGCAGGCGCTGCCGGGTCCGGCGAGGAGTTCGGTGGGGTTGTAGAGCTGGAGGAAGTCGGCCAGGGCCCAGGCCCGGCGGGACTGCGACTCGGTGATGACGGAGCGGCCGTCGGCGTCCGGGATGGCGACGTGACGCAGGAGGATGAGCGCGGACAGCATCAGCGGCCCCCGTTCGCGCGGGGACGGGCGGCGGGCCGGGTCGCGGCAGGCGGGAGATGCATATTGAAGATGCTTCATCCTTGAGTGAACAGTGGATGAACCCGCAGTTGTACCGGAGGTGAACAGTCCGCGGCGGCGCGGATCACGGACGGTCTACGGCTGGTAGCGCAGGTCCTCGTACTCCTCGTGCTTCTGCATCCAGCGGTCGACGAAGGGGCAGGTCGGGTAGGCCTTGACGCCCTTCTCGCGGAGGTCGTCGAGGGCGTGGCGCACAAGGCGGTCGCCCCAGCCCTGGCCGCGCAGCGAGCGGTCCACTTCGGTGTGCGGCAGGACGAGGAAGTCCTCGCGGGTGAGGTACTCGAGGTAGCCGAGCACGGCCCCGGCGTCGTCCTTCAGCTCGTACCGGTTTTCGTCGACATTCTCGACCACAGAGAGATCCGCCATGGGGCCAACCCTATCCGGACCTGACCCCCGTCAGCGAGGAACTGCGGGCTCGCACACGTCCCGGGAGAGCGAAGGAGGCGAGGGTCGCGGCGAGGCAGATGAGCGCTGCCGCGGTGAAGACGTCGGCGTACTGGACGGCTAGGGCGGCGTCGAGCGCTTCGAGGTAGACCGCTTGGCGCTCAAGGAACTCGGCCTCGGAGATGCCGAAGGGCAGGGGCGTGTCGAGGTCGGCGGTGGCGGTCTGGAAGCGGTGGAGGCTCCAGGAGGTGAGGGCGGCGACGCCGACGAGCATGCCCATCATGCGGGCGACGACCACCGCGGCGGAGGCGGTGCCGTGGCTGTCCTCGGGGGTGGTGCGCAGGGCGGCCGAGGAGAGCGGGGCGATGGTGACGCCGAGGGCGGCCCCGGCCAGGGCGAGGCCCGGTTCGATGTCGGGAACCGAACGGCCGATCCAGTAGTAGGCGGCGGCAGCGGCGGCGAATCCGACGGTGGCCGGGATCCGTTCGCCGAAACGCGAGGCGAGGAAACCGCCGGCGAGGGCGCCGACGGGAAGCCCGATGAGGAACCAGAGGAGCAGCAGTGCGCCGCCGGTGGAGTCGAGGTCGAGGAGGGTCTGGGCGAGGAGCTGGACGTCGACGAGGGTGACCATGAGGACCGCCCCGGCGGCGAGGCTCGCGACGAGACCGGCCGCGAAGGGGCCCCAGCGGACGCCCGCCGGTTCGAGGAGACGTAGTGGCGACTTCCACTGGTGGAGGCCGAAGACGAGGAGCACGGCCGCGCCTGCGATGACGGTGGGCGGCCCCCAAGAAGGCAGCACCGCAGTCTCCGGCTCGGGGTTGTAGAGCCCGATGGTGAACAGCCCCAGAGCAATCGCGAGCAGGCTTCCACCGACGAAATCGACCCTTTGGGAGTCGGCTCTCGGTGCGGCCTTGGGAAGAGCGAAGTGAATGGCCAAGGCCGCCAGCAGCGCAAGTGGAAGATTGATCCAGAAGATGCCGCGCCAACCGACGAGGGCGGCGACGCCCGCGCCGAAGAGCGGGCCGAGGACGGCCCCGAGTTCCTGCGCGGCCCCGACCCAGCCGAGCACGGCGGCCCGGCTGCGGGCGGCGAAGAGGTCGGCGGCGAGGGCCATGGTGACCGGGAGGAGCGCACCACCGGCGAGCCCCTGAAGGGCACGTCCGGCGACGAGCGGCATCAGGTCGGTCGCGGTGGCGCTGACGACGGAGCCGACGGCGAAGGCGGCCAGGCAGGCGTAGATGACCGACTTGCGGCCGAACCGGTCCGAAAGGCGCCCGAGCAGCGGCATCCCCGCGGTGTAGCCCAGGAGATAGCCGGTGACCAGGGGTGTGGCCCGTTCGAGATGATTGGCGGGGATGCCGAGCTCTTTGATCATGTCGACGAGGACGGACACCAGCACGTACGCGTCGATCGATCCGATGAGGACGGCGGCTCCGGCCGCGCCGATGGCGATTCGGCGGCGGTCAGGGCGCTTCAATCGTCACCGACTCGTCGTAGTCGGAAAGGAGCAGGGTCACCGTGGCGTCGCCTTGAGCGAACTCGGCCTTGACCACGCGGGAGGTCTCCTGGTCGAACCAGACGGTGGCGGCGTTCCAGTCCCCTTCGGCGGGAATGAACTGCGCGAAGGCGGCCGGATCGAAGACGACCTCGTACCGGTACGTCTCGACTCCGTCGACCTTCTCGCTGTCCTGCGGCTCGGCGGAATCGACCGCTCCGAGCAGCGCGGCGACTCCGGAGTCGGGGTCGAGCAGCAGCGTGGGGTTGTAGGGGAGCATGTCGTCGCCCACCGGCACCTCTTGGAAGCCGCCGGTGGGGCCCTTGACGTAGGCCTGATCGCCGATGATCACGTACTCGGCCTCGATGTCCATGCCCATCATGGTGAGCGTCCCGGTCCCTTGGGCGGAGCCGTCGGCCGTCACGACGCCGTCGGCGGCCTTGATGTCGAGCCCGGGCACCTCACCGTCTACCGAGAGGTCGAAGCGAACGCTTTGCACTTCGGCCATGGCGGAAGCCGAGTCGGCGATCATCTCGTCAGCCGGAGGAAGGTCATCGCTGCCGGAGCACGCGGTGACGGCCAGGAGGGCGAGCCCGGCGAGCGCGAGGGGTGTCAGTCTCATGGACCGATCCTATGCCGACAGCACCGCCGCGCGGGGCACCTGGACGACCGAGGAGCCATGCGTCCAAGACCACCGAGTGACGTGCCTTGACCACCGAAGATCACAGCGGGCGTTGGCTTCACGCGGTGTTAATGTCAGCCCTGGAAACCCCCTGCACCACCCGCTGGGACGCGCCCCCGTCGTTTTGAAGCACCGTGAAAGGACACCCGCCCGTGATCGCGAACCCCGTCTTCCGCTACCGCATGCTGACCTTGGCCGAGGGCTGGTCGTTCGTGCTGCTGCTCGTCTTCGGCTCGCTCCTGAGCCGCATCTCCGAGATCGACCTCGTGATGCCGCTGGGCTCGCTCCACGGCGCCCTCTTCGTGCTCCTCGTGCTGGCGACCCTGCTGATCCGCCGCCGCCTGAACTGGGGCCTCGGCACCACCTTGCTGGCCCTGGTGGCCGCCGTAGTCCCCCTGGCCCCGTTCGTCTTCCACCACTACAAGAAGCACGAATTCCTCAAGGCCGAACAAGCCACCCAGCCCGCCTAAGCCCCCGAACAGCAAGAAAGATCCGCCCGAACCAAAAAGGCTCGGGGTCGGCGAGCGAGGCGAACCGGGAGCTGGAGTAGAACCCCGTGCCAACCTCCGCAGCCGTGCATGGCCACGAGGGTTGGAGGGGCGAGCCTCCGGTACGTAGAGGTGCATCCGCAGGCCGCCCCGCCCGGGTTCTCACCGAAGTCGGTCACCTCTGTCAAGGAGGCCGAGGGCGCGAACGCGAACGCGCCCGCCACGAGCAGCAGTCAGCTGAGGACGGCCGGGAAGGTGGTTCTCAGTCGTGTCATGGTGCCGGCCTTCCCTTCTGATCGAGGTCGATGCCTCGGTCCTCCATCGCTTTATTCGCCAAATTCGTGACGATCGTTGGCAATGTGAATGGAGTCGTCAAGGGGTTGTCCGTGTCAAGTCGGTCCGGTGGGTCTCGCCGGCCGCCCAGATGCACAGAGCCGTGATCAGGCAGCAGGCGGCGATGATCGCGGACAGCACGAGCGTGCTCGCGCCAGCCGCGAGCAGCGCGGCGAACACCAGAGGCGCGGCGCCCGCGCCCGTCGAGGAGATCTGGTATCCGAGCGAGGCGCCGGTGTAGCGGGTGCGGGTGCCGAACATCTCGCTGTACAGGGCGGCGAGTGGGCCGTACATCATCGGATGGATGACGGCCTGCCCGAGGACCACGGCGAAGACGAGCAGCACCCAAGACCCGCTGTCGATGAGCGGGAACAGCGCGAACGCGACCGCGGCCATGCCGAGTGCGCCGACCATCACGACCGGGCGCCGGCCGATCCGGTCCGACAGGGCCGAGTAGCCGAGGATGCCGGCGATCGCCAGCGTCGAGGACAGGACCAGCGCGTTCAGGACCGAGCCACGCTCAAACCCACTCTGGACCGCATATGAGATGACGAACACGGTGATAGCGGACTGGGCGACGAACGCGCCGAAGCCGATGCCGATCGCCAGCAGCAGGTTCCGCGGGTGCCGCCTGACCACTTCCACCAGCGGCCAGGACTCCGATGCGGCCGGAGCGGCATCGGTGAAGACCGGGGTCTCGGTGACCTTGAGCCGCACGAAGAGCCCGAGCGCGAGCAGTGCGACGCTGAACAGGAACGGCAGGCGCCACCCCCAGGCGAGGAACTGCGCCTCGGTCGTGCCGGCGGCGACCAGTGCGAGCACCCCGGTGGAGACGACCATGCCGCTGGGGGCGCCCGCGTTGGTGAACGACGCCCACAGGCCGCGCCGTGTAGTGGCGTGTTCGGCGGAGATCAGTACCGCTCCGCCCCATTCGCCGCCGAGCGCGATGCCCTGCACGATGCGGAGCGCGACCAGCAGGAGCGGTGCCAGCGCACCGACCTGGTCGTACGTCGGCAGGACGCCGATGAGAACGCTGGCGACGCCCATGGTGGTCATGGTGATGATGAGCATCTTCTTGCGGCCCAGCCGGTCGCCGAAGTGGCCGAAGACGATGCCGCCGAGCGGCCGGGCCAGGTATCCGGCGAAGAGGGTGCCGAAACTGGCCGCGGTGCCGACGACCGGGTCCATGTCGGAGAAGAAGACCTGGTTGAACACGAGGGCGGCGGCGGTGGCGTACAGCAGGAAGTCGTAGAACTCGATCAGGCTGCCGAGGTAGCTGGAGAAGACTGCGCGGCGGAGCTGGGTGCTCGACGCCGCATCGATCCGAGACATTGAGCGCCTCCGGTGGGGGGTAGCGGTGGCGAGCCGGTCGGGCGGCCGGCCCGTTCGCAAATAAATCTATGCAGATACGTGACGACAGTCAATACATTGACTATTATGAATTCATGACGAGCGACATCGGCGAGGTTCGCCCCCAGGGGCTGCTCCTCACCTTCTTCGGCGGCCACGTGCTCGGACGCGGAGTGCACGTCGCGACAGGCAGCGTCTTGGAGGTGCTGACCCGCGTCGGGGTCACCGAGCACGCCGCCCGCTCGGCGTTGAGCCGGATGGCCGATCACGGCCTCCTGCGACGGCATCGACGAGGACGCAAGGTCTACTTGGGGCTCACCCCCCTTTCGCGGGAGATCCTCGACGACGGCGAGGTCCGCATCTGGAGGAGCGGCGTCGTCAATGACCGCTGGGACGGCACCTGGACGCTGCTCGGCTTCACGGTGCCCGAAGCGCAGCGGCGGCAGCGGCATCTGCTGCGTTCACGGCTGCTGTGGTCCGGGTTCGGGTCCCTCCAGGGAGGGCTCTGGATCGCTCCCTCCCATGTGGAGGTGGGTGCCGTACTCGACGGCATCGGGGCGGCCGAGCACGTGAAGGTCTTCCAGGCCCAGGCGGTCGCCCCCACCGACCTCGACGACCTGGTCGACGGCGCCTGGGACGTCGAAGGACTCGCGAAGACCTACCGCCGGTTCATCGAGCGGTGGTCGCCCGACCCGGCCGAATCCGGCGCGACCGACGCGCTGGCCCGCCAGCTCCTGCTGACCGCCGAATGGCTCCAGATCCTCCGCCGGGACCCGCGCCTGCCGATCAGGCACCTGCCGGATGACTGGCCCGCCGAACCGGCCCAGCGGCTCTTCCGGCGGCTCCACGCCGAACTCGAACCCGAGGCGCGGGCCATCGCCTTCGCTTTGGTGGACACCATTCCCGAAGCGAACGAGGGAGCGAACTGATGGACCTCACCGGCAAGACCGTCGTCATCACCGGCGCGGGCCGCGGGTTGGGTCGGGCGTATGCGCTCGCACTCGCCGCGGCCGGCGCCTCCGTCATCGTCAACGACGCCGACGAGGCTGCGGCCGCGGCGGTGGCGGGCGAAGCCGCCGGGCTCGGGGCCCGAGCGGTCGCCGAGCCCGGAGCGGTCGGCGCCACCGAAGTCGCCGAGGCCCTCGTCGAGCGGGCGTTCAAGGAGTTCGGCCGCCTCGACGGGCTGATCACGAACGCGGGCGTGCTGCGCGACCGCATCCTGTGGAAGATGTCCGACGACGACTTCGACACGGTAATCGACGTCCACCTGCGCGGGACGTTCACCTGCGTGCGCGCGGCCGTCCAGCGAATGCGGGCCCAAGGCGAGGGCGGCCGGATCATCGTGGTCGGCTCACCGGCCGGACAGCGCGGCAACATCGGCCAGACCAACTACTCGGCGGCAAAGGCCGCGATCGTCGGGATGGTCCGCACGTGGGCCGCCGAATGCGCGCGGGACCGGATCGCGGTCAACGCGGTGGTCCCGGTGGCGGCCACGGCGATGACCAAGAGCATCCCGGTGTTCGCACCGCATGTGCGCGCGTGGGAGGAGCGCGGCGAACCGCTGCCGCGGTGGCTGCGCGCCGGGGCGGGCTTCGGCACGCCGGAAGACGCCGCCCAACTGCCGGTGTTCCTGCTGTCCGACGACGCCGAGGCGATCACCGGCCAGGCCATCGGCATCGGCGGCGACCGGCTCTCGCTGTGGGAGCACCCGCACGAAGCCGTGTCGGCCCATCGCGACGGCGGATGGGACGCCGATGCGATCGCGCAGGTGTGGCCGGCCGTGTTCGACTCCATGGTCGAGTCCTACGGCATCCCCGCCGTCGAGGACCCGGGGGCATGAGCGTGGACGTCGACCGGCTCACCGCGATCGACATGCACGTCCACGCGGAGGTCGCGAAGGACGGGCACACCTCGCTCCCCGGGGATCTGCTGGCCGCCTCGGGCGCGCACTTCTCGTCTCGGCACCGCAGTCCCACGGTCGACGAGATCGGCGCCTATTACCGCGAACGCGACATGGCCGCGGTGGTCTTCACCGTCGACGCCGAACACGCCACAGGCCGAAGGCCGATCGCGAACGAGGAGGTGGCCGAGGCCTGCGCCCGCAATGCGGACGTGCTGATCCCCTTCGGCAGCGTGGACCCGTGGCGCGGCGCCGCCGCCGTGGCGGCGATCCGCCGCCTGGCGTCCGACCACGGCGTACGCGGATGCAAGTTCCACCCGAGCCTCCAGGCGTTCGACCCCTCCGACCGCATGGCCTATCCGCTGTATGAAGCGCTGGAGGAGCTGGGGCTGCCCGCGGTGTTCCACACCGGTCAGACGGGCATCGGGGCGGGCGTCCCGGGCGGGGGCGGTATCCGGTTGAAGTATTCGAACCCCATGCTGCTCGACGACGTGGCGGCCGACTTCCCCCACTTGACGATCGTGCTCGCCCATCCGTCCTTCCCCTGGCAGGAGGAGGCGCTGGCCGTCGCCCTCCACAAACCGTCCGTCTACATCGATCTGTCGGGCTGGTCGCCGAAGTACTTCCCGCCCATCCTGGTGCGATATGCCGACTCGCTGCTGAAGCACAAGGTCCTGTTCGGGTCGGACTTTCCGCTGATCACCCCCGACCGGTGGCTGGCCGACTTCGCCGACCTCGACCTCAAGCCCGAAGTCCGGCCGCTGATCCTGAAGGAGAACGCCGCCGGGCTCCTGGGACTGCCCCGCTCCGAAGGAGGATGAGCCATGCGCGATTTCGGGGTCGGGTCATGGGCGGCTCGCAGGGCGCGCAAGACCCCGCACCGGACCGCCATCGTCGATGCGGACGGCCGCTTCTCGTACGCCGTCCTGCACGAACGCGTGCACCGCCTCGCGCACGGTCTTCGGGACCTGGGCGTGCGACGCGGCGACCGGGTGGCCTATCTGGGACCGAACCATCACACGTTCCTCGAGACGCTCTTCGCCAGCGGCGTGCTCGGGGCGGTCTTCGTCCCGCTGAACACCCGTTTGGCCCTTCCGGAACGCGACTACTGCCTGGCGGACTCGGGCAGTACGGTGCTGGTTCACAGTCCCCGGCTCGGCACGGCTTCGGACGCCGTGCGCCATTCGATCGCGGTCGGCCCCGGCGATCGGGGCTCACTTGACTACGAGGGCCTGCTGGCCGAGGCGGCGACGGCACCGATCGACGAGGCGGTCACGCTCGAGGACGCCGCCATGATCATGTACACCTCGGGGACGACGGGCCGGCCCAAGGGCGCGCTGCTCACACACGGCAACCTCACCTGGAACGCGCTCAACGTCCTCGTCGACGTGGATCTGGCCTCTGAGGAGGTCACCTTGTGCGTCACGCCCTTGTTCCACACCGCGGGCCTCAACATGACCTGCCTTCCGACACTGCTCAAGGGCGGCACGGTGGTCTTGGAGGCGGCGTTCGACCCCGGCCGCGTCCTGGAGCACATCGAGTCGCACCGCGTCACGTACATGTTCGGCGTCCCGGTCATGTTCGACGCGATCGCGCGTTCCGACGCGTGGGCCACCGCCGACCTGTCGAGCCTGCGGACGGTCTTCTGCGGCGGCGCCCCAGTCCCTCCGGCCGTGATCGCCGTGTACCTCGATCGGGGCGTCGCGTTCAGCCAGGGTTACGGCATGACCGAGGCCTCGCCCGGCGTGCTCTTCCTGCCCGCGGCAGACTGCTCCCGCAAAGCCGGGACGGCCGGCGTGCCGCACTTCTTCACCGACGTCCGCGTCGTCGACGCGCAGGCGCGTCCGGTCGCGCCCGGACAGCGGGGCGAGGTGATGGTGTCCGGCCCCAACGT
>DATABR010000060.1:0-3202 GCA_036259435.1 Glycomyces sp.
GCCGCCGCGGTGCTCCCGCGGCGGCGCCTCCACCCCCAGTGGCTTTCGCGTGGCCCTTCGGCGGGGCCCGGTCCCCGTGGACCCGACTTCCTGTGGCGGACGTCAGGATTTGATCGAGTCCACGAGGTCGCCGGTGACGGACCCCGGCATCCGGTGGGAGACGTCCTGGATCGAGATGATGCCCACGAGGCGGCCCTCGTCGATCACCGGGACGCGGTTGACCTGGTGCTCCTTCATCTTGGCGATCGTGACGTCGGCGTCCTCGTTCGCGTCGGCGAGGATCAGGTGGCCCTGCGGGAACCGGTCGACGGTGAACGTCTCGGGGTCCTGGCCGGAGGCGACGACCTCGATGACGATGTCGCGGTCGGTCACCATGCCCTTGATCTTGTTGTCCTCGGCGCCGCAGATCGGCAGTGCCCCGATGTCCATCTCGGCCATGAGACGGGCCGCGTTGGCGGCGGTGTCGTTGCTCTGGACGCAGGTGCAGCCGGCATGCATGAGATCGCGAGCCGTCGCCATGCTCTTCATCTCCTTCATCGTGCTCTCCTTCCGAACACCGTGCGGGTACCCCTCCCCGGAAGCGTTATGCCCGCGTTCAAGCCACGAGCTGCTGGGCGGCCCGGATGATCGCGGCCGCGTCGATCCCCGCGGAAGCGAGCTGTTCCTTCGGCCCAGCCGAGCCGGGCATGCCTCGGACAGCGAGCTTCGTGAAGCGCACGTCGGGCACCTGCCCGGCCACGGCCTCGAGGACGGCGTCGCCGAGGCCGCCCACGGCCCAGTGATCCTCGACGGTGAGGATTCGGCCGGTGTCGGCGGCGGCCTGGCGGATCGCGGCCGCGTCGAGCGGCTTGATCGAGTAGGCGTCGATGACACGCACCGGGACGCCTTCGGCGGCGAGGCGGTCGGCCGCGGTGAGGCTCTCGGAGACGGTGACCCCGGCGGCGATGATCGCGACCTTGTCGTGCCGCGACCCCACGAGGGTCCGGCTGCCGCCCACCGGGAACAGCTCGTCGGACCGGTAGATGACCGGCGTCTCGGCGCGGGTCGTGCGCAGGTAGCTGATGCCCGGCAGGTCGGCCATCGTGGCCGTCAAGTGCGCGCACTGGTTGGCGTCGCACGGGTACAGGACCACGCTGCGCCACAGCGGGCGCATCATCGCGAGGTCTTCGAGGCCCATCTGGCTCGGCCCGTCCGCGCCGATCGACACGCCCGCGTGGGAGCCGACGATCCGCAGGTCGGCCCCGCCGATCGCGGCCATGCGCAGGAAGTCGTGGGCGCGGGTGAGGAACGCCGCGAACGTCGAGGCGTACGGGATCCAGCCCTGGGTCTGGAGCCCCACGGCCGCGGCGATCATCTGCTGCTCGGCGATGTAGCACTCGAAGAAGCGGTTCGGGAAGGCCTTCGCGAACTTGCCGGTGCGGGTGGAGTCGGCGACCTCGCCGTCGAGGACCACCACGTCCGGGTTGGCCTCGCCTATTGCCTCGAGCGCCGCGCCGAAGCCGTCCCTGGTCGCGGCGTTGCTCCCGACCGGGAACGACGGCCGCTCGAGCGGCTTCGTGGGCTGGGTGTGCCGCGGCTCGCTCGAACGGGGTCCGTTGACGCGCACGTGCGTGTCGCGGACGCCCCCGAGCTCGACCACGGCCTTCTCGGCCTCGTCGAGCGGCTTGCCGTGCAGGCCCTCCTTGTCCTCTGCGGCGGCCACGCCCCGGCCCTTCTTGGTGCGCGCCAGGATCGCGATGGGTCCGGCCTCCTCGATCTCGGCCTCGGCGTAGGCCTGGTCGATCGCGACCGGGTCGTGCCCGTCGATCTCGACGGTGCGCCAACCGAACGCGCCGATGCGCGCCGCGTACGCGCCGAGGTCCCACTCCCAGCGGGTGGGCCCGGTCTGGCCGAGCCGGTTGACGTCGATGATCGCGCACAGGTTCCCCAGGCCGAAGTCCGCGGCGGCGGCGAAGGCCTCCCACATGGAGCCCTCGGCGACCTCGCCGTCCCCGCACAGCACCCACACGCGCGCGGGCGAGCCGGTCAGGCGGGCGCCGAGCGCCATGCCGACGCCGATGGGCAGGCCCTGCCCGAGTGAGCCGGTGGCGACATCCACCCACGGCAGGCGCGGGGTGGGGTGGCCTTCGAGGTCGGAGCCGAGTTTGCGGTAGGTGAGCAGGTGCTCGTCGTCGATCACGCCCGCCGCGTGGAACATCGCGTACAGCAGCGGCGAGGCGTGTCCTTTCGAGAAGACGAGCCGGTCGTTGCCCGGCAGATGCGGATGTTCGAAGTCGTAGTGCAGGTGACCGGCCATGAGACCGGCCATGAGGTCGGCAGCGGACATGGACGAGGTGGGGTGCCCCGATCCGGCCCGGGCCGACGCTCGCACCGCGTCCACGCGCAATTGCTGGGCGAGTTCGGCGATGTCGGTAGTGCGGGCCTCGATGACGCTCACGGCTCCTCCTGCGGTTGGGGTCTCGCGGTTTCGCTCCTGGATGCGAGGGCTACCCGCGCTCGGTGGTGCGAAACCGGGTGTCAGGGCCGTCCGGTCGGGTACCCGTGCCATGCGGGCCCAAGCGGTTCGCGGCGCGCCGCCTCGCTCAGATGCCCATAAGCGGGCGCGGCGGTGCGTTCGGCAGCGGTGAAGGAGGAGGGAAGGATGAACTCGCGTCCGATGTCCACGACCGGCCACCACTGGTGGGAGGCGAAGCGGCGCCGCACGACGGCCGTCCAGGAGGGAGCCGCCGGGGTCGGCTGGGTCTTCCTGCTCCTCGGCGTGATGGGATTCGTCCCGCTGTTCACCACCGGTTTCTACGAGATCACTTTCGCAGGGCCCGAGACGAACGCCGAACTCTTCGGCGTCTTCGAGGTCTCGGTGCTCTCCAATCTCCTGCACCTGGTCTTCGGCGTGCTCGGCCTGTTCATGTCGTGGATGGTGGCGGCCTCGCGCCATTACCTCATCTGGGGCGGCGTGCTCTTCGCCCTGCTGGGCCTGTACGGATTCTTCGTGGGCGGCGCCGACGCGGCGAACTTCCTGCCCTCGAACCGGGCCATCGACTTCCTGCACCTGGGGCTCGGCATCGTGCTGATCCTGATGGGACTGCTCCTGCACACCGGGCTCCCCAAGGAGAGTGAAGCGCGCGGCGAAGGCGACTTCGGGGAGACCAACCGCGGCGCCGCCCGCTGAATCCCGGTCGGCCTCGCAAACGGAACGGCGCAT
>DATABR010000061.1:0-8801 GCA_036259435.1 Glycomyces sp.
GCCGCGTGGGCGTCCTGGCTCTGCTGCGCCCTCCTCGGACTCGCCTCGGCCGCCGCCGTCACCGCCCTGCGCGGATCGCGGTCGCTCACGTTGGTGCAGACCTCTTGAAACACAACCAATAAGGAACCCATCATGAACGAACCCCGAACGCACTCCCCGCGCCTGAGCAGGCGCGGCGTCCTCGGCGCCGCCGCGATCGCCGCCAGCGTCTCGAGCGCCGCCGTGGTCGCCGGATGCAGCGGCGGCGGCGCCTCGGGCGGCGCCAAGTCCGGCGGGACGCTGCGAGCGGCCTTCGCCGGCGGCGGCGCCGATGAAGTGCTCGACCCGCACCGTGTCAACCTCTTCGCCGACGCCGCCCGCGCCAAGGCGATGTACGACAAGCTGGCCGACCTCGGTTCCGACATGGCGGCCGTGCCGCGCCTGGCCGAGTCCTGGGAGAGCGACGCCGACCTCACCGTGTGGACGGTCAAGCTCCGCGAGGCCGCTTTCCACGACGGCGCACCCGTGCGCGCCGCCGACGTCCTCTACAGCTACCAGCGGATCGCCGACCCCGAAGAGACCTTCCGCGCCAAGCAGGACCTCGCCCCGATCGACCTCGAAGCCAGCAAGGCCATCGACGACCGGACCATCGAGTTCGTGCTGCAACACCCCCTCGCCGAATTCCCGAACTCCCTGGCCGGCTTCGGCACTTACATCGTGCCCGAGGGAGCCGACGATTTCGCCTCCCCGATCGGCTCGGGCCCGTTCACCTATGTCTCCTTCACCCCCGGCAGCGAATTCACCGCCGCCCGCTTCGACGACTACTGGGACGGCCCGGCCAAGCTCGACCGGCTCCAGATCGTCGTCGCCGACGAGGAATCGGCCCGCATCAACGCCCTGCTCGGCGGCCAGGTCGAATACGCGCACGACCTCTCGGCCACCACCGCCCGCGCCAATGAGGGCAACGACGCGGTCGCCATGGTCTCGTCCCCCGGCTCCAACATGCTCGGCTTCGCGATGAAGACCGACCGCGCCCCCTTCGACGACACCCGCGCGCGCCGAGCGATGTTCCTGCTCTGCGACCGGCCCGAACTCGTCGAATCGGTGCTGTCCGGACGCGGCCAGATCGGCAACGACCTGTTCGGCCTCGGCTTCGAGCACTACGCGAGCGCCATCCCGCAACGCGAACGCGACGTCGCGACCGCCAAGACGCTCCTCGCCGAAGCCGGAATCCAGGAGATCACCCTGGACACCGCCGACGTCGGCTCCGGCTTCCTCGAAGCCGCCCAGATCTTCGCCGAGCAAGTGCGCGAAGCCGGGATCATCGTCCACATCAATGAACGCAACGCCGACACCTACTGGTCCGAAGTGCTCACCGAAGGCCAGATCGCGTCCTACCGCTCCGGCGCGATGCCGATCGCCTCCCACATCTCCCAGCGCCTCCTCACCGACTCGCCCACCAACCTCACCCAATGGCACATGGCCGACTTCGACGAGGCCTACCTCCGACTCCAGTCCACAGCGGACGACGCCGAGCGCGAAGTCCTGTACCAGGACATCCAGCAGCGCCTCCACGACGAGGGCGGCTACCTCATCTGGGGCTTCGCCGACTGGATCGTGGGCACCCTCCCCGGCGTGCATGGCGTCGAACAGGCCCCGGCCAACACCCTCGAGTGGGCCCGCTTCGACAAGGTCTGGATGGACTAGTGCTCGCCTACGCGGCCCGCCGGGCCGGCCTCGGCGCACTCCAAGTGCTCGCCGTGGCCGTCCTGGCGTTCGCCCTCGTCGAGCTGCTCCCCGGCGACGCGGCCGTCGCGCTCGCCGGGGACCAACCCGACCCGGCCGTGATCGAACGCATCCGCAAGCAGATGCGCCTCGACGAACCGGCGCTCACCCGGCTCGGCGACTGGCTCGGCGGGCTCCTCACCGGCGACTTCGGCGCCTCGCTCGTATCCGGGCGACCGGTCGCCGACATCCTGACGGCCGCCCTCGAACCGACGCTCATCCTCGCCGGTCTGACGATGATCCTGCTGCTGCCCTTGTCGATCGGCCTCGGCGTCGCGGCGGCCCGTCACCGCGGCCGCTGGCCCGACCGGCTCATCACCACCTTCAGCGTCGGCCTGTACTCGGTGCCCGAGTTCGCGCTGGCCGTGCTCCTGGTGAGCGTCTTCGCGATCGGCCTGGCGTGGCTGCCGCCCACGGCCGTGGGCGTGCCCTCACTGCTGGCCGAGCCCGCAGTCCTGGTGCTGCCCTTGCTGGTGCTGCTGGCGCGGCCGATCTGCTCGATCGCGCGGCTGGTACGCGCGGGGATGATCGAGACGCTCGACTCGGAGTACATCGCCCATATTCGGCGAGCGGGCGTGTCCGAGCGGCGGGTCGTGTTCGCGCACGCACTGCCGAACGCGGTGAGCCCGGCGACCGCGCAGATCGCCCGCACGGCGGACTGGCTGCTCGGCGGGGTGATCGTGGTCGAGAGCGTCTTCGTGATCCCCGGCCTCGGCACGGCCCTGGTCGACGCGGTGAACGCCCGCGATCTACCGGTGGTGCAGGGGATCGCGGTGGTCTTCGGGGCGACGACGGTGATCGTGAATCTGGCGGCCGACCTGGTCGCCTTCCGCCTCGCCCCGAGGCTGGAGGTCGCGCGATGAACCCATTCGCACCCGGGCCGGAGGAAGGACCGCCGGGCCCCCGGAATCGTCGTACCCCCAAGGCACCATCGAAACCGGGGGCGGCCGAATCGCGACACACCCGACTCCCGGATCGCCGGACGACCCGCCGACCAGCTGGTCACCGCACCCGGCAGCGCGCCGAACGCTTCACGCTCATCGCCCTGCTCGCCCTCCCCCTGTGCATCGCCCTCGCCGGGCCCTTCCTCCCGATTCCCACCGGCGACCGCACGCAGCCGTTCGATCCCGCAGCGCCGTGGCCCGGCACCGACTACCTGGGGTCGAGCGTCCTCGACGGGCTCCTCGACGGCGGCTGGGGCATCGTGGTCACCGCCGCGGCGGCCACACTGCTCGCCTACCTCATAGGCCTCCCGATCGGCCTGGCCGCCGCCGCGACCCGCCACCGCTGGCTCGACGAGATCCTCATGCGGCCCTTCGACCTGCTCCTTGCACTGCCCTCGCTGCTGCTCATGCTGCTCTTGGCCTCGATCGCCCCGCCGACGGCATGGATGCTCGTGCTCATCGTGGCGATCGTGAACCTGCCGGACATCGCCCGGATCGTGCGGGCCGCCGCGCTCGAGGTCGCGCACCGCCCCGCCATGGAAGCGCTGTGGCTGCAAGGCGAAGGCTGGTGGCGCACCGCGATCGGCTACATCGGACGTTCGATCCTGCCGACCGTGGCCGCCGACGCGGGAGTTCGCCTGGTCGGTGCGTTCTACCTGGTTGCCGCCGCGAGCTTCCTCGGTGTCGGAGCGGGACCCGAGGCGAGCGACTGGGCCGTGATGGTCGATGTGAACCGCGGCGGGATCTTCCTGTCCCCGTGGGGCGTCGTGCTCCCGGCGGCCATGCTGGTCGCGCTGTCGGTGGGCCTGAACCTGCTGTTCGACCGACTGCTGTCCAGAAGGGATCGGGCATGAGCGCTGCACCGACTGAAAGAACGGCTGCCGAGGACCCGACCGTGCGCGTCGCGGGTCTGCGCGCCGACGCGGGCGGCAAGACGCTGGTCGAGAACGTGGAATTCACGGTGTCGGCCGGTCGGGTACTCGCGATCGTGGGCGCGTCCGGCTCGGGCAAGACCACGATCGGCTCGGCCCTGCTCGGGGCGGTCAAGCCCGGAGTGCACGCCGCAGGCACGGTCGAGGTCGCCGGAGTCGACGTCCTGAACTGCACCCCAGGCGAAGTGCCCGCCGCATACTTGCCGCAGCATCCGGCCGCAGTATTGAATCCGGTGCGGCGCATCGGCGGCGTGCTGACCGACATCGCGAACGCGAAGCACCGAAACGGGAAGCGGACCGCGATCGAACTCGCAAGCGGGGATGACGCCGGATCGCACCACAGCTCGCCGCCGCCCGATTCAAAGAACCGGGCGCCGCACGGCACGCCGCAGCCGGAAGCAGGTGCCGCGCGCCGCCATGACTCGTCGCCGCCGTTCGCCGGTCGTGCGCTCGCCCGGGCCGCCATTGGCGACCGCATCGCGGCCGCGATGCGCCGGGCCGGCCTCGAGGACCGCGCGTTGCTGCGCCGCTTCCCGCACCAGCTCTCGGGCGGACAGCAGCAGCGGCTCGTGCTCGCCCAGGCGTTCCTGTGCGACGCGAAGCTCCTGGTCGCCGACGAGCCGACCACCGCCCAGGACGCGGGCCACCGCGACCGCCTCGCGGCCGAACTGCGGCTCGCGGCCGCGAACGGCATGGCCGTGGTCCTGCTCAGCCACGACCTCGACCTCGTCAAGGCGGTCAGCGATGACACGATGGTCCTCGAGACCGGCACCGCGGTCGAATACGGCCCGACCGCGCAGGTCTTCACCACGCCCCACCACGCTTACACGAAGGCGCTCCTCGCCGCCCGCACCGCCGGACACGCGCCCGCCGCCGACACGGACGCCCCGGTGCGCCTGGCCGGCACCGGGCTCACGGTGGTCAAGGGCCGCAGCCGCATCCTCGACGGCGTGGACTTCATAGCGCGCCAAGGCGAGTGCCTGGCCGTGCTCGGCGTGTCCGGTTCGGGCAAGACCACGCTCGCCCGCACGGTCGCCGGTCTCCAGCAGGCGAGCGCGGGGGAATTGCGGCTCGACGGCGAGGTGCTGCCGGTGCGCGGGCGGCGGCGCGACCGCGCTGAGCGGGCCCGAGTGCAGTACGTCTTCCAAGACGCCCGCGCCTCATTCGACGAGTACCGCAGCATCCTGGACCAGGTGGCCCGCAGCGCGGTCCGACTGCGCGGCCTGTCGACCGCGGCGGCGCGTGAAGAGGCCCAAAGAATCCTGAGCGAAGTCGGCCTCCCGGCCGCGACCGCAAAACGGCGCCGCGACAAGCTCTCGGGCGGGCAGCTCCAGCGCGCGGCCCTCGCCAGGGCGCTCGCGGCGGAACCCGAAGTGCTGGTGTGCGACGAGATCACCTCGGGCCTCGACGCCCTCACCCGCCGCGGCGTGCTCGACCTGCTCGGGGGCCTCAAGGAGCAGGGCCTCACGATCCTGCTCATCACGCACGAGCAGGCCGTAGCCGATCACCTGGCGGACCGCGTGCTGCGCATCAAGGACGGCAAAACGGTCGCCCCGGACCTCGCCGAGGTCTGACGGGGACCCCTCCCGAGCCGAGACGTGTACACCTTTCGGTATGGCTGACTTGGGACTCGGACTCGCGCGCCTGCGGTCGCCGCGAGCGGTGATCGAACTCGGTAAGCGGCGGATCGTGAAGGGGGACTTCGCAGGAGCGGCGCGCGCGTTCGAAAAGACGGCGGCCTCCGGGCCGGGCCGCCACTACAACGTCCGCGGTGCCCTGCACCTGTGGATCATGCACGCCGGTCTGGGCGACATGCCGGCCGCGAAAGCGGCCTACCGGAAGGCGATGCGGCTCTGGGCGCCCCACGACCAGACGGACCTCGGCGACCTGAGCCTGGGGCTCGGCACCGGCATCGTGTCCACGCTGCGCGAGTTCATCCGGCCCGCGCGGTCGGCCTTCGAACGCGCCGCCACCTCCGGCGATCCGGAGTACGTCTCGCTTGCGGCGATGGGGCTCGCTGGACTGCTCCTGCAGGAGCCGGAGGTGACCCACGAGCGCACCGACACCGACGCGATCGTCGCCGCCCTGCGGCGAGCGATCGACGCGGGCCACCCTGAATTCGTTCCCGCCGCCGCGAACTGGCTCGCGCACACCAGCAGCCAGACCGGCGACGTTGCAGCGGCCCGCATCGCGCTGCGGGCCGCGATCGCCTCAGGCGAGACCGACCAAGGCACGCACACCGCGCTCGACGTCGGCATGCTGTTCGAACGCGAAGGCCTCCGGACGGAAGCGATCGCCGCGATGCGGTTCGCGTTCGACAACAGCCGGGACGGCCGGGCCATGATCGCCGCCCGCCACCTCGGGAGCCTGCTCGCCGAGCAAGGGGACACCGAAGGCGCCCGGGCGGCGCTCCAGTACGCGCTGGACCACTCGGAATCGCCCCGCGCGATCGCCGAGATCGAGGCGGCGATGAGGCGGCTGTAGCGTCCGGCCGCCGCGGCTCCGGCCCGGGCACCGGCGCGGCCGGTCGGATATTCCATGCGCGAGTATGAGACGGCGAAAGGGGCGCGGCCGCGGTGGCCCCTTCGGGTGTTCCGGTTGTTCACCGGTGGTGGTGCGGTTTCGGTTCTAGGTCCACTGGCCGGGCTGGTAGCTCCCGGCGGGATTGGCGACGAGCACGTTCAGTCGGTTGAAAGCGTTGATGAGCGCGATCACGGCGACGAGCCCGGCGAGCTGCTCGTCGTCGAAGTGCTTGCGGGCCGTCTCCCAGGTGGTCTCGTCGATGCCGGTCTGCGCGTCGGCGATGCGTGTGCCCTCCTCGGTGAGCGCCAGGGCGGCCCGCTCGGCCTCGGTGAAGACCGTGGCATCGCGCCAAGCCGCGACAAGGGCCAGGCGGACCGGGTCTTCGCCGTCGTGCAGGGCGTCCTTGGTGTGCATGTCAGTGCAGACGCCACAGCCGTTGATCTGCGAGGCGCGCAGGAGCACGAGACCGGTGACCTTCGCGTCGATGCCGGACTCGGCGGCGGCCTTCGTGGCCGAGACGATGTGCTTGACGACCTTGGCGCCGGTGGGGTTGGAGAAGAAGTCCAGACGTGGTGACATGGCGTTTCCCTTCGCGATTCGTTCGATGCACCGCCTTGACGGATCCCGGCGGCACGATGTGACAGGCGGGTCGAAAAAGTGCCGTGAGTCACGAAGGAGGCGAAGTCGACTGAAGGCGGTCACACTCGGTGCAGTCCATGCGTCATAGGTTCGAGGGAGCGAACGAGGAGGACCGACGATGAACGACGACCAGTGGCTGGCCCAGCGCTTCGAGGCCGACCGGCCGCGCCTGGAGGCCGTGGCCTTCCGGATGCTCGGCTCCTCCGGCGAGGCCGAGGACGCCGTGCAGGAGGCGTGGTTCCGTCTGGCCGCCAGCGACACCGAGCGGATCGACAACCTGAGCGGCTGGCTCACCACCGTCGTCGGACGCGTCTGCCTCGACCAGCTGCGGCGGCGCAAGTCCCGCGCCGAGCAGCCGATGCCGGACTACGAGACCGCGCCGGGGAGCGGGCCGACCGCTCTGCCGAGCCTCGCCGAGGCCAGCGCCGTCTCCGGCGACGCGGCGGCCGACCCGGAGTCCGCGGCGGTGATGGCCGATTCGGTCGCTTTGGCGCTCTTGGTGGTCCTGGAGACGCTGGAGCCCGCCGAGCGGCTCGCGTTCGTGCTGCACGACATGTTCGCGGTGCCGTTCGACGACATCGCGCAGATCGTGGACCGCTCACCGGCGGCCGCCCGCAAGCTGGCGAGTCGCGCCCGGGCGCGAGTGCGCGGGACCGATGTGCCGGAGCGCCGCGAAATGTCGCGCCAGCGCACGGTGGTCGAGGCGTTCTTGTCCGCCGCGCGCGAAGGGAACTTCGACGGCCTGGTGGCCGTGCTCGACCCCGAGGTCACGCTGCGGACCGACATCAGCTCGGTCGGCCAGATCATCCGAGGCGCGGCGCAGATCGCGGGTGGCGCGATGACGTTCGCGGCCATGGTGAACGTCGCGGAGCTGGTGCTCGTGGACGGCAAGATCGGCGTCATCTCGGCCATCCCCGACATGCCCACGCGGGTGCTCGTCTTCACCGTCGAAGACGACCGGATCATCGCAATGGACGGCTTCACCGACGCCGATCGCATCCGCGAAATGGACCTGGCCCTGCTCGACGCCTGATCAGCGCGGGTGCCCGACAGCAATGTCGGACCCCGGCGCCATGCTTGATCCGGGGGACCCCGCGCGCCGACACACCCGACCGCGGGATCCGCTCGAACTCCCTAGTGGCCGAAGGCGTCCGAGTCCGCCGCCGACGCCTCGCCCTGGTCGAGCGCCGACAACGCCATCAGGTCACTCGGCTCGATCGAGAAGTCGAACACGTCCAGATTCTGCTCCAACCGCTCCCGATTACTCGACTTCACCGCCAGCGTGAGCCCCAAATCCAGGTGCCAGCGCAGCACCACCTGCGCCGGCGTCCGCCCGTACTTCTCGGCCAGCTCCAGCACCAGCGGCTCCTCGCGCACCGACTCGCCCTCACCGCCGATCGGCGACCACGATTGCGTCACGATCCCCCGCTCCTTGTGGTACGCCCGCGCCTCCAGCCGTGTCGTGAACGGGCTCAACTGGATCTGGTTCACGTCAGGGATCACGCCGGTGGCCTCGATGACCCGGTCCAGGTGCGCCGGCTTGAAGTTCGAAGTCCCGATCGCCTTGACCCGCCCCGACTCCAGCAGCCGCACCAGCCCCTGCCATGCCTCCACGTAATGCCCGTGCTGCGGGTTCGGCCAGTGGATGAGCAGCAGGTCCAGGTAGTCGAGTCCGAGCCGGTCGAGCGCTCGCTCGCACGCCTCGGCGGCCAGCTCGACACCGTGCCACTGCTTGTTGAACTTCGTGGTGACGAACAGGTCCTCGCGGGCCACGCCCGCGGCTTTGAGGCCCAGGCCGACGCCGCGCTCGTTGCCGTAGTTCTCGGCCGTGTCGACCAGCCGGTAACCGAGCTCGATCGCCTCGGCGACCACCCTCTCGGCCTCGGCGTCGTCCATCGGCCAGGTGCCCAGTCCCAGGACCGGCATGGCCGCGCCGTGCCCGAGCTCGACCGTGGGTGCTGTGGGTGCCATGGTGAGAGCCTCTCTGCTGTGATGACGG
>DATABR010000062.1:0-1802 GCA_036259435.1 Glycomyces sp.
GACACTGTCACGCGCCCGAGCCGCCACCGGCTCGCTGAGAGGGGTTGACATCGCTCAATACTGACCGCCCGCGCCCCCACCGCCAAACGGCCTCGGCGGCAGGGAAAGCGCCCTCAGCCCCGGCGGATGTCGATGCCGGAGCCGTCGGTGAACACGATCCGGTCGTAGCTGCCGATGGGTTTGGCGCGCTTGAGGAACCGAGTGGTCCGGGTGCGCTCGACCGTGCCCTCGTAGCGCCACTCGCCCGCCGGGAACTCGGCGACGGTCTCGATCGGCACCGGCCGGTAGTCCTCATGCGGCCCGCCCGGCGTCGGCGCGGTGCTGAACAGCCGCGAACGCGTGCGGGCGCGCACGCCGAGGAACGCCACCCGCCGGTCGGTGAGCGCCCAGATCCCGCGCCTGCGCAGCGCCGGTGTGGCGAGGCCGCCGGCCTTGGTCGCGAGGCCGTCGCCCCAGACGACCGTCGCGGGACGGCGGGAACTCGACGTCCCGACGTCGCCGCCGGACTCGGCGGCCAGCAGCACGATCCAGAAGACGAACAGGTACAGCGGGATGCGGACGATGAACCGTCCGACCGCCGCCCACGCCTGCCCCGCGGTCGGGTGCGGCTTCGGGATGCCGTCGAACACCGGGAGCCTCCACGAGGGCGCGCACTCGCGCAGCCACTCGCCTTCTTGCAGCCACTCCCGTTCCAGGAGCGTCTTCCCGTCGCGTCGCAGATCGAACGCCGCCATGGTCCGCCCGCTTCAGTTCTCGAACTCGGAGAGCAGCCCGTTGAGCGCCGCGGCGGCCTCGTCGTCCGCGGTCCGGTAGTCCTCCGCGCAGCCCCGGAGCTTGATCGCGTCCCCGTTCAGGGCGTCCTCGATGCCCGTGATCGCCGCGACCATCTCGTCGCAGCCCTCCGTGTACGCCTGCTCGAAGTAGATCGCGCCCGGCAGGCCCCAGACCATCTCGGCCGCGCCGGCCTCCTCGGCCACGCCGCGGATGGAGCCCGCGTTCCCGGCGTGCCCCTCGAGGCTGCCCGCCACTCCTTCGATCGAGTCGAGGTCGACCGTGACCGGGCCGCCTCCACCGCCCGAGGAGTGCGTCGCGCCCGAGACGGCGTTCATCGTCGCGCCCTGCGCCGTCGAGCTCGCGGTGCCCAGCCCTTGCGTCAGGCCGATGGCGCCCTTGATGGAGGCGGTGACGAGGACGCGTTTCCACAGGTCCTTGCCTGAGAGCTCGAATCCGTTCAGGGGGTTGATGCCGCGGAACGGGTTCCGCTTCAGGCGCTCGATCATGAAGTCGCTGAGCCCGCCGAAGATCTTGACGACCTTCTTGAAGCGGTTCATGACCCGGTTGAACATGGCGAAGCTCTTCGCCACGGCCGACAGCAGGAACGTGGCGATCGACGCGCCGAAGGACCAGGCGCTGTTGGCCAGCGCGATGAGCCCGCGGGTGATGAGCCAGGCCACCAGCTCGGCGATGATCGACTTGATGCAGCCGTAGATGGCCTCGGCCGCCGCCTGGGCCCAGCCGAGCAGCGTCTGGATGTTCACCGCCTCGTGGGAGGCCGCCATGATCGCCGCCTCGACGGCGTACAGCTGCTCGTAGGCCGCGTTGGCGTCCTGCCCCTGCCAGCCGGTCAGCTTGCTGCGGACCGTGTCCCCGGTCTCCCCGCTCAGCGCCTCCAGCGCCGAGGCGACCTGGCCCCAGACCTCGCCTTGGCGGGCCATCTCCTGGGGGTCGCCCGAGACCATCTCCAGTACGTCGTTGAACGGCTCGACCAGTTCGAGGACGATGGTCAGCCCGGCCTCCGCGAG
>DATABR010000063.1:0-3623 GCA_036259435.1 Glycomyces sp.
GCCCGCCGCTCAAAAACTTGTCGTACCCGCCGGGCACCCTTACATCGGGGCCCAACGTTGTCCGTTTTGAAGGCTAGCGCCGGATTCGGACCGGCTCACGCCGAATTAGACCGGGCTCAACCCCAGCTGCTTGCCCGCCAGCGAGACCTTCCGGACCGCCAGCTGGTCCGCGATCGCGCGGATCGCCCGCGACGCCTCGCAGTCGGGATCCGAGAGCACCAGCGGCACCCCCGCGTCACCGCCTTCGCGCAGCTTCGGGTCCAGCGGGATCTGGCCGAGCAGCGGCACGTCAGCGCCCACGTCCCGCGTCAGCGCCTCCGCGACGGTCTTGCCGCCGCCGGAGCCGAACGGCTCGATGTGCGACCCGTCGGGCAGCTCCATCCACGACATGTTCTCGACCACACCCGCGAGCTTCTGGTGCGTCTGCGTGACGATCGCCCCGGCCCGCTCGGCCACCTCCGCGGCCGCTTGCTGCGGGGTGGTCACGACCACCAGCTCGGCGGTCGGCAGCAGCTGCGCCACCGAGATCGCGATGTCGCCGGTCCCGGGCGGCAGGTCGAGCAGGAGCACGTCCAGCTCGCCCCAGTACACGTCCGCGAGGAATTGCTGGAGCGCCCGGTGCAGCATCGGCCCGCGCCAGACCACCGCCGTGTTCCCGGGGGTGAACATCCCGATCGAGATGACCTTCATGCCGTGCGCCTGCGGCGGCATGATCATGTCCTCGACCTGGGTGGGCGCGCCCTCGACGCCGAGCATCCGCGGGATGGAGTGCCCGTAGATGTCGGCGTCCGCGATGCCCACGGAGAGGCCCTTCTCGGCCATCGCGGCCGCGATGTTCACCGTCAGCGAGGACTTGCCGACCCCGCCCTTGCCCGAGGCGATCGCGAACACGCGCGTGCGCGACTCGGGCAGGTTGAACGGGATCACCGGTTCAGCGTTCGCGCGGTTGCCGCGCAGCTTGACCTGGAGGTCACCGCGCTGCTGTTCGCTCATGACCCCGAACTCCAGGTCGAGCTCATCGACGCCGTCGACCGTGTCGACCGCGGCGGCGATGTCGCGCTGGAGCGTGTCCCGCATCGGACAGCCGGCGACGGTGAGGAGCAGCTTGATGGACAGGCGGCCGCCGTCGACCACGACGGTGTCGACCATGCCCAGCTCGGTGATCGGGCGGCGGATCTCGGGGTCGTTGACGTGCGAGAGCGCTTCGTGCACGGCCTCGACGACGGCAGCGTTGTCAGACATGACTCAATCGTAACCACGCATTTCGGATCGCCAATGTGAGCGTAGCCTTACCGACCTGACGCCGAATTCCGCGAACGGTAACACTGAGCTATAAGTGGGCCATGCTTCCTTTCGCGATCTACGACGTCTTCTCCGACACCGCTTACGCGGGCAACCAACTCGCCGTCGTCTACGACGGCAAGGACCTCACCGCCGCGCAGATGCAGGCGATCGCCCTCGAATTCGGCTTCTCCGAAACGGTGTTCGTGCTCCCGCCGACCGCCGACGGCGCCGATTACCTGGCGCGGATCTTCACTCCTGCGGAGGAACTCCCCTTCGCCGGACACCCCACGATCGGGGCGGCGCTGGCCGCCGTCGAGTCCGGCCGGGTGCAGGCGAAGGGCGGCGAGGTGGTGCAGGAGTGCGGCGCGGGGCTGATGAGGATCGCCGTTGACGGCGGCACTGCGAAGCTCACGTCCACGGCCATCGCGGTCGGCCCGAAACTCGACCCGGCGACGGCCGCGGCCGCGCTCGGCCTGGACGCGGACCGGATCATCGGCGTCCCGAAGAGCGCGAGCGCGGGACTGGACCACAACTTCGTGCGCGTCGCCGACGCGGACGTGGCCGCCGCGGTCGACGTGCCCGGCCATCTCTCCAAGGTCTACGTGTTCAGCTTTGACGCCGAGACGAACGCGGTGCACGCTCGCCTGTTCCATCGCGGCGTCGGCGAGGACCCGGCGACCGGTTCGGCCGCCGTGGCGCTCGGCGTGTACATGGTCGACCAGGGCCTCATCGTCGGCGATGGGGTGCACCGCTACGCGATCGCGCAGGGCGCCGAGATCGACCGGCCGTCGCGTCTGTTCGGCGAGGTCGAGGTCGAAGCGGGTGCGCCCGTGTCGGTCTCAGTGACCGGCGCGGCGGTGAAGGTCGCCGAGGGCACGCTGGTCACGCTGCCGTAGCGCCCGCGCGACAGCCCGGGAACGCGAACCGTCCGACCGCGATTGCGGCCGGTGAGTCGCGTTCGGGCAGTGCCCCGAGCCATCGCTTTCGGCGCGTCAGGCCGCCGCCGCTGCGATGACCCCGAGCGCGTCGCCCGACTCCCTTCCCAGCAGCGCGGACAGATCCGACTCGGTCGAGCCCAGAAACCCGGCCGCGATGTTGGCGTAGATCGAGACCGAGTGCGCGGTCTGGTACGCCAGGAGCCCAGCGCTGGACAGGCGCTTGCGAAATTCCCCGAGGGAGGCCGCTTGATCGCGGACCGGTCGACCGGCGGCCTCACCGATCGCTGCGGCGATCACCGTGCCGTCGAGGGCCCGGTCCCCGGCGAGTTCGTAGGTCCGGTTCGCATGCTCGCCCTTGGCCGCTTCCGCGGCGACGCGCACCGCGACCTCGGCCAGGTCGTCACGGGCGACCAGTGCGATCGCGCCCTCGCCCATCGGCAGGTCGAGCACACCGCTCTCGGCTGCGGGGCGAGCAGTTGGGCGTAGAGCCCATTGCGCAGCACCGTCCACGTCAGACCGGAAGCGACCAATTTCCGCTCGGTCGCCCGGTGCGCCAAGGCGATGGCTGAGCAGGTCGCCCGCGCCGGCGAGGCTGGTGTAGACCACGTGCCGCATCCCGGTGGCCTCGGCTGCGTCAACCACGCCGACGACGTGCGCGCCGGTCCCGACGAGTCCCGAGACGACGCGCGATCCGAGTGCTCCGGAAGCTCCGGTGACCATGATCACGTGCTGCTCCTTCCCGTCTGACCTCGATCGGGACGAGCCTTTCGGGTCTCGTCACCGCGATCGCCGACTGGTCGCGGGACCACCTGGACGAAATGGAGGCGGCCCGGGCAACCTGGGACCACGACCCCCTCGACGAGTCGTAGCGGCCGCGCGCTAACCGGATACGGACCAGGTCGCGTAGCGTTCGGCCGCCAGGTCGGCGGGCCATGTCGCCGTGCGCAGCTCGCCCGACCACAGCGATGGAGGCCAGTGGCCTTTGCGCAGGAGCGCGGCGACGAACCGTTCGGGTTCGGGCAGCCTGGCCCACACCGACGGCAGGAAGGTCGCGCGGCGGCCTTCGGTGTCGCGCAAGGTGAGACCGTCCTGGCCGGGGCGCAGGTGTTCGAGCAGGACCGCGAAGGCCCGCACCGCGATCGGCTCGGAGGCGGACAGAAGGCTGACGGTGACGCGCAGTTCGGCGAGTTCGTCCTCGCCCACCGGCGGGAGCCGCGGGTCGCGGGCGGCGGCTCGCGCGTTGCGGACCACATCGACCCCCAAGGGCCGCAAGGGGGTCAGGGTGCCGATGCAGCCGCGGAGCGAGTCGTCGCGATCGAGGGTCACGAAGGTCGCTTCGCGCTTGGCGAGCGACGAGGCGTGCGTTGCTGTGCGAGAGTCGGTGGCGATGAGCGTCGCCGC
>DATABR010000064.1:0-9109 GCA_036259435.1 Glycomyces sp.
CGACGAGGTGTTCGCCGCGTTCGATCCTGAGCCCATGGCCGCCGCGTCCATCGCCCAGGTCCACAGTGCCGTCCTGCACGGCGGTGAGGCGGTGGTGGTCAAGGTCCGCCGCCCGGGCGCCGCACCGGCAGTGGAGCGCGATCTCGACATCATCCAGCGCCTCGCACGTCTGCTCGACCGCCATACCGCTTGGGGCCGTTCGATGGACGTGCTGGGTTTGGCCGCCGGTTTCGCGACCGCGCTGCGCGAGGAGGTCGACTTCGCCGTCGAGGCCCGCAATCTCGCTCAGGTCGCGGCCGCGCACGACCGCCGCCGGTCCGCGGTCCGCGTCCCTCGGCCGCATCCGGATCTCTCCGACGAGAAGGTGCTGGTCATGGAGCGGTTCTCGGGCGTCCCGCTCGCGACGGCGGGCCCGGTCATGGCCGAGCGCGGCCTGGAGCCGGGGCCGATCGCGGCCTCGCTGCTGCGCGAGGTGCTCGACGAGGTCATGATCGACGGGATCTTCCACGCCGATCCGCACCCGGGCAATCTCCTGCTGCTCGACGACGACCGGCTCGGGCTGATCGACTTCGGCTCGGTGGGCCGGCTCGACCGGGAACTGCGCGCCTCACTCCAGGCGATCCTGATGGCCGTCGACCGGCAGGACGGACCGGCGCTCGCCGACGCGCTCGTGGGCGTCTCGTCCCGGCCCGACGAGCTCGACCAGGTCGCGTTCGAGCGGGCGCTCGGCGCCTTCATGGCGCGGCACCTGATGGCCGGCGCGGCGCCGGACATCCGGATGTTCACCGAGCTGTTCCGCATCATCGCCAAGTACCGCATCGCGATCCCGCCGGAACTCGCGGCCGTGTTCCGGGCGCTAGCCACATTGGAGGGATGCTTGACGGCGATCGACCCGGGCTTCGACCTGGTGGCGCAGGCCCGCAGCGTGGGAGGGGTCTACGCCGAGCAGCACCTGCGCCCGGCCGCGGTCAAGGACATGCTCGCGGAGGAGGCCGCCGAGCTGCTGCCGGTCCTGCGCAAGCTCCCGCGCAGGCTCGACCGCCTGGCGGCCGCGGCCGAGGCCGGGCGGCTCACCGCGAACCTGCGGCTGTTCTCGCGGGCCGAGGACCGCCGCGCCATCACCGGCTGGCTGCACCAGATCCTCTTGACTGTGCTGGCCGCGGCGTCCGGCGTGATGTCGGTGATGCTCATCGGAATCGAGACCGGCCCGGCCATCTCCGAGGACATCGGCCTCTACCAGTTCATCGGCCTCATGCTGCTTTTGATCGCCTCGGTCATGGCGCTCAGAGTCCTGGCCGACATCTTCACCAAGGGCGACGCGAACGTCGAGAGCCGCGAGTCGCCGTGACGCGTCCGTTCAAGCCGTCAGCGCGCGCAGCAGCGGCGCGGGGTCGACGCCGTGCGGGAAGTCGCTGACCTGGCCGTCGCCCACTTCGACCACGCGCCAGCGCCCGTCGGACCGCTGCGCGAGGTCGGTGGTGACGAACGGGCGCCCGAACCCGGCCACGAGATCCCGGACCTCGGTCAAGTCCGGCTCGACCACCGCATCGGGCTGATCCGGATGCGGGCCCACGACCACTGGTTCGCTGTGGACCCACCAGACACGGGATTCGACCGCCCGGCCGCCCATGCCGGTGAAGTCCTCGAAGGCGCGGAGGACGAGACCGCCCGCCAAGTCGGGACCTTGACGTTCGATGAAGCACCCGGCCACCTTCCGCACGAGATCCGGATCGGCGAGGTCGTCGATGTAGAACGCCTCCGGTTCGCCCTTGCGCGACTTCACGTAGTCCTTGACCATTCCGGGCCCACTCGGCAGCCGCCCGGCGGCCCGCTCCAGTGCCACAGCGGGGATCTGCTTGGCGTCCAAGGGAATCCACCTGCTCGACGGAGTCACGGCCTTGAAGGTCTCGTACCAACCGGGTAGTTCGTGCGCCGAGCGGTACTGTTCGGCCGAGGTCACGAGGTGCGTGCCGCGTGCGGCTAGGGCGCGGCGCAGTTCGGCATACCGGTCGGCGGCCATCATCCAGCCTCGGTACCAGCACTCCCCCAGTCCGGCGGGCACGCGGGCCACGGCGCGGCCGGTTTCGCCGCGCATCAGCGCATCGTGATCGATCAACGCGGTGGTCGCACCGAGCTCGGCCGCGAGCGCCGCCTCGGCGGCGAAGTGCTCGTCAGGACGGCGCGGGCGGAGCATGTCGGCGCAGTACAGCAAGGCGGTCGGCACCCCGCGATGCTAACCGCCGCAGGCAATGAGCCGGGACGCGAGGGCCGAAGCCCTCGCACCCTCACTTACTCGGCCCGACGCACCGTGCGGTTCAGGGTCGCGGTGATCGCCAGTACCGCCAGCCAACCCGCGAGCGCCCACGTCACCGGGACGGCCCCGTCTGAGCCGGGTGAGTCGGTCTCGAAAAGCAAGTTTCCGGTCTTCGTGTCGGCGCTTCACGGGACCGACTTGATCTTCCAGACCAGGATGCCGCCGAGGAGGGTTGTGGCGGCGGCTAGGGCGTAGAGGGTCGTGTAGCCGCCGAAATAGGCCACGATCGGGGCGGCCAGCGCGGGGCCGAGGACCTGCGGGGCGGTGCTGGCGATGTTGATGATGCCGAGGTCCTTCGCACGGTCGGTGGCTTTGGGCAGCACCTGCGTGATGAGCGCCTGGTCGACCGAGAGGTAGACGCCGAAGCCCGCGCCCATGATCGCGGCCGCGGCGATGGCGGCGGGCCAGGTGTGCCAGAACGTCAGCAGCAGTGCGGCGAAGGCCATGACCCCTGAGGCGGCGGCCACGAGCCACTTGCGGCGGCCGAGGCGGTCGGAGAGCACGCCTCCGGCGACGGAGGTGGCGACGACGCCGGTGGTGTAGAGCAGGACGAGGATCAGCACGCCTTCGTCGGCGGTGTGCCCGGGGAACAGTCGTTCGTAGCCGACCGCGTCTTGGAGGAAGTACAGCAGGTAGAGGGTGCCGATGGCGTTGCCCAGCATGACGAGGAAGCGTGTGAACCAGGCCCAGGCGAAGTCGGGGTGGGCGCGGGGGGAGACCCAGAAGGCGCCGATGAGCGCCCGCCACGAGAACGGCGGCCGGGTCGGCCGAGGCAGCGGCGGGTCGGGGGTGGACAGTACGAAGGGGAGCGCCATCGCCACGGCGGCGAGACCGATCACGAGGTAGCCCGTGGGGATGTCGGTGACGAGCATGGTGACGATGACCGCGCCGACGACGAGGCCGAGGGCCTGCGGGAAGCCGATCCAGCCGGAGACTACGGCGCGCTGGCGGACGGGCACGTGGTCGGGGATGCCCGCGTTGAGGCTGGCGTACCCGGCGTTGAGGGCGGCTTGGGCGAGGCACCAGCACAGGAGCACGCCGAGGACGGTGCTCTGGTGGCCGAGGAGGATGAGGGCGGCCGCGCCGACGGCGACGCCGCCGAGGGTCCAGGGGTGGCGGCGTCCGAAGCGGCCGGCGGTGCGGTCGGAGAGGGCCCCGGCGAGGGGGTTGGCGACGACGGCGACGAGCGCGCCGAAGCCGGTGACCAGCCCGAACGCGGCGACTTTGCCGCGCTCGTCGATCTCGGCGAGCTGGAGCGGCAGGAGGACCTGGATCGGGGTGAAGAAGGCCATGTAGAGCCCGAGCATCGCGGTGGAGATGCCGCCGATCCAGACCTTGCCGACGTTGTGCTGCGGTTCGGCGAGGGCGGCGGGAGGAGGGGCTTCGGGGGCGGTGGTCATGGGCGCGGTTCCGCGCCTTGGCCTTGGATCACGTTGCGCTGCTTGGCGCTGTGACCCCCCATCGCTCCGCGCTGCTCCGCACTGAGCCCCTCCATCGCTCCGCGCTGCTCCGCGATGTGCTCCCGATACCAGTCGAAGGACGCCTTCGGAGTGCGGTCCTGGGTCTCGAGGTCCACATGGACCAGTCCGAAGCGCTGGTGGAAGCCCTCGGCCCATTCGAAGTTGTCGAGGAGGCTCCATACCAGGTAGCCGCGCACGTCCGCGCCTTGGTCGATCGCGTCCGCCACGGCCTTGACGTGTGCGGCGAGGTAGTCGATGCGGGCCTGGTCGGGGATGGTGCCGTCCTCGGCGGGCGCGATGTCGTAGGAGCAGCCGTTCTCGGTGATCCACAGGGGAGGGAGCGCGTCGCCGTAGTCCTCAGTGAGTTCGGTGAGTGTCTGAGTGAGCCCAGAGGGGATCACGGGCCACCCGAAGTCGGTGGTCGGCACTTGGTCGAACTCGGCGATGTCGAAGGGCAGCGGCGATCCGGGCGGCGGGCTCGCGAGGCGGGTCGGGTTGTAGTAGTTGACGCCAAGGCCGTCGAGGGGCTGGGCGATGGCCTCCAGGTCGCCGTCCTTGATGAACGGCAGCGCCTCGGTCAGTCCGAGTGGCGAGAGGTCGGGGTAGCGCCCGTAGAGCACCGGATCTGTGAAGAGCCGCCGGTGGAGGAGGTCGTAGGCCGCGGCGGCGGCGAGGTCGTCCTCGTTGCCGCTGAAGGGGACCGCTGGCGTGTAGCTGTTGGTGATCATCACGAACGGCGCGTCGGCGGCGCGCAGGGCCGCAGTGGCCAGGCCATGGCCGAGGAGCTGGTGGTGGGCCGCGGGGAGCGCGTCGAGCAGGAGCGCGTGGCCGGGCGCGTGGCCGCCAAGTGCGTAGCCGAGGGCCATGTGCTCGAAGGGCTCGTTGAGGGTGATCCAGTTGCGGATGCGGTCGCCGAGTCGGTCGGCGCAGATCGCGGCGTACTCGGCGAAGCGGTGGCCGGTGTCGCGGTCGAGCCAGCCTCCGGAGTCTTCAAGGGGCTGCGGGAGATCCCAGTGGTAGAGGGTCGCCATCGGCGTGATCCCCGCTTCGAGCAGGCCGTCGACAAGGCGTTCATAGAAGTCGAGGCCGGCCTGGTTCGCGGGGCCGGTGCCGCCGGGTTGCACACGCGGCCAGGCGATCGAAAAGCGGTAGACATCGACGCCGAGGTCCCTCATGAGGGCGATGTCCTCGGCGTAGCGGTGGTAGTGGTCGCAGGCGATCTGGGCGGTGTGGCCGTCGCGGATCGTTCCGGGTGCGCCCGTGTACGTGTCCCAGATGGACGGCCAGCGGCCGTCCTCGGCCGTGGCGCCTTCGATCTGGAAGGCCGATGTGGCGACCCCCCAGGCGAAGTCGGGCAGGCGCGGCAATGCGGCCACGGGCACCTCCGAAAGTGACGTGAGTAACTTTCGCGAAGATACCAGTTACCGAACCCGCCGGTAACCCCTCTTCAGGCGGAAGTCGCCGACCGGTCGCGCGCACCACCCGCGGCGAGGCGCCGGACGCGTTCGGTGGATGGCGATCTGGCGGCTGTCGGGGTGTGGCCGGCCCGGCTCGGCATCTACGAAAGTTTCAGTTCATAGGCATTGAGATGCATCGATTCAAGTTCACGACAATTGAGCCTATGAGCAGGGTTGACAGGTGGCGGAGCGAAACCTACTCTTCGGAGACGAGCAGTACCATTGCGAAACTTCCGGCAGAATTTCGTAACACGATTGAGTGACGCGAAGCGATGTCGACGGCGGCAATGGACCGAGGCGACGCAGCTCGACCTCCACGCAGAAGCCCCCACTCAGAAGGAAGCGCCATGACGGAACGCCGGAACGAACCCGCGGCCACCGAACCGAAGTCGTTGAAGCGGAGGTCCGTCCTGGCGATGGGCGCCCTGCCCGTCGTGGCGGCGACCACGACGGCGGCCGTGACGGCTACCGCGACTCCGGCCGCGGCACAGACCACTGTGGTCGTCGAGCCCTCGATCGGACAGCAGATCATCCTGGGCTTCGGCGGCATGAACCACACCGCCTGGATCGCTGATCTCACAGCCGCCCAAAGGGACACGGCATTCGGCAACGGCAACGGACAGCTCGGCTTCTCCGTCCTGCGCATCCCCGTCCACGAGGACCGCGCGAATTGGAGCCGCGAGGTGGCGACGGCGAGGCGCGCGATCGAGCACGGGGCGAAGGTCATCGCGTCGCCGTGGAACCCGCCCGCCTCGATGACCGAGAGCTTCTCGGGCGGCAAGCGGCTCCGGTACGACCAGTACGGCGCCTACGCGCAGCACCTGAACGCCTTCTCGACGTTCATGCGGGACAACGGGGTCAACCTGTACGGCATCTCGGTGCAGAACGAGCCCGACTACGCGCACGACTGGACGGCGTGGACACCATCCGAGATCGTGCGGTTCCTGCGGGAGAACGCGGGATCGCTCAACACCAGGGTCATCGCGCCTGAATCGTTCCAATATCGCAAGAACCTCTCCGACCCGATCCTGAACGATCCGCAGGCGTTGGCCAATGTGGACATCATCGGGGCGCACCTCTATGGGACGCAGAACGCGGACTTCCCCTACCCCCTCTTCCGGCAGAAGGGCGGGGGCAAGGAACTGTGGATGACCGAGGTCTACCACCCGAACTCGAGCGACTCGGCCGATCTGTGGCCGCAGGCGCTCGACGTGGGCGAGCACGTCCACCGAGCGCTGGTGTACGGGCGGTTCCAGACCTACGTGTGGTGGTACATCCGGCGCTCGTACGGGCCGATGCGCGAGGACGGGCGGATCAGCAAGCGCGGGGCGAACATGGCCCACTTCTCGAAGTTCGTGCGCCCGGGGCACCAGCGGATCACCGCGACCGCGAACCCCTCGTCGAACGTCTTCATCACGGCGTTCAAGAGCGGGTCGACGATCGTGATCGTCGCCGTCAACAAGAACTCCTCGCCGGCGTACCACCCGTACACCATCCGCGACGTCGGTTCCGCGACTGCCACGACCTGGCTCACGGACGCGAACCAGACCCTCCAGCACTACAACACGTTCACCATCGCGAACGGCTCCTTCGGCGCCCAACTCCCGGCTCGCAGCATCAGGACCTTCGTGGTGGAGTGACGCCCCGGCAGGGCCGAACGGTAAGCCAGTGCCGGTGCGGGCCGCTTCGGCGCCCCGCGACCGGCGACACGCCCGGCGTTCGGGCTCAACGCGTATGGCCATCCCTAAGCCCCACCGGGCCCCGCACCAGCGATGCTCCCAGGCGCTCCCGCCCCTCCACCTCGCCATCGCCTGAACCTGAACCTGAACCCCAGTCCGATCCGGCCCGTGCGGGCGACGCCCCGAACCAACCCACACATGAGCAAGAAGAGCCCCGAAAACCGGGGTCGGCGAGGGCCCTTCTCACCCGAAACGTGTGCGGTGGTGCTGATCGCACTCGATGGCGTGAACAGGCGAAAGCGCCGCTCACGCCATTTTCGCGTCATTCTGTGGCATGCGACCTGGGACGAGCCGGATTTTTTCGCCGGGAGATTTATCAAACACCTGTTTTGAGGTTGCACTCTGCCCGCTGTTCGGTATGTTGATCTTAATACACATGTTCGACACAGCACGGGGGATCTGGTGGCGACATCCGTCGCGGCCGCGTTGGCCGCTGAGCTCGGCTTGCGCACCGCCGCAGAGCTGCGGCCCGCAACCGAGGGGCGCACCGCAGCCGCGCCGCGTCCGGCCGAGCCGCGCTCGGCGGGCGCCGTGGCCGAAGCCGGCGCCCCGGGCCCGGTCGCTCCGGTAGGCGCTGCCGCCGCATCGCGTCCTGCCGCTCAGGTTCGTCCTGTCGTCGAGCCGCATCCGGCCGCTTCACTTGCAGAAGCCGGGGCTGCGACACGCCCAGGCGTGCTGCCGGGCACGATTCGGCCCCCGAGGGCCATCCTTCCCGTCACCTCCGACATTTCCGCGCTCCTGCCCCACGGCGGACTCGCTACAGTGACTGCGATCACCGCTTCGCGTCGGGGAGCGACCTCGCTGCTGTGGCGGTTGCTCGCCGGTCCGACCAGGGCCGGGGCGTGGTGCGCGCTGGTCGGAATGCCCGGGCGCTACCCGCTCGCGGCCACCGCCGCCGGGGCCGACCTCGACCGGCTCGCGTTCATCGACGTCGCCGGGCCGCTCATCGCCGACGCCGCCGGGGCACTCGCCGAGGGCGTCGCCGCCATGGTCGTCCCTACCGACGCCCTCACCCCCGCCCAGGCCCGGCGCCTCACCGCCCGCGCCCGCAAGGGCGGCACCGCGATCGTGTGGTGGGAGACCCGCCCCGTCGCCGGGCCCGACGCCCGACTCGAAGTCGCCCGCGTCCGCTGGCAGGGCCTGCGCACGAACACCGGACGACGTTGGGGCGCAGGTCGACTCGACGCCTGCGAGCTCGACGTCGCCGCCCACTGGCGTTCCGGCGGCGGCCACCGAGCCCGAGTCTGGCCCTACGGCGGCAAGCCGGAAGCGACCGTCGTCGACCTGCGAACCAGGGAGCGCCGCCGGTGAGCGCGTCAGCGTCTGGAAGCGGGGGCGGGAAAGCCGCCAAGGTGCCGACCAGCGGCCACCGCGCCATCGGGAGAGCCCGGCACCGCGTACCGACGGTGAGCGCGCCGGGCGCAGCCCTGCGGATCGGGCCCCGCCAGGCGGGCCTCGGTGCCGGGCCGGTGGTCCCCGGACCCCGGCCCGGAGCAGCTGCGCTCCCGGCCACGACCGCCCCCGGAGCACGGTCGGCGGTGCTCCGGCTTGGGCCGGTGGCTCCCGCGTTCCGCGGCCGGGCCGTTCCTCGATTCGGGGAGGGGCCATGAGCATCCGTGTCAGCCGGGCTCCCAGTCGGACGCTCGTCGCCCGGCTTCCCGATTGGGATCGCGACGATGCCGCCGCCTTCGTTCCCGTCCTCGACTCCCTCGACCGCATCACCCCTTACGTCGAGGTGCTCGAGCCCGGGGTCGTCGCCGTTCCCCTGCGCCGCGGCGCGGGCGGCGAGGCCGCCTTCTGCGAGTCCCTTATCGACACCGTCGCAGGGCTCGTCGACCAGGACTGCGTCACCGGCGTCGCCGACGGCCTCTTCGCCGCCCTCCTCGCCGCCCGCGACGGCCGCATCGTCCCCTCTGGCGGCGACGCCGCGTTCCTCGCCCCCCGCGACATCGGCGACCTCCCCGCCACCGGCCTCGTCGAACCCGACACCTGCGAGACCTTGCGCCACTTGGGCATCGCCACCCTCGGCTTGTTCGCCGCACTCCCCGGCGCGGCCGTCGCCGAGCGGTTCGGCCCCGCCGTCCGCCGCGCCCAGCGGCTCGCCGCCGGGCAGCTCGCCCGGCCCCTGGTCCCCCCCCC
>DATABR010000065.1:0-10608 GCA_036259435.1 Glycomyces sp.
GCGCCTGCCGCTGCTCTGTGCATGGCTATGCGGTGAAGGTCGTGGCCTCCAGCGCCGCGATGAGCGCCTCGTATTCGGCGTCGGCGGATTCGGGGATCCACGCCTGGACGTAGAAGGCGTTGACGCCGTCGACGTCGACCAGGAAGATGACGACGCGTTCGTACTTGTCGGGGCTGTACTCGGTGGAGTCCCAGGAGGCAGTGGCCTCGCCGAGCACGGCCGCCCGGCCGCCCACGGTCAGTTCGGTGACCTTCGGCTCGGTGACAGTGGCGTCGACCCCGTTGTCGGCGGACCGGGCGGTCCAGAACGAGGTCAGCTCGGCGGCGGTGGCGTCCATGGTCGCGGGGTCGAACGGCAGCTGGGCCACGTTGTAGCGGCCGACGAGGATGTTGGCGTACCAGCCCGGGTCGTACTCGATGGCGTACGAGGCCATGTCGTCGATGTCGGCGCCGTCCTCGCCGGGCCCGGCCTGGAGCTGCCAGTTCTCGCTGGGGACCGGCATCTGGGCACCCAGCGACTCGACCGGGATCGTCTCGCCGGAGAACTCGAGCTCCGAGGGGGTCTCGTGAGGTCCGGCCGTTTCGGTCGTCGTCTCCTCGGCCTCGCTATCCTCGCCGATCGTTCCCGTCTTCTCGCCGCCGTCGCCCAACAGGACGTACCCGGCGACGCCGCCGGCGATCATGAGCACGGCCACGAGGACCGCCAATAGCAGCGTCCCAGTACGCTTCGGTTTGGGCGGCAAGGGCATCGGAGGTGGGCCGAGCGCGTACGGCCCCGGGGCGTACTGGGATCCAGGCGCGGACGGCGCGGGCGGCAGGAGATCGGGGCGGGCCTCGACACTGGGCTGCGTGACCGGCTGCGGCGGCGGCTCGGTGTGGTCCAGGTCCGCGGGGCCCGGGGCATCGGGCTGGGGATCGCTGTGGGCATGGGGGTCGTTCACCGCGGGATTGTATCCGAACCCGATTCGCGGCTTCAGCGACCATTCGCTCCGTCCCGAGTGGTGAGTCCTTGCCGCGTACCGATCACTCGCACGCCCGCTGACCGGCCATTGAGGATGACTGGCGAGCGATCCTGCGACTCCGTACGATGAGGGCCCAGACCGTTCGCCCGATCAGATCCGCATATGAGATTCGGAGGCCCGCCATGGCATATCCGCCGGCGCCGCAGTACCCGCAACAGCCCGAACCGCAGGGGCCCAAGACCAGGCCGGGCACCGTCACAGCCGCGGTGTGGACGCACTTCATCACGGCGGCACTCCTGATCATCACCGGCATCGGCATGTTCTCGGTGCAGGGCGCGGTCGCCGACGCGGTCATGGAGGAGATGCGGCGCGATCCGGAATTCGAGAGCTCGGGCCTCACCGAATCGGACGTCTCCAACGTGGTCACGATCGGCTTCGTCGTCGTGGCCGTCGCGTTCGTGCTCTTCGCGATCTGCTACATCGTGCTGGGTCTGCTGAACAACGCGGGCAAGCGGCCGGCCCGGATCCTCAGCTGGATCCTCGCGGGCCTCTCGCTCGCTTGCTGCGGTCCGTACACGATCATCTCCCAGGTCGGTTCCGCCGTGGGCATGAACAGCGGCGACCCCTACCAGGACGAGATGGCCCAGTCCCTCGTGGACGCCACGCCGGCCTGGCTCAACGCCGCGTCCTGGGCGCTGGGGATCGTGCTGATCCTCGGTTCGCTGCTCATCATCATCCTGCTCGCCGTCCCGGCCTCGAACCAGTTCTTCCGCAAGGAGGAGACGGGCATGGGCCCCTACCAGGGCCAGCCGCCCTACGGGCAGCCTCCGTACGGCCAGCAGCCGCCGCAGCCGGGCCACCCCGGCGAGCAGCCGCCCGGCCCGCCCCAGCAGTAGCAAGACGCGTGCGGCCCCGCCGATCCGGCGGGGCCGTTCGCATCCCTCGGCTCATCCTTCGTACGCGGGCGTCTCCGGCTCGGGCACCGCGAACTCCCGCGCCTGGTCGTGCCACGCTCCGAGCACCGCGCCCTCTTTCTCCCGCGACATGCCCGCCTTCAACTGCGGCGCTGCGGCATTCGCGCTCCACCACCGCTTGAGCGTGGAGGCCACCGGCGACGGCCGGAGCCCGGCCTCGATCGCCGGTCCGGCCGGCCGGGCCTGGAAGCCGTCGTAGTCGGGCGTGGGCACCCACATGCCGAGCGAGTCGGGTCCGGCCCACGGGTTGACGCCGTGCTCGGTCAGGAACTCCTGCGGCACCCACGTCAGGCTCGGCCGCTCGGTGATGATCCCCTCGTCGAGGAGCGCGTCCGCGACCTTGTCGAGGAACGCGCCGAAGCCGAGCGGCTCCCCGATGGCGTCGAACGTGCCGGTCAGATCCGCGTCTGCGGCCTCGAGCAGCCAGTTCGCGTAGTCGTCGACGTCGATCCACTGAACCGGCCGGTCCGGGTCGCCGGGGGCGAGGATCTCGCCGCCTTCGGCGAAGCGCAGCGGCCAGTAGCCGAGGCGGTCGTTGCGGTCCCCGGGGCCGACGATGAGACCGGGCCTGGTGATGAGCGCCTTGTCCCCCAGGCGTTCGCGCACGAGGCGCTCGCAAGCGACCTTGCTCGCGCCGTAAGCCTCGATGGCGGGATCGGCGGAGTCGGCGGCGGTCGGCTCGTGCAGCTCGCTCGAGACCTTGTCGAAGTGCTTGTAGACGGAGATCGTGGAGATGAACGACCAGTGGCCGACGTTGCCGGCCAGCAGGTCGAGGACGGGCCCGACGTGCGCGGGGAGGCGCGCGACGTCGAAGACGGCGTCGAACTCCCTGCCGTGCAAGGCGTCGAGGCCGTCGCCGGTGGCGCGGTCGATCCTGAGGAATTCGACGTCCGCGGGCGGTGCCCCGCTACTGCCTCGGGCGGCGACGGTGACGGTGTGGCCGCGCGCGGCGGCACGCTTGGCGATGGTTTCGGACAGGTAGACGGTCCCGCCGAGGACGAGGACGCGTTTCGCTCCGGTGCTCATCCCCTGAGCATGAACCCCGCCCGGGCGGCGGGCAAGGGGCGTTCGCCTTGAGCGGATCGGCGCGCATCGGGGCGAGGAGCACTCGGATGTCGCACAAGCGCAATATGGTGGGAGGCGAGCGTACGTGGAGGCAGCGATGACCGATGACTGGACCGACGACGGTTCGGATTTCGATGATGCGTTCTTCGCCTCCCTCGAAGCCAGTCCCGACGAGGCGTCCGTCGAAGCCGACGATCTCGCCGCAGGCCAGGGACTCGACCTTGATTTCGAACGCGCCGAAGTCGAAGGCGACTTCGGCGTGGACGAGTTCCTGTATGAAGCCGAAGGCGACGGCAGCTTCGAAACCGACGCGGCCGATCTCGACAGCGTGGACATTGACGCTGTGCACATTGGCGACGTGACCGCCGACGAGGATCCCCTCGGAGACGACGCTCTCGACGTCAATGACGAGCATCCCTTCTTCGACCTCGGCGACCACTGATCACGCACCCGATTGCCGCCGTCGGCCCTTCGTTAGGCTCTCACCGTGAGCGACCATCGAGCCCGAGCCTATGCCCGCCTGCCCCGCGACGAAGCCGAAGCGGTGATGATGCAGGCGGAACTGGCCGGATGCGTGGTCGTCGCCGACGAAGACGGTCCTATATCGACGGTCGCCGGGCTCGACATCGCCTATGACAAGGACAGCGAGGCCGCCGTCGCCACGGCGGTGGTCCTGCGCCGCGGCGACCTCGCCGTGATCGACCAGGCCGTCGTCCACGGCGCCTCCGACTTCCCGTACGTGCCGGGCCTGCTCGCCTTTCGCGAACTTCCGTTGCTGCTCAAGGCGATCGAGGCGCTCTCGGTGACGCCCGACCTGTACGTCTGCGACGGCTACGGCCTCACTCACCCGCGGCGTTTCGGCCTGGCCTGCCACCTCGGCGTGGTCCTCGACGCGCCCGCGATCGGCGTCGCGAAGAACCCGCCGCACCTGCCCGTGGAGGCCCCCGGCCCGGCCCGCGGCGACTGGACGCCGATCACCGCCAGCGGCGAGACCGTCGGCTGCGCGCTGCGAACCCAGGACGGCGTGAAGCCCGTCTACGTCTCGGTCGGCCACCGCAGCACCCTCGCCACCGCTCGCGAACTCGTGCTCGAGTTCGCGCCCGCCTACCGCCTGCCCGACCCGATCCGCGCCGCCGACCAGTTGGGCCGCAGGCGACTCGCCGCGACCGAATGACCACGTGGTAGGGCCCTCCTTACCTCGCAGTGGGGCGCTCGCAGGATCGATTCGGTGCCCCTTGCGGCCATATCGTCAGAGCCATGGAGAAACCGGAAACCGTCACACACGCCGCTCTGCTCTGGACCACCGCCGTCCTCGCCGGTGTCATCGAGACCGTGCTCGCCGTCAGCGAGTTCGCCCGGGACTCGGAGCTCGACGCCGGGGTCTGGATGAACGTCGGCGTACGCTCGGTGATCTACATCGGAGCGTTCGTGCTCATTGCCTTCTACGCGCGGGGCCGCCGCTGGGCCCGCGCGAGCCTCGCCGTGCTGCTGTCCGTCATCGGACTCGGCGCGATGGTCGTGCCCGCCGTGTCGCAGCTCGCGGACGGCGTGGCGTTCGTTCCCGCCGTCGGTGAGGACGGCGATTTCGCCATCGCCTTCTTCGTGGTGCGGCTGCTCCACATCGCCGCCGTGCTCCTCGCGACCGGCTTGATGTTCAGCCGCAGCGCCAACGCCTACTTCCGCAAACCGCAGCCCGTGGCCGCCTGAACGGCGAAGCGCCCTGGCCCGGCGTCTTTCAATACAGTGGCCAGGGCGCTGCGCTTCAGCGCTTCTCGTTTCGGAGTCGGAGAAAGTGCTCCTCGCCCGGCGACAGGACGGCAGATGCGAGGATCTTCGGAATCAGCTCGTGCTCGGTCATCGCGGCCCGGAAGAACATGGCCGCGGTGACGTCGTGATCAGGCCGGTGGACCACCTCCAGCTCGGCCCCCGCCTCGACGTGCCCCGGCTCGACCACCCGCATGTAGGGGCCCGGCCGCGCCTCGCGGGTGAAGGTCTTGAGCCAGCCGCGCTCGTCGATCCAGCCGCGAAATGTGCCGCACGGGATCCGCGCCCCGGTCACCTGGAGCACCAGCCCGCCGGGGCCCGCCCAGCGCTCGCCGATGCGCGCGTCGTTCACGTCGTACCCGGCGATCGTGAGATTCTCCCCGAAAGCCCCGGGCCCGAACTCGCGACCGGTCAACTGATTGAAATGCGCGTAGTCCTCCACGCCGTACACGTAGACGGCCTGGTCAGTGCCGCCGTGATGCGCGACGTCGCCGACCTTGTCGCCTTCGAGGCCGACGGACCCGTCGCCTTTCGGACCCACCGGGCTCACCCGGACCGGCCCTGCCACTGGCTGCTTGTCGATACCGGTGAACTCGGTGCCCGGTTTCCAGGGGTTCGGACGGGGCTTGCCGACGTTCACGGAAACAATCTTCACGTGCCGGAGCCTAGCGAGACCGCGGGGGCGGCTCAACTCCATTTGCTGTCGGTCCCTCCGGATAAGCTTCCTGGGTGGGGGTGAGCACTCGGAAGCTGTTCCGCGACGACGCGGTGGTCCTGCGCACCTTCAAACTCGGCGAAGCCGACGCGATCGTCTCGCTCCTCGGCCGCCAGAGGGGCCGCTACCGGGCCGTGGCCAAGGGCCTGAGGCGTACCTCCTCCAAGTTCGGCGCCCGTCTCGCGCCCTTCAGCCACGTCGACCTCCAGCTCATCGAGGGCCGCAGCGAGCTCCACACCGTCACCCAAGCTGTCGGCCTGCACCTTTCCGGCGGCACGATCAGCGCCGACTGGGCCGCGTACACCGCCGCGTGCGTCATCGCCGAGGCCGCCGAGCGGCTCGTGCCCGAAGACCACCAGCCCGACCTCGACGTCTTCCAGCTCACCCTCGGCGCGTTCCGGGCGCTGGCCGAGACCGACCTGCCGCCGGTGCTGGTGATGGACTCCTACCTGTTGCGCGGCATGAAGACCGCCGGGTGGGCGCCCTCGCTCAACGAATGCGCGAGCTGCGGGAGGGGCGGCGAGCACCGCGCCTTCGCGGTCGCGGCGGGCGGCGCGGTCTGCGCCGACTGCCGCCCCGGCGGCGCGACGGTTCCCGCCCCGGCCTCGCTCGAACTCATGCGGGCCCTGGAAGCGGGCGACTGGCCGCACGCCACCAGCGCCGACCCGCGCCAGCGCACCGAGGCCGCGGGCCTGATCGCCGCCCACTTCCAATGGCACTCCGAGCGCCCGCTGAAGACCCTGAAGTACGTGCCGCACCAGTCGTCTTGACAGCCGATCCTGGGGGAAAGTGAGCAGGCCGCGGATTCGCGATCGCCTCCGTTTTCGGTAGTGCCCGGAGGGTTCGACGAAACGGCGGGGCCGGGACGGCGAAGTCGCGGTCGTGGCGCATGCGGCGAGGCCGTGCTCGGGGCCCGGCTCGCATTCGGACTAGGATCGAGGCCCGCCGACGACCCAGCCCGCCTTGGAGGTCCTGTGAGCCGTACGTACGAGCCGCCTAAGGCCCAACCGACCACCCGAAGTGTCCGCTACACGGACCCTAAGCCTCATCCCTCGGGTGCGACCCCGCCCGACCTGCCGCGCGAGTTCGTTCCTCGGCACGTCGCGCTCGTCATGGACGGCAACGGCCGCTGGGCCAAAGAGCGCGGCCTCAAGCGCACCGAGGGCCACACGATGGGCGAGGCCTCCCTCTTCGACACCATCGAGGGCGCGATCGAGATGGGCATCGGCACCGTCTCCGCCTACGCCTTCTCCACCGAGAACTGGCGGCGCAGCCCCGACGAGGTCCGCTGGCTCATGGGCTTCAACCGCGATGTGATTCACCGCCGTCGCGACGAGCTCCACGCCATGGGCGTGCGCATTCGCTGGGCCGGGCGCCGCCCCAAACTCTGGAAGAGCGTCATCAACGAACTCCAAGTGGCCGAGGAGATGTCGAAGCACAACGACAAGATCACGCTCCAGTTCTGCGTGAACTACGGCGGCCGCGCCGAGATCGCCGACGCCGCCGCGGCCCTCGCCCGTGACGTCAAGGCCGGCCGGGTCAACCCCGAGCGCGTCACCGAGAAGACCTTCGGGCGCTACCTCTACAACCCCGACCTGCCCGACGTCGACCTGTTCCTGCGCCCCTCGGGCGAGCAGCGCACTTCGAACTTCCTGCCGTGGCAGTCGGCCTACGCCGAGATGGTGTACCTCGACGTCCTCTGGCCCGACTTCGACCGCCGCCACCTGTGGCAGGCCTGCGAGATCTACGCTCGCCGCGACCGCAGATTCGGCGCGGCCGAGCCCAACCCCGTTGCGGGATAAGCGGAAGTCGATCGCGCAAGTACGGCGGCGGAGCCGATCCAGCAGCGCGGCGGCGCGGCCGAGCCGAGCCCCGCTGCGCGGCAACCGACTCACCTGAAGGGCGAGAACTCGCGGCCCCGCTCCTGGTTCGCCGCCAGTTTGTCCACGGTGTTCTGCAGTTTGTCGATGCGCTCCAGCAGGAGTGCCGTGTCGGCCGAGACCTGGCCGTCGATGTCGTCCATGTGCTGCGCCTCTTCCATCGAGGCCAGCACCACGCCGATCATTATATTGACCAAAATGAATGCACCGAACAGGATGAACACGATGTAGTACGGCAGCGTCCACATGTTCTCGGCCATGCTGTCGCGGATCACGTTGCCCATGTCGTCGAACGCGACCAACTGGAACAGGTTCAGCAGCGCCTTGCCGACCGTTCCGAAGTGCTCGCTGTCGGACTTGCCGAACGCGATCCAGCCGATCATCGCCCACAGATACATGACCAGCCCGGTCAGTGCCATCACTCCGGCCGACTTCGGCAGCGCCTTCCCGGCCGCGACCAGGATCAGTCGCAGCGACGGCATCGACCGGAAGATCCGCACGATCCGCGCCAGCCGCAGCATCCGCAGGATCGTAATGTTCTCGCGCAGGCCCGGCAGGAACGAGGCGACCACGATCACGAAGTCGAAGACGTTCCAGCCGTCCTTGAAGTACCGCCACGGCCGCCGCCCGAACGAGGTGATCCCCGCCATGACCTCGAACGCGAAGAACGCCAAGCAGACATGGTCCACCCGCTCCAGAAACTCGCCCGCGGCCCGGTCCGCCCCCGGGAACGTCATCGCGCCCAGCACCGCCCCGTTCAGCACGATCACCGCCATCGACAGCAGCTGGAACCGCCGGTGAGCCAGCAGGGCCCGGCAGGCGGCGGGGACGCGGCTGGGATCGGTACCAAGGGTGGGAACTCGCACCGCCCAAGAGTAATCAGCCTTCACACCCGTGAACGGATGAGGTACGAGAGGTATCTACGCATTCGCGCCCGACCCCGCAGAAGGCCTCCGCGCGTTCGCGTCCGTCCCGGCGAGGAAGCGAACGGGCGGCTCGTACTCGGCCGCGCAAGGAAGCAATGCCGGTTTCGCGGGAGGCGGACGAGTATCCACCCCCGTCCATGCCGCACAATGGCACAGTGAGCGCCGACCTCGACAGCCGAAAAGGCACCGCCGAACCCGCAATGCCCCCGCGGCGGCGCGGCCTCACCTCCATCGAGGCCCTCGCGCTCCTGCTCATCTTCGGCCTCACCGCCCGCCCCGGTCTCACCGAGCTCTTCGCCGCCCCCGCCGCGCAAGCCTGGGCCGCCCGCTTCGTCGCCGTCTGCGTGCAGGCGTTCCCGTTCCTCGTCCTCGGCGTGGTCCTCTCCGCTGCGATCAGTGCGTTCGTGCCCGCCGCCTTCTTCCATAAGGTCGTTCCCAAGCGCACCGCCCTCGCCGTGCCCGTCGCCGGGATCGCCGGGGCCGCCCTGCCCGCCTGCGAATGCGCCTCCGTGCCCGTGGCCGGGGCCCTTGTACGCCGTGGCGTCGCGCCCGCCGCCGCCTTCACGTTCATGCTCGCCTCCCCGGCGATCAACCCGATCGTCGTGGTCTCGACCTTCGTGGCCTTTCCCGGCAACCCCGAGATGGTCGCCGCCCGCGTCACCGCCTCGCTCGTCGCCGCCATCGCCATCGGCTGGCTCTGGGCCCGCCTCGGCAAGACCGAATGGCTCAACCTTCCAAAGCACCGCCACCACGAGGGCGGCAAGTGGGCCGCGTTCTGGGCCGCGATCCGCCACGACTTCCTGCACGCGGGCGGCTACCTCGTCATCGGCGCCGCGATCGCCGCGAGCCTGAACACGCTCGTGCCCGAGAGATGGCTCCAGCCCATCGCCGAGCACCCCGTGCTCGGGGTGCTCGCGCTGGCGGTGCTGGCGGTGCTGGTGTCGATCTGCTCGGAGTCGGACGCGTTCGTGGCCGCCTCGCTGACCCAGTTCTCGCCCACGGCGAAACTGGCGTTCATGGTGGTGGGGCCGTTCATCGACGTCAAACTCGCGGCCATGCAGGCCGGGACCTTCGGCCGCGGGTTCGCGGCCCGCTTCGCGCCGACCGCGTTCGTCGCGGCCGTGGCGGCGAGTGTCCTGATGGGAGCGATCTGGCTGTGAGGCGCGACGCGCAGGCGGTCATCCTGCTGCTGGTGGGCGGGGGCCTGATCCGGCTGGCCTGGACCGGCGACTACCTCAACTATGTGAAGCCCTACGCGCTCTGGCTGATCGTTCCGGCCGGGATCATCCTCATCGCCGTCGCCGCGATCACGGGCTTCAACGTCTGGCAGGCGAAGCGCGAGGAGCACGACGACGACGGGCACGGCCACGGCGAACCCAAGGTCGCGTGGCTGCTGCTCGCGCCGGTGATCGGGATGCTGCTGGTGGCGCCGGGCGCGCTCGGGTCCTACGAGGCGGAGCGGACCGGCACGGTACTCGGCGCCGAGGAGAACCGCTCGACCTATCCGGAGCTGCCCGATGACGTGGACCCGGTGCCGCTGACGCTGCTCGACTACGCCGCCCGGGCGATCTTCGACGACGGCGAAACGCTTGAGGGCCACCGGATCCAGCTGCGCGGGTTCATCCTCTACGACGGAGACGAGCCGCAGCTGGCGCGCATGGTGGTCTCGTGCTGCGCCGCAGACGCGCGGCCGGTGAAGATCGGCTTCGACGGCGAAGCCCCGGCCGATCTCGAGCCCGACCAGTGGGTCGAGGTCGTGGGGGAGTACTCGCCGCGACAGGGGCGCGACGAGATCAACGGTGAGCTCGTGCCGTACATCGAGGTCCAATCGATCACGACCATCCCGGCCCCGGACAACGAGTACCAGTAAGCCGGGCACGCCGCGGGTCCACGGGGCCTGGCGGGCGGGGCCCCCGGTTTCCAAGAGTGCCGGGTGGGTACGACGATTCCGGCCCGGCGGAGCCGGGATTCATCCGCTTGCGTGACTCCGATCATTCGCCGCGTGAGCGCTGATCGCGAGCCGTGAGGTGTTTTCGCAGCTCGCACGGCGCGCCTCGTCGCCTGGGCGCACATATTAGGTGTTGACAATGATTGTCATGACTGGGCAGAGTTCTAACATGCGCCGTTTCAGCTTCATCTTCGTGCCCATCGCCGGACTCGCCGCGGCCGCCGCCCTCGCCGCGTGCGGCTCCGGCGACGACGACCCCGCCGCCGCCGACGGCGAGATCAACGTCGTCACCGCGTTCTACCCCCTCGCCTTCGCCGCCGAGCGCGTCGGAGATCTCGGTGTCGAGCTCGGTGAGGTCGGCGGTGAAGGCCTCGG
>DATABR010000066.1:0-6556 GCA_036259435.1 Glycomyces sp.
GCCGTCGCCGGAGTCTAGGAAGCGGAACTGCTGGTTGGCGGCGTCCGTCCGGTTGGCCTGGATCAGCTCGGCGCCAGTACTGGTCGATGCGCCTTCGATCTCGAACACGAGCCCGGAGGACCGGGACTGGATGATGTACCAGGCGCTCGTGTCGGGCGCGGCCGAGGCGCTGAAGGGGGAGAAGACGAGGAAGGTGGCGGCCGCTACCGCAGCCGTCGCAACGGCCAGCAGCAGCTTCAGCCGTCGTCTGAGGGAGAGTCGCATGTTCGCTCCATAGAAGCATCGTTGTGTATCGATATAACGCTTGCCTCAGCATAACTGCGAACGCTTCCACGCGCAACAAGTGGTGAAACCACTGGTAAGCGCGTTTCGCCGGGGAAATCAGCTGCGTGTGCGTGAAGGGGATCGCATGGCAATGTGACTGGAGTGTCCATAGTTGTCAGACGAAGCGGTTGTGAGGATAGAACGATAAAATCGTCTGCTCCGATCTCTTGTCCCATGTGCGCGCTCCCGCTTAAGCTTGCCTAAACATTCAAGTATGTAAAACCCTTCACAAGGAGGCGCCACCTCATGAGACGTCACGTCGGGCTCGCCGCGACCGCACTCGCGACGCTGGCCGCCCTGCTCTCCGCGCTGGCCGTCGCCCAGCCGGCGTCGGCGCAGGAGAACTCGTATGAGCGGGGTCCGGATCCGACGGTTCAGAGTGTGGCCGCGCAGCGGGGTACGTTCGCGACTGCGGAGGTCACCGTCGGGGGAGGTCATGGTTTCAAGGGCGGGAAGATCTATTACCCGACCGACACCAGCCAGGGCACGTTCGGTGCGATCGCGGTGGTGCCCGGTTACACGGCGACGTGGGCGGCGGAGGGCGCGTGGATGGGCCACTGGCTCGCCTCGTTCGGCTTCGTCGTCATCGGCATCGACACCAACTCCACCACCGATTGGGACAACGCTCGCGGGACCCAACTGCTCGCGGCGCTGGATTACTTGACCGAGGAGAGTTCGGTTCGCGACCGGGTGGATGCGTCTCGGCTTGGGGTTATGGGTCACTCGATGGGCGGGGGTGGTGCGATCAATGCTGCGATGAACCGGCCGAGTTTGCAGGCGGCGGTGCCGTTCGCGCCGGCGTCGTTCTCGCAGGACATGTCGAATGTGCATGTGCCGACGATGATCATGGGCGCGAGGGACGACGGCACGGTGACCCATTCGTCGCTGACGACCCTGTACAACTCCAAGCCCTCCGGCACCGAGGCCGCCTACGTCTCACTCTCCAAGGGCGGGCACGGGTTTTCGACGTGGGGGAACACGGAGGTGACGCGGCGGGTGATTCCGTGGCTGAAGATCTGGATCGACAATGACACTCGCTATGTTCCGCTGATGTGCCCGGGTCTGGCCGACTCGACCGGCGTAGCGAGTTACGACAACACGTGCGGGTTCGAGCCCGGTGGCCCCGGTGAGCCCGACCCCGACCCCGAGGGCGGCCAGATCGTCGGTGCGGCTTCGGGTCGCTGTTTGGACGTGCCGAATTCGACCACGGTCAACGGTACGCAGTTGCAGTTGTGGGACTGCCAGCAGCGCGCCGGGCAGCTGTTCGAGCGCTCTGCCTCGGGTGAGTTGAAGGTCAACGGCAAATGCCTCGACGCCGAGGCCAGAGGCACGACCAACGGCACCAAGGCGATCATCTGGGACTGCAACGGCGGCAGCAACCAGCGCTGGAACGTCAACTCGAACGGCACGATCACCAGCGCTCAGTCGGGCCTGTGCCTCGACGCCGACAGCCGCGGCACCGCCAACGGCACCGCGATCATCCTGTGGAGCTGCAACGGCGGCAGCAACCAGCGGTGGAGCCTGACATAGGCACCCGTCGCTCCGAATGACTGACCCCAATGGCGCGGGCCGGGCCCACGCGGGATTCGCTCCTGCCAGGGCCGGCCCGCGCCCGTGACCCTGCTAGGTTGGCGAATCGTGGAATCCCTTGACATCGAACACAACGGCCGGACCCTCCGCGGCACGCTGCATCTTCCTGAATCGATCCCGGCTCCGGCGATCGTGCTCTGCCACGGCTTCGGCGGCACCCGGACGGAGTTCGGCTACTCGTTCGTCCAACTCGCGAAGCGCCTGGCCGAGCGCGGCGTCGCCGTCTACCGGTTCGACTTCGCAGGAGGCGGCGAATCCGACGGCGACTTCGCCGATCTCGCGATCTCCGACCAGGTGTCGCAGGTTGTGGCGATCCTTGACGCGATGGGCGCCCATCCGGCGATCGACGCCGAGCGACTGTCGTTGCTCGGGATGAGCCTGGGCGGGTTGACGGCTTCGCTGGCGGCCGCCGAGCACCCGGTCCGGTCGCTCACGCTCTGGGCCCCGGCGGCTGCGGCCGCCGCCATGGACGAGGCGGCCGCGAAACGGCGTGCGGACGCGATCGCCGAGCACGGCTACGACGACTTCGGCGGCCTGCCGGTCTACCAGCCGTTCGCCCACGACGCCAAGGGCATCGACCCGTTCGCGGACGCCGCAGCTTACACCGGGCCGGTGCTACTCGCGGTCGGGTCGAACGACGGCATCCTCAGCCCCGACCTCCTCGACGGCTACCGCCGGATCTATGGCGACCGGCTCGATCTCCACATGTTCGACGGCGTGGGCCACGGGTTCGAGTCCGTGCCCGCGCGCGAGCGGCTACTCGAACTGACCGAGGCGTTCGTGCTGCGCCACGCTTGAGCCGTTCGCGATCGCGGCGGGCCGGAGTCACCGGTGTGGCCCGAAAAGCTCGAAGGCACGGCACACCGCAGCGCGGGACCGACTTCGAAGCGCCGCAACGGCAGACGGACGATGCGGCAGGCACTGGCTCGGGCGCGTCGGTTTCGACGACATCGTCGAGTCCGCGCACTTCATTCCCTCGCTCTCCACGGTGGCTCCCGATCACCGCTGGATGGCCGCCAAGGCCGTGGAGCTGGTCATCTCGCGCATCGCCGACCCCGCGCGCCCGCCGAGCCAGCACACCGCCCCGTTCGAGGTAGTGCCGCGCGAATCCACCGAACGACGCGGCAGTAGCCGGCCGTCAGCAGTTCGCCGCGTGCGAACTCGCGGCAGCGAGATCCTCGTAATCGGCGAGGATGTCGAGTCCCTTGCCGTCGATCGGCAGGAAGCCCGCCAGTGTGAGGGCGTTGAGCCGGTACAGCGTCGGCAGCTCTTCGAGGGGGTACCAGGTGGCGGACTCGGCATGCTCGGTGAACTGGGCGCGCAGACCGTCGTAGCTCGCGCGGTACAGGTCGAGGACTGTCGCGGTGGACTCGTCGGGCGCCGGTTCGAGTGCGGTTATGGCCGGGTCGATCGTGTCGAGTTGCGCGATGAGGTCCTCCAATACGTCGATGAGTGGCTGGCGGTCGGCGTCGGTGGGCGCCTCGGGCGTTTCGAGGTCGTGCGGCCAGCTCAGGAGCAGGAGGTGGTCCCAGTACGTGCCGCAGAATTCGTCCAACCAGGCGACCACCGCCGCATCGGGCTGCGGCGCTTCGCTTTCCGAGCCTTTCGCGTGGGCCGACGCCGACACTTCGGGCTGCGGGCCGGTGGCGGTGCAGCCGGTCAGCAGGCCGGCGATCACCAGAAGCGCCCACCGTTGTCGAACCATCGTGTCTCCTCGCGTCGCTCCAGCCTTGTCGCCCTTCAAGAGAGGAGTACCAGCCCTCCGCTGGGACCGGTCCCGGCACGACGGGACCGCGAGTCGGTTCTTGCGCGTTGTCGGGTTCTGACATATGCTCAGTCGGTCCCATTCATCGACATGCAGTCCCATTCATTGGTACTTTATGGCGCTTCGGGAGGACCCCCATGACCGACTCCACGTTCCTCGACTTCACCAGTGCGACCGAGACCAGCGCCGTCAACGAGCGGCATTTCAGTGCGCTGCAACGGGGTGAGGCGAGCCTCGACCGGATCGTCTCGGTACGGATCTCGACGGCGCGCCTGCCGCTCGCCGCTCCGATCAGCGACGCCAAGGTGCTCACCGGCCGACAGAAGCCGTTGCGCGACATCGCGTTCCTGTTCGCGGAGATCCGCACCGAAGCCGGGCTCGAAGGAGTCGGCTACAGCTATTCGAAGCGTGCGGGCGGCGACGGCCAGTACGCGCACGCGCGCGAGATCGCGCCGGAGCTCATCGGCGAGGACCCCAGCGATATCCAGCGCATCTGGACGAAGCTCGTCTGGGCGGGCGCGTCCGTGGGGCGCGGCGGCATGTCGACGCAGGCGATCGCCGCGTTCGACATCGCCCTGTGGGACCTCAAGGCGAAACGCGCGGGCCTGCCTCTCGCCAAACTCCTTGGCGCGCACCGCGATTCGGTGTCGTGCTACAACACCTCGGGAGGCTTCCTCTCGATGTCGGTCGAGGAGATCCTGGAGAACGCGCACGCCTCGGTGGCGAGCGGCATCGGCGGGATCAAGATCAAGGTGGGCCAGCCGGACACCCGCATCGACTTGCGCCGCGTCGCCACGATCCGGGAGCGGCTGAGCGATGACGTGCCGCTGATGGTGGACGCCAACCAGCAGTGGAACCGCAGCACCGCGATCCGGGTCGGCCGGGCGCTGGAGGAGTTCGACCTGACGTGGATCGAGGAGCCTCTCGACGCCTACGACGCCGAAGGTCATGCCGACCTCGCGCGGGAACTCGCCACGCCGATCGCCAGCGGCGAGATGCTCACCAGCCCCGCCGAGCACGCCGATCTCATCGCGCACCGCAGCGTCGACTTCATCCAGCCAGACGCGCCCCGCGTCGGCGGCATCACGCCGTTTCTCAAGATCATGTCGCTCGGCGAGCACGCGCGCGTGCGCATGGCCCCGCATTTCGCGATGGAGATCCACCTGCACCTCGCCGCCGCCTACGAGCACGACCCGTGGGTCGAGCACTTCGACTGGCTCGAGCCGCTGTTCAACGAGCGCCTCGACATCAAGGACGGCCGGATGACCGTCCCGGCGCGTCCGGGCCTGGGCTTCAGCCTCAGCGACCAGGCCCGCGCCTGGACCTCGGCCGCCGAGCGGTTCGGCTCGGACGAGTGACATCCGCCGACAACCCGATCCGCACCTCCGAGCGGATCCGATTACGCTTGTGGACACCCGGCGCACCCCCTTTCCCGTGCGCCGCCACGGACTGTGAAGGACGATGTCATGCCGCGCGCGGAGGCGCCCCCGAAGGGCTCGCTCGATCGGGCCCTGGAGATCTTCGACGTGCTCACCGTGCGCGGGAAAGCGACGACGGCCGAGCTGGTCGAAGCGGTGGGCATCAGCCGCAGCGCCGTCTACCGGCTGGTCGAACGGCTCCAGGCGTCCGAATACCTGACGCTCGCCGACGGGCACTGGCGGCTCGGCCCGGCCGCCGCGCGCATGGCCATGGCCGCCGTGCAGACCATGGACGTCCTCGCCGCCGCCCCGCCGCTGCTGCGCGACCTCGCGAGCCGCACCGGCGAGACCGTCAACCTCGGCGTGCTCAGCGGCGAGGAGATCGTCTTCGTCTTCCGGGAGCTCGGCCACCACGCCGTGCAGGTCAGGTCCGAGCTCGGTGCGCGTCGTCCTCTGCACGCCACCGCCGTCGGCAAGGCGTACCTGGCCGGGCTCGCGCCCGAGCGGCTCGACGACGTCATCGAATGCCTTGGGCTGGAACGGTTCACAGAAGCGACCATCACCGGCCCCGACCGCCTGCGCGAAGAGATCACCGAGACGCGGCGGCGCGGTTGGGCCGAGGAGCACGGCGAGTTCGACGCCTCGAGCACGTGCTTCGGCGCTCCCATCTTCGATCAGAGCGGCGCGGTGAACGCGGCCGTCAGCATCGCGGGCCCCTCCTCCCGTATGGACGATGCAGCCACCGCATTCGGTCCGCTTGTGGCGGAGGCGGCAGGGACCGTTTCTCGCCGGCTCGGCTACGTCAAGGACGCGAGCCTCATCAACCGCTGACTCCCCGCACCTCCTGCGCTGCGACACGGGTCACCGATCGGCCCCGGCCTGTTCGGCGCTGGCCGTCTGCCGGGCGCGCACGGTGCGCAGGACCGGTACGACCACCACGTCCCGGAGACCGGCCGCTGCACGTGCGCCCCCGAGAGGTTGAGCAGCATGGAGTCGCGCCCGGCCACGGGGACCACGCACGCCTCGGTCACGACGGGAGTGTCGGCCACTGCCTCACCTCGTCTCAGGCGGAAGGAGATCGGTCGGGAAGTCCTGATAGGCCACGGGCCTGAGGAATCGGTCGATCGCGAGCGTCCCCACGGAGGTCGACCTGCCGTCGGTGGTGGCCGGGAAGGGCCCGCCGTGGACGGTGGCGTCGCCGACCTCGACGCCGGTGGGCCAGCCGCCGTAAACGATCCGCCCGGCGAGCCGTTCGAGCCGCGGCAGAAGCCGCGCGACCTCGGGATGGTCGGCCGGTTCAGCGTGCACGGTCGCGGTGAGCTGGCCTTCGAGCCCTTCGATGATCTCGTGCGTCTGCTCTTCACCGCTGGTGGTGACGATGAGCGAGGCCGCGCCGAACACTTCGTCCTGTAGGGACGATTCAACGAGGAAGGTGTCGGCGTCCGTGCGGAACAGGACC
>DATABR010000067.1:0-53111 GCA_036259435.1 Glycomyces sp.
GTCCGAACACGTTCTGGAAGATCGCCACCAGCACCGCGTAGACGAGCGTGATCCGCAGCGACGAGAACAGCGTGCCGCTCTCGGCGAGGGCGGTGAAGTTGTCGAACCCGACGGCGTTGATCTCGCTCTTGAAGCTCGACCAGTCGGTGAACGCGTAGACGAAGTTGAACACCGTCGGGACGAAGAAGAACACGACGAGGATCACGAGCGCCGGAATCAGGAACCACAGCGGATGGTCGCTGCGGCGGCGCGCCGTCCCCTTGGAGGGCATGATGTTCGTGGCCACGATGCGGGTGATCCTTTCCGAGGTGTGGGGCGCCGGCCATGCCAATGGACAGCTCGCAAGCGTCGCCGTGGTGCCAATGGACAGCTCGCAAGCGTCGCCGTGGTCGGCCGGCGCCCCTTGATGCTCGTTAGAAGCCTTCGGCTCCTTGGGCCTTCGCCAGTTCTTCGAACTGGGCCTGGGTCGCCTCGGCGACCTCGGCGGGCGTCTTCGTGCCCTGGATCATGTCGGACAGGTAGATGTACAGGTCGGGGTTGGCGATCGCCAGCGCCTGCATGGAGCCGACCGAGTCCGCGAGTGAGTCGCTGACGGCGAGCAGCGCCTGCGGCACGTCGGCCGGGGTCTCGACGTCGGTCTGGAGCGACACCGTCGACTGCGCGTTGACGAAGTCCTCGTAGCCGTCGCCGAGCCAGTACGAGAGGAGCTGCCGGGCGGCGGCCTCCCGGTCGGCGTCGCCGGTCTTGAACGCGGCCAGCGCGTTGGACTGGTCGGGGATGAAGGTGCCGACGTTGCCGGACGGGGAGATCGGGAAGAAGCCGATCTTCCGGTCGAGCTCTTCGGTGTCGGCGAGCGACTGGAGCTGCCCGAAGAAGGAGTTGACCTGCATGACCATCGCGGCGTCCCCGGCGAGCAGGGCGGCGCCCTGGTCTTCGAAGGTCGCGGTCTTGATGTCCTCGTTGAACAGGCCCTCTTCGATGAGGCCCTGGTAGGTCTCGATGGCGCCCTGGATGGTCTCGTCGGTGAACTGCTCCTCGTTCGCGTTCACGCGGTCCCAGAGCCCGTCGGCGGCGGCGTCGGCGAGCTGCACCTGGACCCACCACTGGGTGCCCCAGCGGTCGGCGGCCATCTCGTGGAACGGGGTGACCCCTGCGGCCTTGAGGTCGCGGGCGGTCTGGATGAAGGCGTCCCAGTCGGCGGGGATCTCAGTGATCCCGCCTGCCTCGAACACCTCCTTGTTGTAGTAGACGCCTTCGACGGCCGGGGTCGTGATGAGCGCGGCGTAGCGGGTGCCGTCGAGGGTGCCGGTGATGTCGCGCAGCTCGGGCTTGTAGGCGTCGAGCCAGGGCGCGTCGTCGAGCGGCTGGAGGTTCTGGGGGGCGTTGAGCGCGGTCAGCTGCGAGGCCGTCGGCTGCCAGAACGCGAGGTCGGGCTTGTCGCCGGTGGCGACCTTGGTCTGGACGCCCTGCTCGTACGGGTCGGGGATGGTGACGACCTCGACTTGTGCGCCGGTGAGTTCCTCGAAGCCCGCGATCACGCTGTCGGGCACGGTGTTGGAGTTCTGCGCGGCCCAGATGGTGAGGGTGGTGCCGGAGAGGTCGGCGTCCTGGGCGGGCCAGTCGACCGGCCCGCTCGATTCGTCGGTGCCGGCGCCCGGGTCGGTGCACCCGGTGAGGGCCAGCACGCCCGCGGCGGCGAGCGCCAGCGCGGTGCGGAACCTGTTCTTCATTGCCTTGCTCCTACTTCTGTCGAAGGGCTGGGGAATCGGTGCTGAGGTGCAGGGTGCGGGCGGCGATGTCGGCGTCGCCCGCCCGCACGGCGAGGGTCCCGGTCGAGGGGTCCCATGCGGTCTTCCATTCGGGGAGGTCGGCGGGGAACACCGTCGTGACGGTGACGTCCCTGCCGGCGAAGTGCGGGAAGCGCAGTTCGGTGGTCGGCGGCCCGCCGCGGCGCCAGACCGAGACGAGTTCGTCACCGGTCCCGTTCTCGACCGAGTCGCGCAGCCCGAGGGCGATCCACGGCTCGGTCCAGCCGGGGAGCCCGGCGGGCCAGTGCGGTCGGCCGTTCGCGACGGCGCCTCGCAGCGTCTTCGCGGCGGCGATGGCCTCGGCGACGGTGCGGCGCTGCCGCTCGTTCATCCGGTTCAGGTGGCCGGAGACGTAGAAGCGGCCGAGGAGTCCGGTGACGAGGCAGAACGCGGCCTCCTCGTCGGACATGCCGGGCTGGGGGTAGGCCCAGCTGGCGGCCTGTTCGGGCAGGAGCGCGATCGGCGCGGCGGCGGCGATCGGCGGGAACCTGGTGAAGTCCTGCTGGTCCGAGGTGGACTGCATCGCCAGGCGCGAGAGCATCGCGAAGTCCATGCGCATCGCGCCCGAGGAGCAGTTCTCGACCACGAGGTCCGGGTGGCGGTCCAGGAGCCGGTCGAGCCAGGCCAGGTGGGCGCGGTTGTGCTCGAGGAGGCCGTCGCCGACGCTGTCGGCGTCGCGGTCGGTGCCCGGGCCGGGGTCGATGTTGTAGTCTAACTTGAAGAAGCCGATGCCGAATTCGGCCACGAGCCGGTCCACGACGCCGTCGAGGTGCCGCACTGCGGCCGGGTGGCGCAGGTCGAGGTGGTATCGGTGGTGTTCGACGATGCGCTGGCCGTGCCGCTGGAGGAACGCCTCGCGCGGGAGCGATTCGGCGACGGGGCTGCGGACGCCGACGACCTCGGGTTCGAGCCAGAGGCCGGGGACCATGCCGGCGTCTCGGACGGCGTCGATGACCTCGCCGAGGCCGCCGGGGAAGCGGGTGGTGGAGGGCTGCCACTCCCCTACGGTGGGCCACCAGTCGCCGCTGTCGTCGTACCAGCCGGCGTCGATGCAGAAGATCTCGGCGCCCGCGTCGGCGGCGGCGGCGATGAGCGGGAGGAGCTTCTCGGTGGTCGGATCGCCGTCGAGGGTGTTCATGTAGTCGTTGAAGACCACGGGCATGGCGGCGTTGTCGGGGTGGGGGCGGCGGGCGGCGCGGCGGAAGTCGGTCAACGCGGCGACGGCGTCGGTGAAGTCGCTTCCGGCGGAAACGGTCACAGGAACCGAAGTGAACGTCTGGCCGGGGCGCAGGACGCGGGTCCAGGCCGAGTCGGTGTCGGTGGGCCCGGAGAGGCTGAAGTAGGCGCCGCGGAGGTCTTCGCCGAGTTCCCAGCGCCAGGCGCCGTTGTGCTCGATCTGCCAGGCGAAGGCGAGGCCCGCGGTCTCGAGTCCGGCGACCGGGAGGTGGTGGCCGGTGGACCAGGTGCCGTCGGAGGTGACCGACCAGTGCCCGCGGGGGTCGTGATCGCCGGCGAGTTCGGTGGAGAGGCCCGGGAAGTCGTTGCCGCGTAGTGGACTGCGGGTCCAGCGGCCCTCGCCGAACCAGTCGCTCACGCCGTGGACCCGTTGCCAGCCTTCGAGGTTGTCGTCTCGGCCAGGCTGGGTGAAGCCCATGGACCAGGAGGCGACGGAGCGCAGGACCAGGGTGCGGCCTTCGGTGGCGCGGACTTCGACGCGGGAGCGGACGGCGGCTCCGGCTCGGTCCAAAAGTTCGATGATGACCGTGGCGTCGACGCCTTCGGCGGCCTGCTCGACGACCAGGCGTCGGCCGTCGGCGCCCTGCTCCTCGGTGTGGGAGACGTACCGCAGGAGGGTGCCGAGCTCGGTGTGGACGAGCCGGTCGGCGGCGGGCTGGCTGCCGTGATCCGCCGTGAGGATCTCGACCAGCGGGATCGCGTAGAGCGGAACCTCCCGGTCGCCGGTGACGCCGGCGATCCGCACGGGTGAGTCCGCGTCCCACTCGAAGCGGAAACCGAGTCGCGCACTGCCCCAAAACAACTGTCCGGTCACGTTACCCCTCGCATGGTCCTCTGGAGCGCGGCCGGGAGAAGGCCGCGCGGTGGCGGTTGCAGCTCGAACCATAACCAGATCTGAAATCGATTTCAAGTTGTGTCTTGAAATCGTTATCAAGAATCGGTACCGTCAAGCTGCGATACAAGGGTCCGACCCCCGATTTCTCAACGAAGAGAGGACCGCATCCATGAGGAGACTGATGAGTACAGCTGCCGCCGCGGCGGTCGCCGCGACCGCTGTCACCGGCCTGGCGTCCCCATCCGCCACTGCCGCAGAACCCGATGTGCTCGCCGTGGACTTCGCCGAGCGCACCGGCGACTTCCGCGGCGGCGCTTCCGGCACGCTCTACGGTTTCGGCGACGAAGGCGCGCCCACGCAGTCGCTGATCAACGGCGCCCACATCACCAACTCGTCCCAGAAGGCGCCTTACGGCACCCAGCACCCCTCGGGCGACGCCATCAAGATCGAGGACGGCTTCTTCGCCAAGCACGGCGAGGACATGTACGTCTACGTGCAGGACTACTACCCCGACTGGCCCTACCACGGCAGCAGGCGCCCGGGCGACACCCGCACGTACAACCTGGAGGACGGCTCCTTCACCGAAGGCGGCAACGGCGTCTGGGACTACCTCGAAGTCGTCGAGTTCGTCGCCGAGGCCGTCGCGACGGACTCCGACCGGCCCGAGGACTACGTCTTCATCCCCTACAACGAACCCGACGGCGGCAACTGGTACCCGAACTGGGGCACCCAGAAGGACCAGTTCCTCGGCGACTGGCAGGCCTCCTACGAGAAGATCCAAGAGGTCTGGGAGCGCCACGGCCTCGGCCACGCGCGCATCGGCGGCCCCGGCGACACCCGCTGGCAGCCCGAGCGCAGCGCCGACTACCTCGAGTTCACCAAGGCGAACGACTCTTTGCCTGACATCTTCATCTGGCACGAACTCGGCATCAACAACCTGGGCAGCTACCGGCAGAACTTCGCCGACTACCGCGAACTCGAAGCCTCCCTGGGCCTCGACCCGATCCCGGTGAACATCACCGAGTACGGGATGCTCCGCGACATGAGCGTCCCCGGTCAGCTCGTCCAGTGGTTCACCATGTTCGAGGAGACCAAGGTGGACGCCCAGACCGCGTACTGGAACTACGCGGGGAACCTCTCCGACAACACCGCCCGCCCGAACGGCGCGAACGCCGGCTGGTGGATGTTCAAGTGGTACGGCGACCTCGACGGCAGCGAGACCGTCAAGGTCACCCCGCCGACCCCGAACGGCGTCGACACGCTCCAGGGCATCGGCGCGATCGACGACGCCAACCGCCGGGCCACTCTCCTGTGGGGCGGCACGAACAACGACGTGTCCCTCGACCTCAGCGGACTCGACGATTCCGTGTTCGGCAACAAGGTCGACGTCGAGGTCCGCGAGATCGCGCACACCGGCGCCGAAGGCCTCGCGAACAACCCGCGTGTCATCGCCGCCTACGACGGCCTCAAGACCGATGGCGGCGCGCTGCGGCTCGACGTGCCGACGTACGACCGGTACGCCGGCTACCAGCTCATCATCACGCCGAGCCAATCCCGGGACGTGGAGGCCGAAGCCGCCGCGCAGCCGTGGCAGGCGTCGATCGAGGCCGAGGACATGGACCTCACCGCCGCCACCGTCTACACGCAGGACCCGCAGGCGAACGGCGGCTGGCAGTTCCTCGCCTCCGGCGGCCAGGACGTGGGCTCTTTCAACCAGGTCGGCTCCCGTGCCGAATGGACGGTGGAAGTGCCGCGCGAGGGCACGTACCGCCTCCAGGTGATCGGCGGTGCGCCCGGCGTGCCGGGCCGGCACGCGCTGTTCGTCGACGACGAATCGGCGGGCACCGTCCAGTACGCCGCCGACCTCGCGCTCAACGCGAATAGCAAGTGGAAGTACCGCGGCAGCGCCGAGCTTCTGGTGGACCTGACCGCGGGCAGCCATACGTTGTCGCTCCGGTCCAGTGAGGACGGCGCCACTAAGTTGCCGAACTCGGACATCACGCTCGACAAGGTCGCACTGACCTCAGTGGCGGAAGGCGAGCCGACCCTGTACCCGGCCTCGGGCTTCCGCCTGGCGGACGGCGCGTCGCTCACGTGGAACGGGAACACCAAGGGCGGTGCCGCGATCATTGGCGACGGCCGGGCCGACCTGTACGCGACCGCGATGGAGACCGGCTACTACGACGTGCAGGTGGACTGGGCGTCGACGAAGGCCTCCTCGGTCGAACTCACGGTGAACGGCGCGAAGGTCGCCGACGTGACCGCCGACGGGGAAGGCAAGTGGCGCTCCACCGCCACTGTCCACCTGAACGAGGGCATCAACGAGATCGAACTGCGGTCCCCCGATGGGGCGGTGGTCGGCTCGCTGACGACGGTGCGCGATCGCGAGGCCGACAGTGCCGCCGTCTCGATCGAAGGCGAGGACATGGCGCTTCACGGCCAGGCGTCGGTGACCGACCTCGCCGACAGCACCGGCACGAACGCCTCGGGAAGCTCCTTTGTGGGCTGGATCGGCAACGGTGAGGCCAACGCGGTCGAAATCGCCCGCGACGGCTTCGCCGAGGCCGGGGACTACGACCTCACGGTGTTCTACGCCAACGCGGAGACCTCGGGCCAGCACGACTACAACCCGCAGGTTGTCGACCGCCGCCTGGAGGTCCAAGAGGGATCGGAGGCGGTGGGCCACGCCTACTTCCGGTACACCTACTCCTGGAACTCGTTCTCGCAGCGCACCGTCCCGGTGACGCTGTCCACTGCGGACCAGCCCTTGCGGCTGGGCAACGCCGAGGCCTGGGCGCCGAACATCGACCGGGTCGTCATCGCCCCGCGTCTGCTCGGCGCACCGACGACGACCGTCCGCTGAGGCGACCGGCGGGGGTCCTGGGCGCAAGAGCACCCAGGGCCGTCGTCGGACCTGCATTTCATCGTTGCGGCCGACGGGCTCCGATCCCGTCTGCCGACGCACACGACAGAGCGCCCCGTGCGGGGCCGAAGCCGCGCGCGGGGTGCTCTTCGCTCGCGGTCGCCGTCAGGTCGTCTTGTGGCGGCTCGCCACGATGCCCTCGGCGACGCCGATGAGGAGGACCGCCGCGATCACGGCCACGACGAAGCCGAGCACGTTCAGTTCGAAGATGTCGCCGGTGCCGAGCAGGTTCGCGATCGTCCCGCCGATGACCGAGCCGACCAGTCCGAGCACGAGCGTGGCGATGATGCCCAGGCGCTGCCTGCCCGGCGTGACGAGGCGCGCGAGCGCGCCGATGACCAGCCCTGCGACGATGAATCCGATCATGTCGGGCCTCCCATTCCAGTGTCGTTCGTGACGGGCCTCGCCCCTCACCTCATCTTCATCTATCCCCCGGACTGGTGGTCCCGAAACACCGACTCCGTTCGCGGCGCGAGGAGGCCCGCTCACGGGGCCGGGTCGCCGTCCTTCCAGGCGTCCGTGTCGTCGGTCGACGGGAAGTTCCCCTGGCGGGGCTTGGGCACGTTGCCGGGGCGGGGCCGGTCTTCAGTTCGAGCAGTCAGCGAGGAAGAGCTGGGTGGCCGGGCCGGGCGGCGGGCCCGGCTTGCCCTGGGGTGCCCAGGTTCGGCCGCTGATGAGCGAGTGCAGGCGTCAGGGCTCGAGGAGGGCTCGGGCGCGGCCCAACATTGCCGGGTCGATCATTTCTCCATTGGGGAGGGTCGCCACGCCGCCGTTTTCCATGGCGTCGACTACGGACCTTGCCCAGGCTCGATCTTCGGCGCTCGGAGCGAAAGCCTCCCTGATCACAGGGATCTGCTTGGGGTGCACGGCGACCCGGCCGTGCAGGCCGAGGGCCCGGCCGCGTTCGGTATCGGCGCGCAGGCCGTCGAGGTCCTGGATGTCGGGGTAGGCCGAGAGCATCGGCGGGTCGAGCCCGGCCGAACGGGCGGCCACCAGGAGGCGGACCCGCATGTGGTCGCGCACGAGGTCGTCGGCGCTGCCGAGGTCGCTGGCGAGATCCGCTTCGCCGAGGGCGATGGCGTGCACGGCAGGATGGGCGGCGATGGCCGCGGCGGCCTCGAGGCCCCGGGCCGACTCGATGAGCGCGGTCAGCGGGAGCCCGTCGGCGAGGTAGGCGATCGCGTCGAGCTTGCGGGCGTCGTCCACTTTGGGGATCCGCAGGCCTACATCGGCGCAGGTGGCGCGGATTGCGCGGATCTCGTGGGCGGCATGAGGATTGACCCGGATCTGCACCGCGACCCTCGGGGGCGCGGCGAGCCAGGAGACGACGTTCGTGAGCGCCTCCCCCTTCCCTCGGTCGGCCACGGCGTCCTCCAAGTCGAGGATCACGATGTCGGCGCCGGAGGAGGCGGCCTTGTCGAACCGGTCGGGCCGGTCCCCCGGCACATAGAGGGCACTGAGCGGCCTCATATGATTCCTTTCTCCCGCAACAACTCCAGCTGTTCGCGGGTGACGCCGGCCTCGGCGAGCACGGCGTCGGTGTCCTGCCCGTGGCGGCGGCCCGGCCAGCGGACCGCGCCCGGAGTCTCGGAGAGCCGGAAGAGCACGTTCTGCATCTTCACCGGACCCAATTCCTCGTCGTCGACCGTGAGCACCGTGCGGATGGCCCGGTACTGCGGATCGGCGAGCACGCCGCGCACGTCGTAGACCGGCGCGACCGCGGCTTGGGCCTCCTTGAAGGCCGCGATCACCTCGCCGGTGCGCCGCGCCGCGATCCACGCGGCCACGGCCGCATCGAGCTCGTCGGCGTGCTCGGCGCGGGTGTGCCCCGAGGCGAACCAAGGCTCGGACACGAGGTCCGTGCGGCCCACGAGGCGCATCACGCGCTCGGCGATCGACTGCGAGCTGGTCGAGACGGCCACCCAGTCGCCGTCGCCGGTGCGGTAGACGTTGCGCGGCGCGTTGTTCACCGAGCGGTTCCCGCTGCGCGGCTGGAGCACGCCGAGCTGGTCGTAGGCGGTGATCTGTCCACCGAGGAGCATTAGGATCGGCTCGATGATCGCCAGGTCGATCACCTGGCCGCGCCCGTCGCGGTCGACGCCGCGCAGGGCCACGAGCACGGCGTAGGCGGCGGCCAGCGCGGCGATCCCGTCGGCGAGGCCGAACGGCGGCAGCGTGGGCGGCCCGTCGGGCTGGCCGGTGAGCGCGGCGAAGCCGCTCATGGCCTCGGCGAGGCTGCCGAAGCCGGGACGAGACGAATAGGGGCCGGTTTGACCGAAGGCGGTCACGCGGGCGATGACGAGTCTCGGGTTGGCGCGGTGGCATTCATCGGGGCCGAGGCCCCAGCGTTCGAGGGTGCCCGGACGGAAATTCTCGATCAGGACGTCGGCGTCGGCGGCGAGCTTGAGAAGCAGGTCCGCGCCTTCGGGAGTGCCGAGGTCGAGGGTGACGGTTCGTTTGTTGCGCCCCAGGGTCTTCCACCACAGGTTCACGCCGTCCTTCGCCGGCCCGTGGCCGCGGGCGGCGTCGGGCCGGTCCGGGTGCTCCACTTTGATCACGTCGGCTCCGAAGTCGCCGAGGAAGGTCGCGGCGATGGGGCCGGCGAAGAGAGTGGAGACGTCGAGGACGCGGAGGCCTTCGAGTGGTGCGCTCATGCGTCCTCCTTCGCTGTTGCGAAAGGCAGGGTCCAGGCGAGGCGAAAGCCGATGCTGGTGGAGCGTTCGACGCCGAGCCCGGCGAGCAGGAGTTTGAGACTGAAAGAGGGGTCGCGACGGCCGCCGTCGACGTACCAGTCAGAGCCTTCGGCGCGGTAGTCGCCGCCGCCCTTGAGCATCGCGAAGCGGGTGATTCCGTCGCTGTGCTCGCTCTCGGTCCAGTTCCATACGGCGGGTTCGCGTCGCTTGAAGCCGGGCCGCTCGGCGGCGAGCTGCCATTCGAACTCGTCCGGCAGGCGGGCCCCGGCCCACGCGGCGTAGGCGCGGGCGTCGTCGAGCGACACACCCGTCACCGGCCCCATGGGGTCGGCTCCTTCGGTGCCGCAGAGGAACCGGTGCTCGACCTGGGGCCGGTAGCGGGTGGTGCGCAGGAAGAGCCGGTACTGCGCGAGGGAGATCTCGTTCGCCGCGACCGCGACAGCGCGCGGGAGGTCGACCTCGACCATCGCTTCGCGATCGTCATGGAGGCGCGGCGGCAGGGGCTTCCACTCTTCGACATAGGGCGCGCCCTGGTAGAAGCCGGTCTCGCGGCGGCGATAGGTGACCGTGAGCTGGCGAAGGCCGGGTGCGACTCGCAGCGCGGTCTTCTCGGGGGTCGATGGCGGGAAAAGCCTCGGGGCGACGCGGAACGCTTCGCGGGCAGGGAACGCCGCGTCGGCGGAGCCGGGGTCCGTTGCGGCAGAGTGCAGTAGCTCGGCGAGCCAGGCGGGTTCCTCGGCTTCAGGGGCGAGTTCGAGAATGCCGGTCACCCCCCTGCCCGGCACGGTCACCTCGGTGGCGTCGGTGACCCCGGCGGTCACGTCGTATCGCCTGCCGCCATGAGGAAGCGGCGAGTCGAGTGGGTCGCCGGTCCATTCGGTGTCGGCGCGGTTGACGACCGTCCACAAGGTCGCGCCGTCCTTCGTCCAGCGCGAGACGTAGATCCCGGCCGCGATCGCCTCGGTGGTCGCGCCTTCGAGCGGGGACCACTCCCCCTCGGCCAATAGACCGTGGGCCGCGCGCTGCACGCGGAGCATGCGCCGCAGCGTGGCCTCATCGCGGCGGTTCCAGCCGACCCAGACGCCGAACACGGCGTCCCACACCAGGATGCCGGTGCCGTTCATCCACGCGGACTGGAGTTCCGCGGCATGGTCTCGGTTCCAGCGGCGGATCGCGTGCATCATGTGGCGGCGCTCGAACCAGTGCGCGCGCATCACCCCGGGAGCCTCGGAGTCGGCGAACCACTGCGCCCAGCTCAGCAGGTGGTCTTCGACGCGCTGGTTGGGGACGCGGGACTCGCCTTCGAGCACCTGCGGCGGCTCGGTCTCGGTGAGGGCGCGGGTGAGCGTCGCGTCGCCTTCCTTGAGGGTGTCCAGGAAGACTCCGTCGACGCCCAGATCCCTGACGAGGGCCGCGAGTTCCTCGGCGTCCTCGCGCCCGGTGCGGCGCGTGCCGGTGTCCCAGGGGTTGTAGTCCACGAAGACGCGGAGGCCGCGCCCATGGAACTCTTCCACCAGCGAGTCGAGGCCGGGTACATCGCGGTAGTAGTCGAACTGGTTGCGGTCGTCGATCCCGATGATCGGATAGGCGTGCCAGAGCACGAGCCCGTCGAGGCCGCCTTGGCCCGCGATCGAGTCGAGGAAGGCGTCGACGGTGAACCGCTGCTCAGTGTGGTCGAAGAGCCGCTCGTCCCACAGCCACACCTGAGCGACGGCGTATGCCCTGCTCGCCCAGCGGGTCTCGGGATTCTCGTAGGCGACGCCGTTGTAGTCGAGCCGCCGTCGGGCCTCGTCGCGCCAGGTCGCTAGGTCGGCGCGCCAGCGCGGCCAGTCGGCCGGGTCGTCCGGAGCGGCGAAGATCTTGGCGATGTCGCCTTGCTCGGGGTGGATCGCGCCGCCGGGCGGGAGCGCGGTGGGCCGGTCGATAGGCCGGGGTGCCAGTGGATCGAAATCATTGATCTGCAAGGAACTCGCGCACCTCCTCCAAAGTCGGAATGGACGGGCCGGCGCCCTTGCGCCGCACGGCGATCCCGGCCGCGGCCGTGGCGAACTCGGTGGCCTCCACGAGCGCGGTGAGATCGATCGAGCCTGTACCGCGGTCGAGGGCGGCGGCGAACGCGCCGACGAACGTGTCGCCCGCGCCGGTGGTGTCCTTCGCGTCGACTTTGTAGGCGGGCACCTTGACCGGGGCCTCGCCCGGGGCGCCGATGAGCGCGCCTTCGGCGCCGAGCGTGATGATCACGGCGCAGCCGTGTCCGGTGAGGACGGACAGGAGCGAGCGTTCGCCGGTGCCCGCGGGCTCGCCCGCGAGTTCGGCGGCTTCGTGCTCGTTCACCACGAGGACGTCGACCTCGGCGAGAAGTTCGAGCGGGACGGCCCCGCTCGGCGCGGCGTTGAGGACCACGGTGGTGTTGTCCGCTCGCGCGGCCCGCACGGCTGCCGCGACCGTCTCGATCGGCGTCTCCAGTTGCAGCACCAGCAGGTCCGCGGCGGCGATGTCGCCGAGTTCGGATTCGGTGAGGTCGACGAGCGCGGCGTTCGCGCCCGAGTCCACGACGATGGAGTTCTCGCCGCGCCGGTCCACGAAGATGACGGCGGTGCCGGTGGGTGCGTCCACGCGGCGGTCGAGCAGGGTGATCCCTGCGTCCCGGGCGTCCTCGGCGAGGCGGTCGCCCGCGGTGTCGCGCCCGAGCGCGACGATGAATCGGGTGTCGGCTCCGGCGCGGGCGGTCGCGATCGCCTGGTTGTTCCCCTTGCCTCCCGGGAAGGATTCGGAGCCGCGCGAGAGCACGGTCTCGCCGGGGACGGGGATGCGGTCGACCTCGTAGACGAGGTCGAGGTTGGCGCTGCCGAGCACGACGACGCTCATCGGGACACCTCCACGGTTCGGATGGCGAGTGCGGTGAAGCGGGCTCCGGCGAAGCCGGGCACGGACGTGGCGAGGCGGTCGTCCAGGGGTTCGATCCACTTGGGCGGCAGTGCTTCGGCGCCAGTGAGGGCGCCGGTGATCGCTCCTGCGGTCGCGCCGACGGAGCCGGTGTCCCAGCCGCCGGAGACGGCGAGGGTGACGGTGCGCTCGAAGTCGCCCGCGCCTCGGGCGAGGGCGAACGCGAGGAGTGCGGCGTTGTTGATGACGTGGACCCAGTGGAGGTGGCCGTATTCGGCGTGGAGGGCGTCGATCGCGGCCTCGTCGGCGAGGCCGCTGCCGGCGAGTTCGATGCCGCGCTGTACAGCCGCGGTGTAGCGGCTCTTCGGAGGGAGAGCGGCGAGGCCGGTCTCCAGCACGGTCGCGATCGGCGCGCCGGTGACGGCGGTCGCGCTGGCGGCGGCCACGAACATCGCACCGTAGATCCCATTGCGGCCGTGGCTGAGTCGAGCGTCGTGGAAGGCCAGGCGCGCGGCGGCGGCCCGGTCGCCGGGGTTGGCCCAGCCGTAGAGGTCGGCGCGGATCTGGGCGCCGATCCAGTCGCGGAAGGGGTTGCGGACGCGTCCGGCGGTCTCGGGCTCATAGCCGTCGAGGAGGTTGCGGTAGGTGATGCGCTCGGCGGTGAAGACGCGGCCGCCGGGCAGCAGGTCGAGCCATGCCTGGGCGACGTCGGCCGTGGTGAAGCCGCGGCCGTGGCGCTCCAGCAGGGTGAGGGCGATGAGCGGGAAGTTGAGGTCGTCGTCCTCGGGCATGCCGTCGATGTTCTCGGCCAGGCTGGTCGGGCGGCTGCGGCGGTTCCACCGGTAGCGGCCGGCGGTGTCCGGGTCGAGTCCGACTTCGGTGAAGTACGAGTGGAGCGGCCAGTTGCCGGTGGCGCGGGCGATGGCGCGGATGCCTTCGAGCGGGAGCTTTTCGACGGGCTTGCCGAGCAGGCACCCGGCGGCGCGTCCGAGCCAGGCGCCGAGCACGCGATCGGCGAAACCGGGCTCGGGGTTCGGCAGCGCCGGAGGCCCGTCGCCGGTGAGGATCGCGTCGAATTCTTCGGGTTCGTCGGCGTGCAGCCGTTCGGAATCGGGGAAGCGGTCGAGTTCGGCGAGGAGGTCGCGCGCGAGCGACCGGAGCGCGTCGGTCGCGGGCTCGGTGGACGCGCCGCTGACGACCGGATCGGGCGATCCGCCCGCGGCGAGCCAGCGTTCGCGCACATCGGCGGTATCGCGGCCGTCGAGGTCGGCGGCGACGAGCGCGTGCGGCAGGAGGTCTTCGGGTTGGGTCCAGCTCAGGCGCATCATGCCGCGGCTCCCGCGAATTCGTTGCGGGCCTCGGCGACCCGGGCGGCGCGTTCGGCGTCGGCGGCCCACACGTCACGGGCCGCGCTTGCGATGACGGGGCCGGTGGCCGTGATGTCCATGCGGCTGCCTTCGCTGACGCCGCTGATCCATTCGGCGGGCACGACGCCGACGCCGCCGAGGGCTCCGGCGAGGGACCCCGCCATGACGGCGATGGAGTCGGAGTCGCGGCCGTAGTTGACCGCGCCGAGGACGGCTTCGCGGTAGTCGCCTCGGGCGGCGATGAGCATCCCGAGGGCGATCGGGAGTTCTTCGATGGACTTGGTGCGGCTGGGAATGCGGGCGTCCATGGCGGGCGCGCGGTAGTCGGGGCCGACGGTGTCGAAGGGCTCGACGGCACGGCGCAGATCCGCGAGACCGGTCCGCCAATCGCGGATGCCCCCGGCGGCCTGGGCGACGGCGTCGACGGCGGCCTTCGTGCCGTCCTTGGCGAGGCGCAGTGCGGCCCCGACCACGGTGTCGACGTCGGCGCCGGGGCGCATGGCCTCGGCGACGGCCGCGGCGAATACTCCGGCGGCCTCGCGGCCGTAGGAGGACTGGTGCGCTCCGGCGATGTCTATCGCTTCAGCGTAGGCCCCTTCGGGATTGCCCGCGTTCACGATGCCGACCGGGGCGGCGTACATGGTCGCGCCGCAGTTGACGATGTTGCCGACCCCGGCCGAGCGGGGATCGATGTGGCCGTAGTGGAGGCGGGCGACGATCCACTTCTCGGCGAGGAATACGCGGTGCAGGAGCAGCGCCTCGGATTCGAGTTCGGGGATCCAGCGGCGGTCGCCGATGAGGAGCGGCACGAGGTGCTCGGCGATCGCGTGGGCGTCGAGGTGGTCGCGCACGGTGTCGTAGACGTCGACGAGCGCGGTGGTCATGAGCGTGTCGTCGGTGATGTGCCCGTCGCCCTTGTGGTATGGGGCGATGGGGCGGGCGCCCCGCCAGTCCTCATGGAAGGGGGGCACGATCCCTTCGATGAAGCCGCCGTAGCGCCGCTGGATCGCCTCGGGTGTGTTCCCTTCGGCCGCACCGCCGAGCGCGTCGCCGACCGCCGCTCCGGCGAGCACCCCGGTCGACTTCGTCACCAGCATGTCGTTCAACGGCTGGGCCATCGTGTCTCCTCGCGTCGTTCGATCGGTGTGACGTCCGCCGGGGCGGGTCCTGGTGGTGCCCGGGCGGACCTGTCTTATCCCAGTTCAGACCAGCCGTCGGTGAGCTGCTGCTGGAGCTCGTCGATGGTGATCTCGTCCGCCAGGTACTGCTGGAGGGCGGGCGTGGCGTACTGGTCCTTCCACTGGGGATAGTTCACGGCCGCTTGGAACGGCGCGGCCTGCAGGCCTTCGCCGGAGGCGAGGATGGCTTCCCAGCCGTTCGCTCCCGCGGTGTTCTCGGCGACCAGGGTCCGGGCCGCGCCGGAGGACGGGATGAGCCAGTCGCCCTGGGCGAGAGCGGCCTGGTGCTCGGGCTGCATGAAGAAGTCGACGAACGCGGCGGCCTCTTCCATGTGCTCGCTCTCGGCGGCGACGGACATGGTCTGCGGGTTGGCGGCCTGGACCGCTCCGGCGGTGCCCGCGAGCGGCGGCAGGACGGCCCAGTCGAAACCCTCGGGCGCGGACTCGGTGATCTGCTGGGCCACGTAGTTGCCCGCCACGTACATCGCGTACTTGCCGTCGAAGAAGCCCGGCAGCACATCCGATCCGCTCTGGGTGAGCGAGACCGGGTCGAGCGACCGGTCCTCGTAGGCCATCGAGTGGATGCGCTCGGAAACGGCGAGTTCGTCGGCCCCCACCTCGATCGAGGCGGACTCGCCGTCGCCGGTGAAGAAGGTGCCGTCGAAGCCGAGCGACAGGCTCATGACAGCGGCGGTGGGCTGCTGCATGCCCCAGCCGACGCCGTACGAGCCGTCGGCGGTGAGCTGGGCGGCGAGCGCCTGGAAGTCGTCCCAGGCGAGGGTCTCGCCGGTCGGAGTCTCCACGCCCGCCTCGGCGACCGCGGCCCGGTTGACGAACACCACGTAGGACTGCAGCAGAGTCGGCGCGGCGACGACCGCGCCGGCGGAGGCGGTGACGGACTTCCAGACGTCCTCGGAGACCGCGCTCTTCACGTCGCCGCTGAGATAGGGGCTCAGGTCGGCGAGGTAGCCCTGGTTCGCGAAGCCCATGATGTCGGCCGACTCATCGTGGATGATGTCGGGCGCGGTGCCGCCCTGGAACTGGGTCACGAGCTGGTCGTGCACGTTGTCCCAGCTGCCCTGCACCAGTTCCACCTGCGTGTCGGGGTTGGCCTCGTTCCAGGCGGCGACGATCTCCTCGGTCGCGGCGATCGTGGTGTCCTGGAACGCGAGCGACTGGAAGGTGAGCGTGGTCGGGCCCCCATCGTCGTCGTCGCCGACGCCGAAGGCGGAGCAGCCGGTGAGCGCGAGAGGCAGGACGAGGACGCCCGCGATCGCGACGTTGCGAGTGCGCATTGGTTTCTCTCTTTCCGTGGGGACCGGCGGATTCGGGGTTCAGCCCTTGACCGCCCCGCTGAGGAGTCCGGCGGTGAGCCGTTTCTGTATGAGCAGGAAGAACACGAGGCTCGGGATGCAGGCCAGGAGCGCGGCGGCGGCGAGCTGCCCGAGCTGCACCTGCCCCTCGGCGCCGACGAAGCGGGCCAGCGCGAGCGGCAGCGTCTGCATGTCCGGGTCCTGGATGAGCACGAGCGCGAAGAAGAACTCGTTCCAGGAGTTGATGAACGTGAACAGGCTGGTGGCGACCAGCCCGGGAGCGAGGAGCGGCAGCACGATCCGGGTGAGGGTGCGCAGGCGTCCGGCGCCGTCGACCGCGCTGGCCTCTTCGAGTTCGACGGGGATGGCGGCCACGTAGCCCTGGAGCATCCACAGCGAGAAGGGCAGGGCCCAGACGGCGTAGACGAGCACCAGGCCGAGGAGGGTGTTGACCAAGCCGATGTTCTTGAGCAGCAAGAAGAGCGGGATGATGATGAGGATGAACGGGAAGACCTGGCTGAGGAGGATCCAGCCGGTGGCGAGGGCGCGGAGTCTGGTGCGGAAGCGGACGAGGGCGTAGGCGGCGGGCAGGGACACGGCGGTGACGACGGCGGTGGTCGTGACGGCGACGAGGAGGCTGTTGCCGGCCGCGAGGTAGAGGTCGGCCTTGTCGATCGCCGAGGTGAAGTTGTCGAAGTCGAGCTGCTCGGGCACAAGCCCCGCGTCGGGCGAGCGCAGTTCGCGCGGAGTCTTGAACGCGGTGGTCAGCAGGAACACCAGCGGGAACGCCAGGAAGCACATGTAGGCGGCGAGCGCGAGGTATTGGAGGGGCCGCGTGAACGGCCCGCGGCCCACGGTCTTGGGGACTGTCGTCATTGGAGCCGCCTCCGCATCTGTCCGCGCAGGTAGAAGAACAGGATGGCGCCGATCAGGATGACCATGACGTTGCCCATGGCCGCCGCGTAGCCGAAGTTGCCGTAGCGGAAGGCCTCGTTGTAGGCGAAGAGGCTGGGGAGCATCGTGGTGCCGCCGGGGCCGCCCGCGGTGAGCACGAAGACGAGCGCGAAGGAGTTGAAATTCCAGATCAGGTCGAGGGTGGTGATCGCGATGACGATGGGCCGCAGGGCGGGAAGCGTGACGTGCCAGAAGCGCCGCCAGGTGCTCGCGCCGTCGATCGCGGCGGCCTCGTTCAACTCGGCCGGAACGGCTTGGAGTCCGGCGAGGAGCACGACCGTGGTCTGCGGCATCCCGGCCCAGACGCCGACGACGACGACTACCGGGAGGGCGATCGAGGCTTCGCCGAGCCAGTTGATGCCGCTGGGGAGCCCGAGGGCGTCGAGCGTGCGGTTGACGGGGCCGTAGTTCGGGTTGAGCATGAGCTGCCACATGATCGCGATGATCACCGGCGGCATGGCCCACGGGATGAGCGCGAGCGTGCGGGCGAGCCAGCGCAGCCGCAGGTCGAGGTTGAGCATGAGCGCCAGGCCGAGCGAGGCGAGGAACTGCAGGATCGTGACGCTGAAGGCCCAGACGAGGCCGATCCGAAAGGACTCCCAGAACAGGCCGTTGCCCGCGAGCTGGACGTAGTTGTCGAGGCCGTTGAAATGGGTCTCGACGTTCAATCCGGCTTGCGCGTCGGTGAAGCCGAGGAGGACGCCGTAGACGAGCGGGTAAACGCTGAAGAGCATCACCGGGAGCAATGCGGGCAGGACGAGCGGCCAGGCGTCGTGGCGGCCGGAGCGCTTACGGCGCTGGGGCGCCGGAGCTTCGAGACGAGGGGCGATCGCGGTCATGAGCCGTCCTGCCGGAGGGTGGACTCGCGCACGGAAAGGCTCGGGGGGATGACGAGCTTGCGCACCGGCACGGCGGGGTCGCCGATCCGGCGGACGAGAAGCTTCGCGGCGACCGCGGCGCGCTTGGCAGAGCCGAGATCGACGCTGGTGAGCGAGGGGGTGGCGAGTTCGGCGGTGTCGGTGTTGTCCATGCCGACCACCGCCACGTCGTCGGGCACGCGGGCGCCCGCGGCGGCGAGTTCCTTGAGGGCCGCGACGGCGAGGAGGTCGTTGGCGCAGACGATCGCGTCGGGACTGGCGTGGCCGAGCAACCGGGCCATGGCCGTGCGTCCCGCGCGGTACGTGAACCCCGTTGCGGTGACCTGCAATTCCGGTCTCGCCGGGAGGTCGAAGCGTTCGACGGCGGCGAGGTATCCGGCGAGGCGCGCGGAACCGGGCACGGTGTCGACCGGGCCGTTCACGAGCGCGATCCGGCGGCGGCCTTGAGCGACAAGGTGTTCGACGGCGAGACCGATGCCCGTGGCCGAGTCGGCGCGCACGTTGTCGAGGTCCACATCGGGCGGCAGGGTACCGATCACGACGATGGGGAGGCGGCTCGACCGCATGGCGTCGATCAGCTCGGGCGTGATCCGCAAGGGGCTCAAGAGGAGCCCGTCCGCGTAACCGCGATTGAGGCTGGAGAGCAGGTCGATCTGGTCCTGGGGGTCGCTGCCGGTGGAGGAGACCACGAGCCGGTAGCCGGCCTTGTCGACGATCCCTGTCACGGCGCGCATCATCTGCACGTACACGGGGTTGCCGACGTCGGCCACGGCCAGCGCGATCTGGTCGGTGCGGCCGGTGCGGAGGGTGCGGGCGCTGGCGTCGGGCACGTAGCCCAGTTCGGCGGCGGCCTCGCGGACCTTGCGGGTCAGTTCCGGGGAGGCGGATCCGCCGTTGAGGACCCGCGACACCGAGGCCACGGAGACCCCGGCTCGCGCGGCCACGAGCGTGAGGCTCGACCTCTTCGTCTCGGCCATGGGCAGCCCTCGTCTTCGTCGTTGAAAACGTTCTTAAGAACGATTTCACGGACGATATCAGAGCCCGTCAATATTGTCACCTCCTGCAGTGGGACCGGCAGACGCTCCAGAGCCGCTCGGCGCTGCCCGAGGCGGTCCTCATCGGAGACGATGGTCCCCGGCCGGAGACCACACCGTGGCCGCGAAGTCCGAGAACTGCCGGTACCCGGCTCGGCGAAAGCTGGGACGAAGTCGGCGCCCTCCTGAACACGGCGCCATCACCGAACGCTGACCACCTGCCAAGGTACGATCGACCACGCTCATTGCGACGAATCCACCCCGAGGACGCCACAGTGAAGACTGAGAATGCCAAGCCGTCACGGGACGCGGGCGCGCGGCTCGACGGTTCTCGGCACGAGCTGCTGACCGGCAAGTCCGTCGCCTCCGCTGCGGCGGTGGCCCTCGCACTCACCACCGCCTTCATCTGGGAGTCGATGTCCGACAGCGCCCCCGCAGTCGACGCCGATTCGGCCGCGTTCGCCGACTCCGACTCCGACTCCGATTCGGCGGATGGTTCGAGTCCGTCGACCGCGCCGACCGAGTCGACCGGACCCGGACAGGAAAGCGAGTCGGCACCCGGCGAGGAGGAACGGACCGAGGAGACGACGTCTCCCGAGCCCGAATCCGATGCGACTGTCTCCCCGTCGGCTCCGCCGGCCCCGCCCGGGACCGGGGTCTACCGGGCCCGCCAGGAGGCCAGCGGCCTGTGCATGACCTGGGGCGAGGAACCGGGCAACGACCGCAGCGTCATGGTGCTGGGCGACTGCGGCAGCACCGAGCCGGAACTGACCTGGGTCCAGGACGGCGACCGGTACGAGGTCGAGATGGCCTTCGACGACTGGACACCCTGCATGACCGTCGACAACGGAGGCACCGAGGACGGCATGCTCGTGGGCTTCGACGGCTGCGACGGCCTCGACGCCCAGACATGGGAGCTCGCGCCGGTCGGCGACGCCTATCAGCTCCGGACGGCCGCGAGCGACGCCCTATGCCTGAGCGTCCTCAAGAGCTCGTCGGCCGAGTCCGGGGACGCGGTCGCTCTCCAGGACTGCGACTCCGGCGACGCGAAGCAGCGGTGGGCGCTCCTGTGACCCGACTACCGTCCGCATGGGACGGCTGTTGCTTCACAGCTCCTGATAGCAGATGAAGTAGTAGATCCGGTCGCTCTCGGGGTTCCACTCCCGACCTTCCCGGACCGCCGAGTCGGCCCAGTGGTACTCGTGCTCGATCCCGTCGTGCCCGCACGCTTGCCAAGCGGCGTCGTCATGGTTCGGCTGCTGCGGGCTCGGGTCCTCGGGATCGGTGACGATCCGGTAGACCCGTTTCGCCGCCGCCGGGGAGTCACAGGCGACGACCACGTAGCGGCTTGCGTCCGAGCTGAGGCACTCCCCCACGGTCGGCGCACGTTCGGCCTGCTCATCGCCGGTCACCGGTGCAACCGTCGGTTCGACCGACGCTTCAGTGACGCCGTATCGAGTGGCTTCCGCGTCAGGGCCGAACGCCAGGTAGGACAAGGCGCCCCCGAGCGCCAGCCCCGCCACCAGCAGCGCAGCGGTGGCGGCCAGGCTGCGACGCGGACGCGGAAGGCGGCCCCTGCCGCCGTTCGGCGGCCCGTCCTCGCCGTCGATACGGGCGGCCGCCCGGGAAACCGCCGCTGCCAGCTCCCCGCAGGTCCGGTACCGCCGGGCCCGGTCCGGACTCATCGCCTTCGCCGCGATCGCGTCGAACTCGGGCGACAGGTCGGGCCGGACCTCGGCGATCCGGGGCACCTCGCCTTTCCGCTGCAACTGGGCGACCATGACATCGTCGACCTGATCGAACGGCCGCTCCCCGGTCAGGCAGTGGAAGAGCACCGCCCCGAGCGAGTACACGTCGCCGGACCGATCGACCGGGTCGTCGGGCGAGGTCCTCGGATGCGCCGACGGCGAGGCGCTGTAGACCTCCGGTGCGGTGTACCGGCGGGTGCCGATCGAATCCCCGGCACGGGTCAGGTCCTCGCCGACGGCGTGCTTCGCCACTCCGAAGTCGCTCAGGTAGACGTGATCGCCCGCGCCGAAGAGGATGTTGGCGGGCTTGACGTCGCGGTGTACCACGCCGCGGGCGTGCGCGAAGTCGAGCGCGCTCCCGACCTGGGTGATCACGCGCGCGGTCTCGATCGGATCGAGCGCGCCGTCCGCCAGTCGCGACCGCAGGTCCGCCTCGACGCGCGGCATGACGAAGTAAAGGAGGCGGTCCTCCTTCCGCGCGGCGGCGATGACGTACATGACGTGGGGGTGCTCCAGGTTCGCCATGAGTTCGATCTCGCGCAGGAACCGCTTGCGGAAATCGGGAACCGCGGCCAGGTAGTCCGCCATGATCTTGACCGCGACTTTGCGGTCGTGCAGCCTCGTGTCGGAGGCCAGGTAGACCCGGCTCATCGCGGTCGAACTCAGCGGCTCCGGATCGAGCCGGAATCCGGGCAGGAAGGCCTGGAGTTCAACAGAGGAAAGGAAGTCGCAGTCGGTGGTATCGTCCATCGTGCTTCGCTCGGGAATCCGGGGGGCGGTTTGCCTTCGACAAGGGTGCCATAGTTGTGGCCCTTCGTAATCGACGCCCCCGGCTCCCCGCGAATGCGTACGGCGGACGCCGATCTCCCCGGAGCTCAGCCGCTGAACGGCATCAACCGGGCGGTCTGAATCGAGGAGTCGCCGCCGGCTGCCGGGTAGGCGACGCTGCCGTCGTCGTAGGCCTTGAACGCCTGATAGTCGTGGTCGGGCACGTCGATGGCAAACTCGTCTCCCACCGCGTCGCCACTGCCGGCGCTGTAGAACCGTGCGGCGATCGCGTGTCCGGATTCCCACGCCAAGAGCATGTGGTCGGCCCCGCTTCGATATGGTCCCCGGCGGCCGGAGTGCCGAAGGGTTATGAGTCTGGCAAACCGACCTTACCCACCGCAACCCGCGAACGGCCCTCCACCATGGAGGCGAAGACTTGTAGCGGAAGATTCGACGGAACGTAGTCAGGCCAAGGCCTGATCGAAGGTTTCGCGGTGTGTGCAGACGAAGGCGTGTTCGCGCCTGCTCCAATCGATTCGCTCGATCAGCTGCTCGGTTGCGGCGGGGGCTGTTTCCTGTTCGACCTGGAACTCGGCCCAGAAACGCACGTTCCGCGCTTGACGTTCGAGGATGCCATCGACGAGAACGTGCCGCTCGGCGGGTTCGAGGCCGTAGGCGTCGGCGATGAGCCGGACCTGCTCGGCCTGGCGATGCAGCGGCGCGGCCTGCTTCGAGGAGATCGACCACGTCCAGGCGAAGTAGCCGACATCCTCCAGGCGGCTGCCGGGTGCGGCTTCGGCGAAGTCGATGAACGCGGTGGGGACGCCGTCCTGGAAGACGACGTTGTTCGGTCCGGGGTCGTGGTGGCACACCACGTCGAACCGCCCCGCCAGGTCGCTGCCGCGGGTCGCGTCGTGCATCCTTCGCAACAGCGCGGCCGCGGCCCGAACCTGACCGTCCGACCACACGCCGAATCGCGCGGGAACCTCGCCGGGAATGAAGGACAGCAGGTCCGCCCCGCGGTCGCGACCGAGGTACCTCGGCGCCCCGCTGAAGTTCCGGCGCTCGAGTAGTTTCAGCAGGGCGGCCATGAAATCGGAGGAGTCGCACACCGGCCTGCGCACCACGTCGCCGAGCCGGACGACACCGGTCGCGATCCGGCCTCCTGCGAGCGGCACGGCCGCAATCGGTTTGTCCATCATGGCAACACCTGACCAGCAGTCGCCGTCGGCGAACTCGAGATCCGGGACACCCGGCCCGTGCTTCGCCATCAGGCTTTGGCCGCTACGGTTTCGAGGTAGTCGACGGGGAGCACGAAACCCCGCTCGTCACGATGCCCCATCCGGTCGAAGAGGTCGCGCAAGTCGGCGACGAGTTCGGGCCAGCGCCCGGTGGGCTCGACGGCCGCGCGGATGCCGAGCCAGGCCGGGTTGCCGCCGGTGATCTCGGACATCGCCTGGTCGAGGTCGTCCCACACGACGTCGACCGCGAGCACCGTGCTCGCGAGGCGGACCGGTTGGGCCGCAAAAGTCTCGGCGACGCTGTCGGGTCGGTTCCAGTGCTCGACCGTAGAGGGGCCCGCGTCGTCCGGCAGGAAGCGCCGGGCGAGCGGGGACATCGCGCCGAAGGCCGAATCCGGCGTCCAGGCCAGTGCCGCGACGCGGCCGCCGGGGCGGCAGAGGCGTACGAGCTCGGCGGCCATCGCGGCCGGGTCGGGCGCGAACATGCATCCGAAGGTGGAGCCGACCAGGTCGAAGGCCTCGTCTTCGAAGGGGGGCGCGGTCATGTCGGCCTCGACCCACTCGACTGCAAGACCCGCCGCCCCGGCACGGCGTCGGGCGAGGTCCAGCAGAGCGGGGGCGGCGTCGAGGGCGGTCACGCGAGCTCCCGCCTTCGCGGCGGCGATCGCGAACGGCGCTGGGCCGCAAGCGAGGTCGAGCACGTCGGTGCCCGGCTCGACGTGCGTTTCCGCGAGGCGGCGAGCGGCGGCCGCGAATCGGTCGCCGACGGCGGCGTAGTCGCCCTGGCTCCACATTTCTCCGGGCTTCACAGGCACTCCTCAGTTCTTCGGTGCGAACAGCAGTTGCGGCACCCCGTCGAGTTCGACGCGCCGCGCTTCGATCAGGTATACCGGTTCGATCACCTCAGGGCGCAGCACTTCGTCGGGTGTCCCTGCGGCGGCGACGCGGCCGCGGTCGAGCAGGACGAGCCGCGCGCAGTAGCGGGCGGCCAGGTTGAGGTCGTGCAGGACGGCCACGCTGCAGAGTTCGAGCCCGGCGACCAGCGAGAGGATTTCGTGCTGGCAGCGGATGTCGAGGTGGTTGGTGGGCTCGTCGAGCAGCAGGTGCGTGGCGGCCTGGGCGAGCGCGCGGGCGATGAGGGTGCGCTGGCGCTCGCCGCCAGAGATCTCGTCCAGGCGTCGGTCGGTGAGGCCGCCGCGATGCACCGAGCGGCCGAGCAGCACCGATTCCCATACGGTGAGGGGGAACTCGCTGTGCTCCTCTTGGGCGACGGCGGCGAGGCACTTGGCGCGCTCGCGAGGCCGCAGCGCGTCGAGATCCTCGCCGTGCACTATGGCGTTTCCTCCCGCGCGTCGGACGGCCCCGAGCAGCGCGCGCAGCATGGTGGACTTGCCACTGCCGTTGGGGCCAACCCGTCAGGCCGCCGTCGGGAGCGTCGAAATCGGCCCCCGCGAGGGCCCGCACGGGTCCGTAGTGGACGGCGAGGTCGCTGGCGGTGATCACGCGCCGGTCGCCTCCAAGACCGTGCGCGGGCCGGTGAGAGGGCGCGCTACCGTGGCCGAACCGATTCAGTGCGCTCTTGCCCATTGACAACGATAAATCTCTTTGGATATGCTGATCTCTCGGCTTAACCGCTTCAGTACATGCAACCCCAGGTCACAGCCGTGTTCAGCGTTCAACCCCTTTCCTCACGGGGCCTTCTGTTCCAAAGGAGACGCAAGTGCCTTTCTCCTCCTTCCGCGCGCCGCGGCGCGCGGTGATCACCATGGGAGCCGCCGCCGTCGCGGCCGCTAGTGTGCCGCTCTCCGCCGCCGCGGGCGGCAATCGGGCCGACCGGGTCCGGATCGTCGACGACTGCGCGACCCGCGAGACCCGCGCGCTATTCCAGTACATGCTCCAGACGCAGGGCCAGGGCATCATGTTCGGCCACGAGCACACCCTCACCGACGGGTTCACCTTCGACACGTACACCGCCGAGACCTCCGATGTGGAGGCCACCACCGGGGACTACCCGGCCGTGTTCGGCTGGGACACCCTCATTCTCAACGGGTTCCAGAAGCCGGGTGTGTACGGCGGCACCGTCGAGGAGAACATCGAGGCCCTCAGCTGGGCCTTCGAGAAGTCCGACGCGCTCGGCGGCATCAACGTCCTGAGCGCCCACATGTACAACTTCGTCACCGGCGGCGACTTCTGGGACACCACGGGACGCGTGGTCAGCCAGATCCTGCCGGGCGGCGCGAAGCACGCCGACTTCAACGAGTTCCTCGACCGCATCGCCGCGGGCGTCAAAGGCGCCAGGCGACCCGACGGAACCTTGATCCCGGTGGTCTTCCGGCCCTTCCACGAGAACAGCGGCGGCTGGTTCTGGTGGGGCGCAGGCCATTGCACCTCGGCCGAGTTCATCGAGATCTTCCGCTACACCGTCGAATACCTGCGCGACACCAAAAAGGTGCGCAACATGCTCTACTCGTACTCGCCGAACTCGGGCTTCGGTGCCGACCGCGATAGCTACCTCAAGACCTATCCCGGCGACGAGTTCGTGGACGTGCTCGGCTACGACGCCTACGACAACTCCGCGGGCTCGGCCGAATGGCTCGCTTCCACGGTGAAAGACCTGGCGATGGTCGTCGAGCTCGCCGCCGAGCGCGGCAAGGTCCCGGCCTTCACCGAGTTCGGCGAGTCCGGCGACGAGGGGCGCAACCTCACCTGGTTCACCGACCTCCTGGGCGCGCTCAAGGCCGACCCGAACGCGAGCCGCGTCTCCCACATGCTCACCTGGGCGAACTTCGGCGGGAACAACCGCGCGTACGTGCCCTTCCCCGGGCACGCCATGGAACCGGACTTCGTCGCCTACTACGAGGACCCGTTCTCGCTCTTCACCTCCGACCTGGACGGCGTCTACGACGGCCGCACCTACGCGGTGCCGAGCGCGCCGTTCATGCACCTGGTGACCCCCACCGATCGCCAGCGCGTGACGACTGCCGAGACCACGATTCGGATGCGCCTGACCTCCGCATTCACATGGAAGGCGACCTTCTCGGTCGAAGGAGGTGCGCCCGTGGAGCTCACGCGGGACGCGGAGGGGTTCTATTCGGGCGAGTGGACGATCGATCCGTCCTGGCTGGACAACCGCTCGGTCACGGTCACGGTGAGCGCCAAGGTGCGGGGCAGGACGCTGACGGACTCGGCGCTGGTGTTGCTGGGCGAGGTCGAGCCGCTGCCGGCCGGCTGGATCGACCACTTCGAAAGCTACGCCGGGGACGACGTCACGTTGAGCGAGGCGTACAGCCACGTCAACGCCAACACCACGACGCTGTCGACCGATCACAAGGCTTCCGGCTCGTATGGCCTGGCGTACTCGTACGACTTCACGAACGCGGGGTACACCGGCATCGGCAAGTCGGTGGGCGAGGACTGGAACGCCTTCAGTGCCTTGAAACTCTGGCTGCAGGGCGACGGCTCCACGAACGGCGCGACCATTCAGGTGGTGGCGAAGGGCGCGTACTTCGAGTACAACGTGGGGCTGTCGAATACGAGCGGCGAGGAGGTCAACGCGCCGTTCACCGAGTTCAGGCCCGCGCCGTGGGACACAGGCCACGCGGACGAGCTGCTCGACGCCGAGCACCTGGCCGACGTGACGGCGTTCAACCTGTACCTCGGGTACGGCGGGGCCACGGCCACGGGCACGGTCTACGTGGACGACATCCGGGCCGAATGAGTCCGGGCCTCTCGGCCGCATGAGCACGAGCCCGGGCCGGAGATCGCTCCTCGGCCCGGGCTCGTCCCGTGCGCGGTCAGATCAGGCCGGCGCGTCCATGATCTTGGGCTGCTCCATCGCCGTCTGGTATTCGGGTGCTCCCATGCGCCGCATGGCCTCCTCGGGGCTCGGTGCTTCGACCCGTTCCCGGAGCCACCACACGTTCCCGAACGGGTCGCGCAGCCTGCCGATCCGGTCGCCCCAGGCTTGGACGTCGGTCATCGGAGTGGCGACGGTCGCGCCCTCGTCGACCGCCCGCTGGAGCACGGCGTCGGCGTCTTCGACGTAGAGCCGCAGCATGTCCGGGGTGTCGGCCTTGAACGGCGTATCGAACATCATCACGATCGAGGTGCCGATGACACTTCGGCGTGTCGTGGCTCGCTTTCGCTTGTGGGGCGGGTCCGAGACCAGCATATAAGAACGGAATGATTTGTTCCACTGTCGACGGGCTGAGGTTGATGGCGTTCGCCCTGACGATCTCGAGAGCGCGGGCGACCGCGCCGATGCTCACCACGCCGCCGCCGAGCTGGGACGCGACGAGTTCCGGCGCGGGCGGATGGGTCAGTTCGTCGAGCCTTGCGGCCGTTCGCGGCAGGAGCAGGTCGAGGGATTCGGCGACCGCACCGGAGAAGACGATGCGCTCGACATCGAGCAGCCCACCGAGGACCGCACAGATGCGGGCCAGCCGCTCGGCCATCCGGTCGATGAGGGCCAGCGCGGCCTGGTCGCCGGATTCGGCGGCGCGGAAGACGACTTCGGCGCCCAGGCGGGACCTCGGGGTCGTCATGAGCGGGCTCGTCTTGTCTACGGTGCCCGATGCCCGCAGTTCGAGCGCCCACTCCCGCAGCAGGGCGCCGATGCCGAAGGTCGATCCGACGCCTTCCACGAGCGACAGCAGCCGCAACTCCCCCGCGGCGCCGCGCCTGCCGCGCACGAGGCGCCCGTCCACCACATACCCGGCGCCGAACCGCTCCCCCGACATCAGCGTGATGTACGAGGACGCGCCCACGCCCGCACCGAGCGCGCCTTCGGCGAGCGCGGCCAGGTTGGCGTCGTTCTCGACCTCGGTGAGCAGGCCGCGCTCGCGGAAATGGGCCGCATAGCCGGGGTTCATGCGAGACCAGAACTCGTATTCGCCTTCGGGCGATCGGCCCTCGCGGTCGGTCGGCGCGGGCACGCCCGCGGCGACGCACATGACCGCCTCCTTCGGAACGCCTGCGAGTCGGAGCGCCTGGTCGATGGTCTTGTCGGCGGCAGCCACCCGGGCTGAGCCGCTGTGTCCGTCGGGGTCGATTTCGGTGTAGGTGCGAGCGAGCGCGCGGCCGCGCAGGTCCGCGACGTTCGCGGTGATGCAGTGCTGGCCGGCGTCGACGCCGACGACCGCCCCGGCGTCGGCGCGCAGCGCGTAGCGGCGGGCCGGGCGACCCTTGCGGTACTCCCCCGCGGCGCGGGCGTTCGGGAGCTCGCAGAGCCAGCCGCGCTCGACCAGTTCGTCGCACAGGGCGATGACGGTGGAACGGGTGAGACGGGTCGCGGCCATCCCGTCGGCCGCGGTGAAGGCCTCGGCGTCCCAGGCCTGGTCCAGCACGGCGGCGGCGTTCACGCGCTTTTGCGAGAACGCGTTTCGCTCATCGAGTTCGGCCACGCCTCTTGACACCTCGCCTCTCCGTAGTTCAGTATGACGGAAGAGTTGATTTAATTGTTAGATTTAATCGTGATAGCAACCAGCGAAAGGCTCTCGTCCATGACCGAGCAGCTCACCAGCACCCGCGACGCCACCGCCAAGGCGCGCACCGACGCCGAGTGGTGGCGCCAGGCCGTCGTCTACCAGATCTACCCGCGCAGCTTCGCCGATGCGAACGGCGACGGCGTGGGCGACCTCCCCGGCATCACCTCGCGCGTGGACTACCTCGCGCGGCTCGGCGTCGACGCCGTGTGGCTCAGCCCGTTCTACCCCTCCGCGCTGGCCGACGGCGGCTATGACGTCGACGACTACCGGGACGTCGACCCGCGCCTGGGCACCCTCGACGACTTCGACACGATGCTGGGGGCCTTGCACGCCAAGGGCATCAAGCTCATCGTCGACATCGTGCCGAACCACTCCTCCGACCGGCACGAATGGTTCCGGCAGGCGCTGGCGGCCCCGAAGGGCTCGCCCGAGCGCGACCGGTACGTCTTCCGCGACGGCCGCGGCGAGAACGGCGAACTGCCGCCCTCGGACTGGACCTCGTTCTTCGGCGGCCCTGCCTGGGAGCCGGTGGGCGACGGCCAGTGGTACCTGCACTACTTCGCCAAGGAGCAGCCGGACTTCAACTGGTCCAATGCCGAAGTGCACCAGGATTTCCTGACCACGCTGCGCTTCTGGTCCGACCGCGGGGTGGACGGCTTCCGCGTCGACGTGGCGCACGGCCTCGCCAAGGACCTGCCCGCCGAGCTGCCCTCGCAGGCCGAGCTCGACGCGATGGACGACACCAGCGGCGAGCACCCGATGTGGGACCGCGACGAGGTGCACGAGATCTACCGCGAGTGGCGGCAGGTCTTCGACGAGTACGACCCGCCGCGCATCGCCGTGGCCGAGGCGTGGGTCGCCACGCCCGAGCGCCGCGCCCGCTACGCCCACGCGACCGGACTCGGGCAGGCGTTCAACTTCGACCTGCTCGAAGCCGACTTCACCGCGGGCGACTTCCGGCGCATCATCGTGGACAACCTCGAACAGGCCGCCGCCGCCGGATCGTCCACGACCTGGGTGTTCTCCAACCACGACGTGATCCGCCACGCCACGCGCTACGGGCTGCCGCCGAACGGCGCGACCCCGCGCAAGCACGGGAAGGCGTGGCTGCTCTCGGGCGGCGCCGCCCCCGCACTCGACGCGGCGACCGGGCTGCGGCGCGCCCGCGCGGCGACGCTGCTCATGCTGGCCCTGCCAGGGAGCGCGTATCTGTACCAAGGCGAGGAACTCGGGCTCGGGGAGGTCGCGGACCTCCCGGCGGAGGCGCGCCAGGACCCGACCTACTTCCGCAGCCCCGGCGTGGACATCGGCCGCGACGGCTGCCGGGTGCCGATCCCCTGGACCCGCGGCGGCGATTCGTACGGGTTCGGCGGATCCAAAGCCCATCTGCCGCAACCGGACTGGTTCGGTCCGCTCTCGGTCGAGGCGCAGACGGACGACCCGGCCTCGACGCTCGCGCTGTACCGCGACGCCCTCCGGCTGAGGCATGAGTTGCAGACCGACGAGTCGCTCGCGTGGGTGCCGAACGATGCGGCCGACGTGCTGCACCTGCGCCGCTCGGGCGGCTGGGAGGCAGTGATCAACTTCGGCGCGACCGCAGTGCCGCTGCCCGCCGGGGACGTGATCATCGCCAGCGGCCCTGTCGACGGGCAGGAACTGCCGGCTGAGACGACGGTTTGGCTGCGCACCAGCTCATATTGATCCGGAACTCATCGGTTCTGCGTATGCATCTGGTTTCTGGTGCTTGAGCGTTCGTTCGCTCGCGGGTCGCACGTCGGGCCGACAGTCGCCGCAGTGCCTCCCGCGGAGCGAGGGCGGCGACTGTCGGCGCGACGCGTTCTAGAAGAGCAGCGGAGCGGTGGTGAAGTGGTTGTTGAAACTTTATGGACCGCAACGCATTTCAACGATGAAGCGGTATGGAACCTGACGAGGCGATCCGCATCTTCGGCGTCTCTAAGGACTCGATCCGCTCAGACCTCGTCGTCGGGGTTCGCCCGGTTGCTCAAGTTCTGGAACCGGTCTTCGCCGACGGGCACGTCGCCGATCGGCTCGCTCGCCTCGATCGGATCCTCGTCGATCGCGACGCAGCCGCTGTGGAACGCATCCAGACTGACGATGGAACCGGCCTGGTACAGCAGGGAGATGCCGTCCTCCGAAGTGCCGGTGACGCTGTTGTACTCCCCGGTCTGCTCGTCGCGCCAGGCGTCGACCTCCCAGCCCAGTTCGGTCCAGTGCCGTTCGAACGCCGCCGCGATGTCCTGGACCGCCGAGCCGTCGGTGAACTCGTCGCGCAGGGTGTACCGGGTGGTGGCCGTACTGTGGTCCTCGTCCTCGCCCTGGTCGTTGTGGTCCTCGCCGTAAAAGCAGCCGGTCAGTTCGCGCTCGCGCGTGGCGAAACCGGCGAAGCCGTCCGCCTGCTCGACCGAGTCGGCGATCCGCGACTCGAACTCGGCCAGGACCTCGACATCGGTGTAGTCCTCGTTGATGTCGGGCGAGGAGCAGCCGGACAGCGCGACCGTCATGATCGCGGCGGCGGCGACGGCGGGCCACCGCAGGAGGGAAGGGGTGGTGATAGTTCGGGGCGTCACGAGGGATCCTCTCGACAGGGCCGGGGCGGCCCCGATCCTAACGACCGCGACCGGTCAGAGGATCAGCAGCGCGGCTCCCACGGCCGAGAGCGCGATCGTCGCGTACTCGAACTGCTTCTGGTTCACTCGATGCACCACGGCCCGACCGGTGAACGCGCCGATCGCCACGGCCGGGATCAGCAGCGCCGCCATGAGCAGGGTGTGCCAGCTGATGAGTCCGAGTCCGGCGCTGATCGGAACCTTGAACAGGTTGACCGCGAAGAAGAACCACGCCATGGTGCCCAGGAACGTCAGCTTCGGGAAGCCCGACAGCAGCAGGTAGAGGACCATGACCGGCCCGGCCGCGTTCGCCATCATCGTGGCCGCACCGGCCGCGACGCCCGCCCCGGCTGCTGCGCTCCTTCGAACCAGGCCGCTCGGCGGCCTCGCATCATCCAACTTGGGACGCAACTTGTTCCAAAGCTGCAAGGCGAGCATCGCCAGCAAAATCGCCCCGATGAGCACCCGCATCTGGGCATCGTCCGCGAACCACAGGGCCACCGCGCCGATCGCCGTCCCGACCACGACCCACGGGGCCAGCCGTCCCAGCACCCGCCACTCCACGTGACGCGAGTAGAAGCGGATCGCGAACAGGTCCGCGAGGATCAGCACCGGCAGCAGCGCCCCGGTCGACTCCTTGGCCGGCAGCACCGTCGCGAACAGCAGGATCGCGAGGGAGGCGGTGCCGTTGATGCCGGTCTTGGAGAAGCCGACCAGCGAGGCCGCGAGCGCGAGCGCCGCCCAGGCCGCCGGGTCGGAGGGAAGTTCGGTCATGGGATCGCATTGTTCACTCCGGGCCCTAGCTTCCGGCCCTGCGGTCGGGTCTGGCGTGAGGCCGCGAGGTGAGGTACGCTGCCTCGGCAAGGTAATGAAACGATTCAATACGTTGGTCGGCGTCCGACGCCAAGGCGATGCGGGAGCTCATCGGACGTCCTGATCAGAGTTCGATAGGCCCTCACATGACTCAGCGACAATTCCCCCGCCCCGGGGACCTCCTCCCCCTGGTCCGCTTCAAGAAGCCGGACTTCAACGGCAAGCGCCGCCGCCTGCGGGCCGCGCTCACGATCGCAGACCTGCGACTGATCGCCAAGAAGCGCACGCCCCGCGCCGCATTCGACTACACCGAGGGCGCGGCCGAGGCCGAGCTGTCCTTGGCCCGGGCGCGGCAGGCGTTCCAGGACATCGAGTTCCACCCGGCGATCCTCCGTGACGTCTCCAAGGTGGACACCGGCTGGGACGTGCTCGGCCGCCGCTCGGAGCTGCCGTTCGGCATCGCCCCGACCGGCTTCACCCGCATGATGCACACCGAGGGCGAGCGTGCCGGGGCCGGAGCCGCCGCGGCGGCGGGCATCCCGTTCGCGCTGTCCACGATGGGCACCACGCCGATCGAGGACGTGGCCGAAGTCGGCGGTCCCGAAGGGCGCCACTGGTTCCAGCTGTACATGTGGAAGGACCGGGACCGCTCGATGGCGCTGGTGGAGCGGGCCGCAGCCGCCGGCTTCGACACACTGCTGGTCACGGTCGACGTGCCGGTGGCCGGTGCGCGTCTTCGCGACCGGCGCAACGGGTTCGCCATCCCGCCGGAGCTCACGGCCAGGACGGTCTTCGACATGGCGAAGCACCCGAACTGGTGGTTCGACATGCTGACGACCGAGCCGCTCTCGTTCGCCTCGCTGAGCCGCTGGTCGGGGACGGTGGCCGAGCTGCTCGACACCATGTTCGATCCCACGGTGGACTACGAGGACCTGGCCTGGATCAAGCAGCAGTGGCCCGGGAAGCTCGTGGTCAAGGGCGTCCAGACCGTCAAGGACGCCAGGCGTCTCGCCGACCTGGGCGTGGACGGCATCACGCTGTCGAACCACGGCGGCCGCCAGCTCGACCGCGCGCCGATCCCGTTCCACCTGCTGCCCGAGGTGGTGCGGGAAGTCGGGCGCGACACCGAGGTGCACCTCGACACGGGCATCATGTCCGGCGCCGACATCGTCGCGGCCATCGCGCTCGGGGCGCGGTTCACGATGATCGGCCGCGCGTACCTGTACGGCCTGATGGCGGGCGGCCGAGACGGCGTGGACCGCACGATCGCGATCCTCAAGGAGGAGGTCGAGCGCACGATGAAACTGCTCGGCGTCGCGTCCCTCGAAGAGCTCGAACCGGGTCACGTCACGCAGCTGCAACGCCTGTTGCCACGTTGAGCCCAAGCCCCTGGGCCGCATCCGACCGAGCCTCTCGGGCGCAAGCGGCGTTGGGGCTGGATCGTTATAATGCCAATCGATTGCCAGCGCATCGCGGGGCCGTCCGCAGGGTATCGAGTATGGCAGAGCTCGGCTATGATTCGGAAAGTTCACCGGCATGGAACCGGCGCACGGAAACCTATCGATTGCCGCTTGACAACCTCCGGCAACAAACGCGAAAGGGCGAGGCGTGGGCAAGACGGACGCAGCCGGTCGGCAACGCAACGGCGAGCGCAAAGCGCCGCCGACCATCTACGACATCGCGCGCCTCACCGGCGTGAGCCCCTCCACGGTGTCGCGGGCGCTGAACAAGCCCGGCCGCCTCAATGAGCAGACCGAGCGGCGCATCCGCGATGCCGCCGCCGAACTGGGGTACCGGATCAATCCGATGGCGCGGGCCCTGCCGACCGGGAAGACCGGCACACTGGGCCTGCTGGTCTCGGACATCACCAACCCGGTGTACTTCGACCTCGTGCGCGGGGCCGAGCGGGTGGCCTCGGAGACCGGCCTGACGCTGGTCTTCGCCGACTCGCAGGAGTCCCCGGAACTGGAACGCGCGACGGCCGAGCGGCTGCAGACCTCCGTGGACGGCCTGCTCCTGGTCGGCTCGCGCTTGGAGGACCCGCAGATCCAGGAGCTGTCCACGGTGAAGCCGCTCGTGGTCGTCAACCGGCTGGTCGACGGCATCCCGGCGGTCTTCCCCGACGTGCGGCCCGGCATCACGGCCGCGCTCGAGCGCCTGCGCGGTCTCGGACACCGCCGCATCGCCTACCTGGCCGGGCCCGAGGCCTCGTGGATGAACGGCATGAAGTGGCGCACGGCGTTCGACATCGCCGTGGGCTGGGACATGTCCATCGTGGAGATCAAGTCGAGCGCGCCGACCCGCGAGGGCGGCGCCGAGGCGTTCCAGCGTGTCAAGGCCGCCGGGGTGAGCGCCGTGCTCGCCTACAACGACCTCACCGCGCTCGGACTGCTGCGCGAATGCCGCGACCACGGCGTGGACGTGCCCGGCGAACTCGGCATCGTCGGCTTCGACGACATCTTCGGGGCCGACCTCCCCACCCCGGCGCTGAGCACCATCAAATGCCCGTGGGCCGCCATCGGCGAGCGGTCGCTGCGGCGGCTCCTCGCCGAGATCGACGGCGACGCCGCTGAGGCCGAGCTGGTCCTGCCGACCGCGTTCGTCGACCGCGAATCGGTGGCGGCCTAGCGTAGGCGGGTGCCGGGCCCCGCGGTTCAGTGGGATTCGCAGTGGACTTGCGAATCTGATGCGCCTTCGCTTGCGCGCAGCGAAGTGCCTCCGCGTTCGTTTCGCGTACGGCCTTGTCGACGTGGACGCAAAGCGCCGCGGCGCGTCGGGCGGCAGGCCCGGGAACGGCGCTGACGAAGGCCCAAATCGTTTGACGTCGGCGCCCGCTTCGGCCATGGTGTTGGAGGCGCAAGCGCTTCCCCGCCCGATGAGCGCGCCTCCTCCCGACGGGCGAGATCGACCCGACCGTCCGCCGAGGTGACGCCCGTGGCCTTCCCCGACCGCTCCCGTACCGATCCGTACCGGCTCTATCTGGTGATGCGGGTGGGCCTCTCTTTCGCGGTCGCCATGGCGTTCACGACCACAGTGGTCTACCGGGTCGAGGACGGTGGCCTGGATCCGTTCCAGCTGCTCATGATCGGGACCGTCCTCGAGGTGACCTACCTCGTGTTCCAGCTTCCCACCGGCATTCTGGCCGATCTGGTGAGTCGGCGCGCGTGCGTGGTGGCAGGCTTCGGGATCTACGCCGGCGGCCTCTTCTGGCAGGGCCTCTCGCCCGAGTTCCTGGTCCACCTGCTGGCGCAGGTACTCCTCGCGCTCGGCGCGGCGCTCATGAGCGGCGCGCAGGAGTCCTGGGTCGCCGACGAGACCCGCAAGGCCGAAATGACGCCGGTGTACCTGCGGGCCACGCAGCTCAGCTTCATCGGCGGCATCGCGGGCAGCCTTCTGAGCGGCGCCCTCGGAAGCGTCGCCCTCTCTGTGCCGATGCTCGTCTCCGGCGCGCTCATGGGGATCGGCACCATCGCACTCGCTCTCGTGATGCCCGAGCGGCATTTCCAGCGCCCCGCCAACGACGGCCGGGTCAAGACCGTGCTCCAGCAGGCCCGCACCGAGGTCGGCGAGCAGGTCCGCGCTTCGCGCAGGGGCGCCCGGACGGTTCCAGGGCTGGCAATGCTGCTCGGGATGACTTTCGCGTTCCGGCTGTGGAGCGAGAGTTACGACCGGCTTTCGGGGGCGTTCCTGTTGGAGGACATCGGCTTCCCCGACATGTTCGGGCTCGAGCCGGCCATGTGGTTCAGCCTCGTCTCCTGCGTGATCGCGCTGCTCGGGATCGGCCTCACCGAATGGGCCAGGCGCCGCACCGCGCGTCTCGGGTCGGGCGCGATCATCGGCATGCTGGGGCTGTTCACCGCCGTGACCCTTGTCGGCGTCGTGGGATACGGCCTCTCGGAGTCCTTCTGGGTCGCAATCGCCTTCCTGCTGCTGGTCTCGACCGCCCGGCCACTGTACGAGCCGCTGGTCAACGGCTGGCTGGTGGTCCGAATCGAACCGAAGGTCCGCGCGACCGCGCTCTCGGCCCGGGACATGTTCGACAGCGGCGGCCAGATCGCGGGAGGGCCGGTCATCGGCGCGATCGGCAGCGCCTTCTCGATCCGGACCGCGATCCTGACCGGCGCCGCCGTGCTCGTGCCCGCCGTCCTTTTCCTGATCGGCATGGAGCGCAAGGCCAAAGCCGCCGCGGCCGGCGAACCGAACGCCGAGCCGGTTAAGGCCGCCGAGCGTGGTTAACGGTGCGGCGCGATCGACGCGCCGCACCGGACTCAGAAGTCGAAGTCGGATAATTGCCTCTTTAATCTTTAAAGAAACCATGCTAATCTCGGCCGAATTCCTCGATCTCCGTACCGTTTGGAGGTATTCCATGGTTTCGCGAAGAACCATGATCACCGTTACCGCCGCCGCTGGAGCCGTTGCGGCGAGTTCCCCGTGGTGGCGGTCGTTCGCCGTTCCCAGCGCCGACGCGGCACCGGCCACTTGCGAGCTCGCGCTCCTCAATGACACCGACGCGACCGCCGTCAACGCCTACGTCACCGGGCGCGAGTTCGGCACCGACCGCATGATGCTCTTGCGGGCCGATGGAAGTCCGTACTACCTGGAGGAACCGGCCGGCCCGGGAGCGCCGCTGCCGGTCGACCCCGCGATCCCCCTCGCCGCGCCCGGAGTCGACCCGGTCGTGGTGACGCTGCCGCGGATGTACGGCGCGCGCGTCTACTTCGTGCGCGAATCCACACTCGAGTTCTTCGTCAACCCCGGGCCCGCCCTCGTCGAGCCCGCGCTGCACAACAGCGCCGACGCGAACTACGGCAAGATCGTCTCCTTCTGCGAGTTCACCTTCAACGACGTGCAGCTGTTCGTCAACGTCAGCTATGTCGACCTCGTCACCGCCCTCCCGATCGGGCTGCGGCTGCAAGGCGACGGCGACCACGAGGTGGCGGCGCTCCCCCGAGGAGCGGTCGAGGCGATCGCGACAGCGCTCGCCGCCCAGTCCGACGCCGACGGCCACCCGTGGGGCGACCTCGTGATGCGCGACGGCGACGGCCGCCTTCTGCGGGTCATGTCGCCGCAGAACCTCATGGCGCCGCACTTCGGGCAGCCCGACATGCCGTTCGCCGGGTACTGGGAGGGTTACGTCGACCAGGTCTGGGACCACTACCGGGGCACCGATCTGCGGATCGATCTCCAAGGCGGGCGCGGGATCCTCACCGGGCGGGTGAACGGCGACGTGCTCGCCTTCGACGACGGCTCGACCTTCGCCAAGCCTGGCTCGCGCGACGTCTTCACCTGCGACCACGGGCCTTTCGCCAACATCCCCTCCGACACCGACGCGAAGAAGGGCGCGCTCGCGCGCCTCGCCGCCGGGTGCAATCGCAGCACCGTCCACAGCCACGCCGACCAACCCAACGGCCCCGGAGTGGAGGACTTCTACGCCAACTCGGTCACCAACCACTACGCCCGCGCCGTGCACGAGAACTCGCCGATCGGATATGCCTTCCCATACGACGACGTGACCCCCGACGGCGCGCCCGACCAGTCCGGGGTCGCCTTCGACGGCAACCCGACGAGACTCACGCTCATCGTCACCTGACACCGGCTTCCTCGGCGGCCGCCATGCGATGCGGCCGTGGGGGCCGTGTCGTTCCCCCTCTCGGCCCGGTCCTTGGCACCGCGCCGAATCGGAGCGAGGATCGGAGTCGGCCGGAACCATGCGCGCATCGGGCTTCGATGCCTACGCTCACCGGTGTGACGGAGAGGGAAGCACACATGAAGACCACCACGCTCGGCGCGAACGGACCTGAAGTCGGCGCGATCGGCTTGGGCTGCGACCCGCTCGACGCGGTGCTCCCTTACCGCCAGGAGCGCGGCATCGCGTTCCTGCCGTTCGCACCGCTGGGCCGCGGCTTCCTGACCGGCCGCATCGCGTCCTTCGATGAACTGCCGGAAGACGACTTCCGGCGGCGTTTGCCGCGGTTCCAGCAGGACGCGCTGCGCGCCAACCTCGAGCTCGTGGGCCGCGTGCGCGCCCTCGCCGAACGCGTCGGAGCGAGCCCGGCGCAGGTGGCGCTCGCCTGGGTGCTGGCCCAAGGGGATTACGTGATCCCGATCCCGGGCACCAAGACCCCGAAGTACCTCGCCGACAACGCGGGCGCAGGCGACCTCGCGCTCACCGCCGCCGACCTGGCCGAGCTCGACGCCCTGCCCGCGCCGGTCGGCACCCGCTACTGATCGTTCAGGGAGCACCGATGGAATACACCAGACTCGGGTCCTCGGGCCTCAAGGTCAGCCGGATCGCCCTGGGCTGCATGAGCTTCGGCAAGGTGAACGAACGGTCGCCGTGGGTCCTCGACGACGCGGCCGCCGAGCCGGTGTTCCGGCAGGCGCTCGAACTCGGCATCACCTTCTGGGACACCGCGAACATCTACAGCCACGGGGCATCCGAGGAGGTCACCGGCCGTGCGATCCGCAACCTGACGAGCCGCGACGACATCGTGCTGGCGACCAAGGTCTTCTCTCCGATGCACCGAGGACCCGGCGGCGCCGGCCTGTCGCGCAAGGCGATCATGGAGCAGATCGACGCCTCGCTGCGTCGGCTCGGCACCGATTACGTGGACCTGTACCAGATCCACCGCTTCGATCCCGAGACGCCGGTCGAGGAGACCATGGAGGCCCTGCACGACGTGGTGAAGGCCGGCAAGGCCCGGTACATCGGGGCTTCCTCGATGTGGGCCTGGCGGTTCGCGTCCATGCAGCACGCCGCCGAACTCGGCGGCTGGACCCGGTTCGTGTCCATGCAGGACCAGTACAACCTGGTCCAGCGCGAAGAGGAACGCGAGATGTTCGGGCTCCTCGAGGACCAGGGCGTCGGGTCGATTCCGTGGAGTCCGCTCGGCGGCGGCCGACTGGCCCGGCCGTGGGGCGACCAGGGCACCGCCCGCGCGAAGACCGCCCCGACCGAGGACCGGCAGGGCCGCCCGGTGTTCCACAACAGCGACAAGGCGATCGTGGACGCGGTCGAGCGGATCGCCACCGAGCGCGGCGTCGCCATGGCCACCGTCTCCATGGCGTGGGTGCTCCGCAATCCGGTGGTGGACGCCCCGATCGTGGGGGCCACGAAACCGCACCACCTGCCGGAAGCGGTGGCGGCACTCGACTCCGAGCTCACCGACGAGGAAGTGACCGCCCTCGAGAGCCCGTACACGCCAAGGGTGCCGACGTTCTTCTAGGTCTCGCGGCGAGCTTCGCGGCCGTGGGGCGCTCAGTCCCGGGACTCGATCGCGGCCTGCCAGTGGTCGCGGAGCTCGTCGAGGCCGGGCATGGCCGGGTCGGTCGTGAAGCAGACCGTGGCAGTGTCCTGATAGGTCAGCATCATCGCGGCCACCGGGATCCCGAGCGGCGCCCACATCACCGGCACGACACGGGAGACGGATGCGCCCTGGAAATCCAGCCGCCGCCGGAGCACGAGTTTGGAGGCGAGCGTCGCCGCGTGCGCCGGCTTCGACACCGTCTTGAGCATGCCGGTCATCACCGAAGTAGGCGTCATGGCCGTGAAGCGGCGCATGGCCTCGCGCAGTCGTGCCGATTTCAGCACGCCGGTTGCTGTGGGCGTCAGGTGCAGCCGCTCCTTCGCAGTGAGCTGCCCGCCGGGAAGCGCCACGGAGGCGAGGATGACCCGGTTGCCCGGCGCGGCGACTTCGCCCGGTCGGCGGAGGTTCGCCGGGACCAGGAACGGCACTTGCGCAGAGGACGAAGGCAATCGCTCGGCCGCCTGCGTCAGGGCGTGGGCGAGCGCCGCGAGGTAGGCGTCGTTGGCGGTACCGCCGTGGCCGCTGGCCACGTTGCGGAGCCGGTCGATCGGCACCGCACACCAGCGCTGCATCCGGTCGCCGGAGAACCCTGCCGGGTACGACGCCCACGTGCCGGTGCGCCGGGCCGCGCTGAGGAGCGCGCCGGTGGCGATCCCCATGTCGCCCAAGGATGCCCTCGTGGGCTCGATGAAGCCCGGGTACGCCGCCGATGAGGGCGCTTCGGCGTCGTCGCCGAACAGCGTCTCCAGGGTGTGGAGGATCCCGCCGCCGTCCTGGAGCGAATGGTGCACCCGATAGAACAGCGCGAAGCCGTCGTTCGTCTGGCCGCGCAGCAGATGGAGCTGCCAGGCCGGGCCGTGTTCGGGCAGCGGCGCGCCGATGAGCGCGCGCACCGCCTGATCGAGTGCATCCGGGCCGGGTTGGAGTTCGCGTTCGGTCAGATGCGCTTCGAGGTCCAAGTGCGCCTTGACGTACCAGCGTGAGCCGGCCGGGAGGCTCCGCAGCGCTGGGAGCGCGGGCAGACGTGCGGTCACGTGAGCGATGACCTTTTCCAGGCTCGGAGGCGCGCCGTCGCAGTGGAGGACCATGCCCACATGCGGCCGCGTCCCCGGTGAAGACACGGGAGCGTTCCACAGCGCCCGATCCATCGCCACGCGGGGGGCGAAGGCCCGTGCACCGGTCTCGAGCGTCGCCATCGCGCCTCCAGTCTCGTCAACCAGATGATACGGCCCGCTCGGGGCGCCCGGGCGTCGTCATGACCCGCGCAGGTCGGACGGGGCCACGGGCCGGTTCCGCCACTGGGGAGGCCATGTCGAGCAGTGCCAGCGCGTCGTCTTCGGGGCTGCCGGGTTCGGCGAAGTAGGCGACCAGGCGCTGGCCGGAGGTACCGGAGAGGTCCATGCTCTGGTAGCCGAGGGTGAGGTCGCCGACGAGCGGGTGGTGGAAGGACTTGCGTCCCGTGGTGTGTCCGCGCACTTCGTAACGGTCCCAGAGTTTGGCGAATTCCGGGCTTTTTCACCAGCAGCTCCCCCACCAGCTTCGTCAGGCCGGGCGCGTCGGGTTGGGTCGCAGGCGCTCCAGGGATCGGCAGGCCCGGGGGCACGGTGCAGGCCCTAGGCGTCGCGGCGCCGGTCGCGGACTTCGGGGAGGGGCTGGTAGCCGGCTGCGGCGTAGGTGGCGACGCCGCCGACGTTGGAGCTCGGGGTGCACACGAGCGCGCTCGAGGAGCCCAGTTCCTGGAGCGTGGCCGCCGCGGCGATGCAGATCGCCTTGCCGTAGCCGTGGCCGCGGTGGTCCGGATGTACGCCCATCGGCTCGATCAGCCCGGGCCTGCCCGCACCGGCCGACCACACCGTCACGCCCGCGACCGCCTCGCCCTGGTCGTCGAACGCGACCAGGCACCGGGCGTCGGCGTACGGTGAGCCGGACGCCATCGCGTGCCAGCGCTCGTCGGTGAACGTCGAGGAGACGAACGCCGCCCGCTGCACGGCGGTGCGCAGGTGAGCCTGCTCCGGCTCGATCACCTCGACCTGCACGCCTGGATCCTGCACCGGCTCTGCAAGATTGCGGCGCAATGGGGTCCACGGCTCGTCGGTGCCCCAGCCCTCATCGGCCAGCAGCTCTTGGAGCAGTGCGTTCTTCGGCGCCTCGATGTAGACCTTGCCCTCGGGAAGGACGCCGCGCTCGGGATCGATCACGTCGGCGACCACCTGGCGCGTCAGCTGCTCGTCCTGATGGGCGTCGGGTGCGATCGTCATGCGCAGCAGCTCGGGGCCGTCCAACAGCCCGACGGCGAGGATCCGTCCGTCCCGGGTCCAAGTCCGGACCGCTGCGGCCGTCGCCGCCGCGCCGAACCGCCAGAACCAGCCGATGTCGCCCGGATGCAGCTGCATCGGCGCCTCTTCGGACTGCCACTTCCGCAGGGCGGCCACGGCTTCGGTCAACTCGTCGACTTCCGGCTTGCGCAGTTCGATCACCATGCCTCCGATCACACACCACCGCACCGGCAGTCCGCATCCCATTTTCTGCCGGCCGGTCGACACTGCGACCGCTCGACATCCTGTGACGATCAGTCGGATCCTTCGATCCGGACGAGGGCTTTCGGCCCGCAGTGCGCGCGCCTCCTCCAGCGATTTGGCGAACCTGCCCGGGTGCGCTTCAGTCAGTGCCACATAGAGTTCGATGGCCTCATCGAGCAGTGGCAGGGCCGCCTCGGGCCGGTCGTACCGAGCGAGGAGCGCGGCGTGGAATTGCAGCGCACCGGCCGGCACGCGGTCCGGCCCTCCCCTGCAGGGAGGTGGCGCCGACGTTCGACGTGCCAGGCCGCGAACGCCGACTGCGCCACTGGATCGCCGTAGCCACAGCTTGCAGGCGCTCCTCGATCGCGGTGACGGACAAGTCCGCTCGGAGAGCTCGGCGAAGGGTCCGCCTGGACTCCGCATGCTCAGGCCGCGTTCTGGGCCCACGTCTACCGCATCGACGTCGAGGACCACTCGGCGCTGGTGGACCGATTGGTCGCCGATGGGCTCATGCCCGCCGAGGACCGGATCACGGTCGAAGGGCGGTCGGCGTTCCGCGACGTCGCCGCCTGCCGAGACGCCGACGGCACGGAGCCGCGGCTGTTCTTCCAGCGTGTGCCCGAGGGCAAGACCGCCAAGAACCGCATGCACCTGGACCTCCACGTCGAGGAGGATCAGAAGCGGGCCGAGGTCGATCGGCTGCTCGGGCTCGGGGCGGAGCATATCGCCGCGAACGCCGATCGCGGACCGACGACCTACGTCATGCGCGACCCCGAAGGCAACGAGTTCTGCCTGCACTGAGACTTGCCGTCGAGAGCCGCGACCGGCTCCGGATCAGGCGGGTTCGAGGAGGGCGGCGTAGAGGGTGAGGCCGGGACCGAACGCCAGGGCCACGATCGGGCCGGACGGGGCGCCTTCGGCCAGGAGTTCGCTCAGCACCAAGAGGACCGTCGCAGAAGAGCAGTTGCCGTGCTCGGCCAGGACTTTGCGCGAGGCCGCCAGGGCGGTCGGGCCGAGGGCGAGACCTTCCTCTACGGCGCCGAGGATGCGGGGGCCTCCTGGATGGACGGCCCAGCCGTGGACGTCGGTGAGGTCGTGCCCATGGCGGCCCAGGAGGTCCTTCACGAGGGGGCCGACGTGTTCGGCGAGGGCGTCGGGCACTTCCGGGGAGAGACCCATGCGGAAGCCGAGATCCGTGACGTCCCAGGTCATCTGCTCACTCCTGCCGGTGTCGGTGCGGGCGGCGATGTCCACCACGCGGAGACCGAGCGAGGGCGAGTCGTCGGGACGCAGGACCAGTGCGCTGGCGGCGTCGCTGAACAAGGCGTGGGAGACCATCTGCTCGGGGTCGACGGCCGGCGGCTGGAGGTGCAGCGAGGTGAGTTCGAGGCATAGGAGCGCGGCCGGGCGCCGGTGGGTCGAGACGTAGTCGGCGACCGTGCCCAGCGCGGGGAGTGCGGCGTGGCATCCGGTGTGGCCGATGAGGAGTCGTCTCGCGTCGGCGCTCAGCGGGAGTGCCTTGGCGAGTTCGATGTCGAGTCCGGGCGTCCGGTAGCCGGTGCAGGTGACGACGGTGAGCAGGCCGAGGTCTTCGGGTTCGGTGCCGGCCGCGGCGAGGGCGTCACGCACGGCCGCGAGGCCGAGCGGCGGGGCGAGTTCGCCGTATCGCCGCATGCGTTCCTCTGTGGATGATTCGGCGATGGCCCGGAGTTCACCGAGTTCGGATGCCGAATGGCGCTGCTGGATCCCCGAGGACTTGAAGATCCGATCCGCGACGCGGCTTCGCGAGAAATGCCAGCGGAAGACCTCCTGCCACAGCTCGTCCTGGGTGTAGGACGGCGGGAAGGCCGTTCCGAGCCCTGCGATCCGCGCGGTCACCATCGCGGAACCTCGGCGTCGTGGTCGGGGTCCTCGCCCAGGGCGGCGACGCCGAGCCAGTCGGCGCACACGTCGGAGGTGGCCGGTTGCAGTGCGCCGCAACGGGCGTCGCGGTAGAGCCGTTCGAGCGGGTGCCCGCGCCTGCTCGCCGAGGCTCCAGCGGCCTCCAAGAGGGAGGCGGCGACTTGGACGGCCGTGTCCCCGGCGGTGAGCTTGGCGCGCCAGACCCACCGGTTCGTCTCCGGATCGCCGGGGGCGCTGTCGATGCGCGCGGCTGTCTCGGCGACGACGAGCTCGGCTGCGGCCACGGCGGTCTCGGCGCGGCCGAGCCGGGCCCGCGCGGACGGCAGGCCGGTGAGCTTGCGCGCGCGAAGATGCTCGGCAGCGGCGTCCACGGCCGCGCGGGCGACTCCCGCGTAGACGGCGGAGTAGGAGGCCACGAGCCACTGCGGCATGGCTTCGGCGATCATGAGTGTCAGGCCCTCGACGCCGCCGAGCAGAGCGTCGGGCCCGACCTCGACATCGAAGTGCACGTCGTGGCTTCCCGTGGCCCTCATGCCGAGCGAGTCCCAGGTCTCCTCGACGCGGATGCCCTCCCCTGCGGGGACAAGGAAGTAGGAGACCTGCGGATCCTCCGCCTCACCGTCGCGGGCGGTGACGAGGTAGGCGTCGGCGTGGCCGGAGCCGGAGACGAAAGCCTTGCTGCCGGTGATGCGGTAGCCGGTGTCGGTGCGGTGGTAGGCGGTCGAGGTCCGAGAAAGGCGGGAGCCGCTGCCGCGTTCGCTCATGGCGACGCCGTAAAGCGCGCCGCCCGCCGCGGCGGCGAGGGCCTTGTCGCGGGCTTCGAAGGAGCTCCTCGGCGCGCCGAGGAGCCGCACGAGGTCGTCAGGGGTCTGGGCGAGCGCGCCGGTGACCGAGGCGTGCATGTTGAATATGAGGGCCGTGGAGCCCGCGCCGCGGGCGAGCGCGGCGGCGACCCGCGAGTACTCGGCGAACGAGGCGCCGCAGCCGCCCAGCCGCTGGGGCACCATCAGCCCGAACAGGCCCGCCGCGCGCAGGTCCGCGAAGTCCGCCTCCGGGAACCGGCCCCGTTCATCGTGCGCTGCAGCGCGTTCGGCGAGGTTCGGGACGAGTTCGCGGGCCAGGTCGAGAGGGCTCGGGCCGGGTCGCTCTCGGTTCGTCACAGGCACTCACTCCTCAACTACGCGGCTTAGGTCCTCGGTCCTGCCGATGAGTGTCCTCGCTACCGCGATCCAAAACAACCGTCACTGATTCCCTAATTTGGAATCAGTGTTCTCGGCCTTTCGGTCGAGAAGGTCCGTCGCTCGCCTCACCACAGCCTCGGCTGTGCATAGACTCAGCCGACGGCGACTCCGGTGAAGAGGAGCAGGGCCACATCGATGAGGGCCACCAGCATCACGGCGCGGAATGCCGCCCGGGAGCGGGCCTTACGGCCCAGGAGGAGGCCCGCGGTGAGGATGGCCGCAGCCAGGGGCACGGCGGTCAGCGCGAGTGGGTCGGGTGTGCCTGAAGGTCCGAAGACGAGCAGTGCCGAGGCGGTGAGCACCAGAGCGGCGGCTCCCAGTCGGCTCGCCAAGGGCCCCAGGCGATGAGGTAGACCGCGCACGCCGGTGGCGGCGTCGTCGGCGAAGTCGGGCAAGACGTTGACGAAGTGCGCCGCGCAGCCGAGCGCGGCGGCACCGCCCATGAGCCACAGCGGCGGGAGCGGCGCGCCGGGCAGGCCGAGCGAGACGATCGCGGGCAGCATCCCGAAGGAGAACGCGAACGGGACCGCCGAGAACGCGGTGGCCTTGACGCCGAGGTCGTAGGCCCAGGCCGAGGCCAGCGCGGCGACGTGCGCGAGCGTCGCGGCCGGGCCCGAGGGCGCCGTGAGTGCCACCGCGGCGACGGCCGAGGCGATGAAGCCGATGAGCACTGGGCGCGGGGCGATCGCGCCGGTCGCCACTGGCTTGTCCATCCGGCCGACTTCGGCGTCGCGGCGCGCGTCGACGAAGTCGTTGAGCCATCCGACGGAGAGCTGCCCGGCGAAGATCGCGGCGGTGATGGTGAGAACGAGATCGAGGGGCAGGTCCGTACCCGCGGCGAGTCCGGCGGCGACGGCCGTGACGGCCACGGCCGGAAGCGGATGGGACGCCTGCACCATCGCCCGGGTCGCCGCCATGTGACTCACGGCCGCCAGTGTGCCACCCTGGCGGGATGAGGGGAACCCCCGAGCGGCCGGTTCCGAACGATCCGGCGCTCTACGAGCGATTGGCTGCGGAGTGGTGGCGGCCGCGAGGCGTGTTCGCGATGCTGCACTGGCTCGCTGCGGCTCGTGCCGAGCTCATTCCCGCTGCGACACGGGCAGACGCGGCGCTGGTCGACCTGGGTTGCGGCGCGGGGCTGCTCGCTCCGTATCTGGAGGGCAAGGGGTACACGCACATCGGTGTCGATCGCTCCGCTGAAGCGCTGCGGCAGGCCGCTGCTCATGGTGTCCACGCGGTTCGCGGCGAGGTGACGGCTGTGCCGCTGGCCGACTCGTGCGCCGATGTGGTGGTGGCGGGCGAAATCCTGGAGCACGTACCCGATCTGCCCGGAGCAATCGCCGAGGCCTGCCGGCTGCTGCGGCCCGGTGGCCTGCTCGTGATCGACACGCTGGCGGCGACCGCGCTGTGCCGGTGGCTCGCCATCGATGTGGCCGAGCGGATTCCGCGCATCGCGACGCGCGGTGTCCACGACCCGGCGCTCCTGGTCGACCGCGATCTGCTCGTCGCGGAGTGCGAAGAACATGGGGTGCCACTGACGCTGCGCGGCATCCGGCCCTCGCTGGCCGACTTCGCGGGCTGGCTTCTCGGCCGCCGGTCCTCGGTCCGGATGGTGCCGGTGCCGACCACGGCGGTCCTCTTCCAAGCCTGGGGCCGCAAGCGCCTGTAAGCGCCGGTGCGAGCCGTACGCCAGTTGCGTTTGGGATGGGTGTTGCACGGGTCTCATCGATGCGGTTATATTTGTTTGGTCATACCATTAAACAACGGCCCCCTCAGCCTGCACGAACTCCGGCGAATCCTGTATCCCCCAACGAAAGGCATCGCCATGGGCGACACCTCAAGCAACGTCCCCAACTTCAGAATCCAGCGCCGCGGTCTCTTCCAGGCGGGCGCAGCAGGCGCGGTCGCCGCCTCCCTCACCGGGTGCGCGGCGCTCGACGAAGGGCCCGAAGGCACCGCCGCGGGCTCCGACGAGCTCGCCGACCTGCTCCCCACGTACAAGGCGTACGAGGGCGGCATCGAGCCCGACCTGCCCGGCCAGCCCGACGGCACCGTCACGCCCGGCTACCTCTCGCGTCCGGCCGAACCGGTCCAGGCCATCACCGAGCCCGTGATGACCACCGGCGAGGACATCACCGCGATCACTCCGCTGTGGAACCCGACGCCGCCCGGCCTGCCGGACAACTCGTACTTCACCGCGGTCAACGAGATCCTCGGCGGCACCGTCGTCTTCAACATCGCCGACGGCAACAACTACCTCGACAAGATCACCACCACCCTCGCCAGCGGTGACGTCCCGGACATGTTCCAGATTCCCGGGTGGGAGATCGTCAACCTCTCCGATTTCACCGAGGCCGCCAACGAGCTGTTCGCCGACCTCTCGCCCTACCTCGCCGGCGACAAGGCCGCCGACTACCCGCTCCTCGCCTCGTATCCCACGGCCGCATGGGCGATGGGCGTCTTCGGCGGCAAGCTCCTCGGCATCCCCTGGGAACGGGCGCCTTACACGAACGCGATGTTCGCCCGCCAGGACATCCTCGACGAGCTGGGCATCGAGCACCCGACGAATCTCGACGAGCTCCTTTCCGTCGCCGAGGAGGTGAACGACCCCTCGAACAACCGCTGGGCGTTCGCCAGCCTCGACAACACCGTCCAAGAGGCGATGGGCGTGCCCACCTGGTGGCGCAACGACAACGGCAAGCTCGTCTACAAGTTCGAGACCGAGGAGTTCGCCGCCGCCATCGAGTTCGTCCGCCAGGTCTTCGACAAGGGGCTCGTCCACCCCGACTACGTGGCCGACCGCCTCACCAACGCCAAGGAACTCATCGGCTCCGGCCAGGCAGTGTTCTACGAGGACGGCCTCGGCGCCTGGCACGAGATGTTCGCGACGTACCGCAACGTGGAGGGATTCGATCTCCAAGTCGTGAACCCGATGGCACGCGAGGCCGGCGGCACGCCCACGATCTGGCGCGACGACCCCGCCGGCATGTTCACCTTCATCAAGAAGGACCTCTCCGAGGAGCGCATCAAGGAGTGCCTGCGGGTCGCCAACTGGTGCTCGACCCCCTTCGGCACCGTCGAAGCCGACCTGGTGTCCGACGGCGTCGAAGGCGTCCACTTCACCGTCGACGCCGAGGGCGTGCCCCAGCGCACCGATCTCGGCCAGACCGAGGTCGCGCCCACCTACATGTTCCTCTCCGGCCGGTCCAACGCGAACAACAAGTTCCAGTACCCCGGCATGGTCGAAACCCTGCACGCCTGGGAGACCAACGCCGCGCCGTTCCTCGACGACCACCCGTTCCAGGGCCTGCGCGTCGAGATGCCCTCCGACCTCTCAGCCGAGAACGAGCCGATGAAGGAAGCCCACCACGAGATCTACCGCGGCCAGCGCGAGGTGGCCGACTGGGCGACCCTGGTCGCGGACTGGCGCGCGAAAGTCGGCGACAGCGCCCGCGAGTACTACACCAAGGTCGCCGAGGACAACGACCGCCTGTGAGTGCTCCGACGCTAACGTCCCCAGCCCCCGAGGCCGGGGACGCCATCGAACGGAAGGCGACGCCGAAGCCCAAGGCGCACTGGCGGGTGCGGCTGCGCCGCGACTGGCCGCTGCTGCTCATGGCGGCCCCGATGATGCTCCTGGTGTGGGGATTCTGGTGGATCCCCTCGCTGGGCAACGTGATCGCCTTTCAGGACTACAAGCCGTACACCGGCGGCATCTTCGGCTCGCGCCTGGTGGGTTTCACCCACTTCCAGATGCTGTTCTCAGACCCCGAGTTCATGCGGGCCATGATCAACACGCTGTCGATCACCGCGTTCCAACTGGTGTTCTATTTCCCCGTGCCGATCGCGCTGGCGCTGCTGCTGCACTCGCTGGCGTCAGCGCGACTGCGGTCGATGCTCCAGAGCGTGGTGTACCTGCCGTACTTCTTCTCCTGGGTGCTCGTGATCGCGATCTTCCAGCAGATGCTCGGCGGCGCCGGGCTGCTCAGTCAGATCTTGCGCGGGGCGGGCTTCGAGGGCGTGGACTGGATGACCGATCCGGACACGTTCATCCTCCTGGTGACCTCGCAGGCGATCTGGAAGGAGGCCGGGTTCGGGGCGATCATCTTCCTCGCGGCGCTGGCCGCGATCGACCCCAGCCTGTACGAGGCCGCCTCGGTGGACGGGGCCGGACGGTGGCGGCGGCTGTGGCACATCACGCTGCCGGGAATCCGCCCGGTGATCATCCTGCTGCTGATCCTGCGCCTGGGCGATTCGCTCAACGTCGGGTTCGAACAGTTCTTCCTGCAGCGCAGCGCGGTCGGGTCGCAGGCTTCGGAGGTCTTCGACACGTTCGTGTACTACAGCGGCATCCGCACCGGCGACTTCGATTACGGGGCCGCGGCGGGGCTGTTCAAGGGCGTGGTCGGGCTGGTGCTCATTCTGGCCGCCAACAAGGCCGCCCACATGCTGGGCGAGCGGGGGGTGTACTCGAAATCATGAGCGCTGCGAATCGACCCGCATGGGAAGAGAAGCCGAGCGTCGCCGGACGGGCCGCGAAGGGGGCGAGCATCGCGGTGATCGCGCTGCTGATCCTGTTCCCGATCTACACGATCGCTTTGACGAGCCTGTCGAGCGCCGACACCGTGCACCGCGTCGGCGGGCTCGTGATCTGGCCGGGCGACGGGGTCACCTTCGAGGCGTACGAGCAGATGTTCCGCAACCCGGTGGTGCTGCGGTCCCTCGTGATCTCGCTGGGGATCACGGCGGTCGGCACGGTGCTCAGCGTCGTCGTCTCGGTCCTGGGCGCGTACTCGCTGTCGCGGCCGGGCTCCTTCGGGCACAAGACGATCCTGTTCTCGGTACTGCTGATGTTCGTGATCTTCCCCGGCCTGATCCCGGTCTACCTGTGGGTGAGCGCGATCGGGCTGCGGGACAACTATCTGGCGATCATCCTGCCGATGGCCGTGTCCGCGTTCAACGTGGTGGTGCTGCGGGCGTTCTTCATGAGCATCCCGCAGGAGCTGTTCGACTCGGCCCGCATCGACGGGGCCGGGGAGTTCCGGGTGCTGTGGCAGATCGTGGCGCCGCTGTCCAAGGCCGTGATCGCCGTGGTCACGCTGTTCTACGCGGTGGCGTACTGGAACAACTGGTTCAACGCGTTCCTGTACCTCGACGACACGTCGAAGTGGCCGCTGGCGCTGGTGTTGCGCACGTACGTGGTGGAGTCGGCACCGCTGCCGCAGGCGGCCGGGCTGCAGGACGCGCCGCCGACGCTGGCGGTGAAGATGGCGATCGTGATGATCGCGATCATCCCGGCGCTCATCATCTATCCGTTCGTGCAGAAGCACTTCAAGAAGGGCGTGATCATCGGCGCCGTCAAGGGCTGAACGGTGGCGAACGGCCCCCGCATCTGCGTGATGTGTGGGCCGTTCACGTCTCGTCAGGCCGCCAGCTCCGGGAGGGCGATGGTGTGGCCGGTGCGGCGCACCTTCGCGCTGAGGTAGCGGGCGTTGCTGTGGGTGGCGAACACGCCGGTGGGAACGGTGCCCGCCACGTCGGCCCCGAGGCCGCGCAGCTGGTCGGCCTTGTCGGGGTTGTTCGTGAGCAGTTCGAAGGGGCCGGTGCCGAGCGCTTCGAGCATCTGGGCGGCGGCGGTGTAGTCGCGGCCGTCCTCGGGCAGGCCGAGGACGGCGTTGGCCTCGTAGGTGTCGAGGCCGTCGTCTTGCAGGGCGTAGGCGTCGAGTTTGTTGTACAGGCCGATACCGCGGCCTTCCTGGCGCATGTAGAGCAGGACGCCGCCGCGCTGCGCGATGCGCTCGACGGCCTCGCGCAGCTGGGGCCCGCAGTCGCAACGGGCCGAGCCGAAGACGTCGCCGGTCAGGCATTCGGAGTGGAGCCGCACGAGCGGCGTCGCGCCGGGGGCGGGGTGGCCCAAGACCAGTGCGAGGTGCTCGGCGTCGTCCGCGAGGCCCTTGAAGGTGACGGCTTCGGCGGTGGTCGCGAAGCCGTCCGCGAAGTTCAGGGGGATGGTGACGCGGGTGCGGACCGCGGCGGGCGCTAGAGCGGTGTCCATGTCGTCTCCGATGCTCAGATCCTTTTCAAATTTGAACTGCTTGCACCAAGGTACAGTTGCGTTCAAATTTGAACAATGGAGTAAACTGGAGGCATGGGTCACACACGATGGTTGGACGACGAGGAGATGCGGGCCTGGCTCGCGTTCATCCCCGCCGCGACCCTGGTCGCCCGCGAACTCGACCAGCAGCTCAAGGAGGACGCGGGCCTCTCGCATCTCCAGTACGAGATCCTCATCCACCTCAACGCGGCCGAGGGCGGCGCACTGCGCATGACCGAGCTGGCCGAACGCCTCGTCAATTCCAAGAGCGGCCTGACCTACCAGATCGGGCAGATGGAGAAGGCCGGGCTGGTCGAGCGGCGCCAGTGCGAGTGGAGCAAGAGCGGCGTGCTCGCCGCGATCACCGCCGAGGGCCGCGCCAAACTCGAGAGCGCCGCGCCCGGGCACGTCGAGGCCGTGCGCCAAGTGCTCATCGACGTGCTCACCCCCGAGGAGCGCAAGGCGATCGCCGACGGCCTCGGCCGGGTGCGCGACCGCATCGCCGAACGCCGCGAAGGCGGCACCTGCTGGTAGCCGACCTACCCGGGAGGCCAACGGGGCCAAGGGTACCGATGGGGCACAGGTGGGCGAAACCGGTGAAGTTCTGAAACCCTAAGGGACCAATACATTCCGTACAATTTCGGGTGGAACTCAACGCCCGGCTCGTGCTCGCGCGAGTCCGGGTTCCCTTCTGCTGGAAGGTAACCAGTGCGACCATCCACCCGACACCTCGCCGCCGCAGCAGCGGTGGCCCTCGCCACCGCCCTCCTCGCCGCAGCGCCCGCCGCTGCGGCTTCCTCACAGCACCACGGCATCGACTGGCAGCCCTGCCCCGATGTCGAACCGGCCGAAGCGGTCGAGTGCGCCGCCATCGAAGTCCCGCTCGATTACCGCAGGCCCTGGGGCGGGACGATCGAAATCGGCCTCGCCCGTCGGCAGGCCGCCGACCCGGACGAAAAACTCGGCACGATTCTCATGGACCCCGGCGGCCCCGGCGGCTCCGGGGTGAACACGGTCAAGAACCGCAACGTGCTGACCGGCGAGACCGCCGAGCGGTTCGACCTCATCGGCTTCGACCCGCGCGGCGTCAACACCAGCACGCAAGTCGTCTGCAGCGAGCAGGCCTTGGAGGAGGCGGCGGTGCCCTTCCCCACCGACCAGCCCTCCTTCGACGCGCTCGCGGCGGCCAACGCCGCCCTCACCGCCGACTGCCGCGAGCACACCGGCGAGCTCTTCGACCACGTCAGCAACTTCGAGACCGTCAAGGACATGGAGCGCATCCGCCGCGCCATCGGCGAGGGCAAGCTCAACTACCTCGGCTACTCCTACGGCACCCTCATGGGCCAGCAGTACGCCGAGCGCTACCCGCACCGGTTCCGCACGATGGTCCTGGACGGCAACATGGACCACAGCCTGGAGTCCACATGGGACTTCATGCGGTCCGAGACCGCTGCCGTCGAGGAGAACTTCACGGCGTTCGCCGACTGGTGCGAGTCGACCGCCGACTGCGCGCTCCACGGCGAGGACGTCGAGACCCTGTACGGCGACCTCAAGGCCGCCGCCCGGGCCGGGAAGCTCACCGACCCCCACACCGGCGACCCGCTCGACTTCATCAGCCTGGCGGGGAACTACACCTTCGCCGCGAACTACCCGCAGGAATGGCCCGCACTGGCCACCGAGTACGCGGCCATGCGCGACGGCGCGTCCCTGCCGGGTGCCTTGGCGCTCAGGCAAGCGCCGGTCGCGGAGAACCTCTACTACCCGGCCTGGTGCCAGGACTGGGGCTTCCCGATCGAGGACTACGAGGAACTCGCAGACCTCCTCGGCCGACTCGCCGAGGACTCACCGAACGTGGAGTGGACGCCGTACAACGGACACGCGCTCACCTGCATCGGCTCCGGCATCGAGCACCGGAATGAGCGGGAGCCGCTGGACATCGACCACGCGCCGCCGATCGTCTTCATCGGCAACGAGCACGACCCCGCCACCGTCTACGAATGGTCGGAGACCTCCTCCGAGCAGGCCGACGGCCACCTCATCACCTATGAGGGGTACTGGCACACCATCTACGGCGGCACCTCGGAGTGCATCGATACCGCCGTGAACGCCTACTTCGTCGACCGCACCGTCCCCGAAGAGGGTCTGAGCTGCCCGAACCTGGACTTCCCGGGCGTCGGCGCGCACAGCGAGCGCCGACTCCCGAGCGAGGTCGGGCCGTACTAGAGGTCGAAGCGGCGGCCGGGCTCGCCCCCGGCCGCCG